>JBOHSY010000118.1:0-3170 GCA_050733355.1 Gemmatimonadales bacterium | reverse complement strand
GGGCCGGCAATGTAGCCGTCCAGGCTCATCGCTACGCGGTATCGGACACGGCGCATGGTGGGACTCGAGCGTGACTCCGGCAGGCTGGCTAACGGACTGCATTTGAGCTGCGGGGACGCCCGCGCTCTCGGTTTACTGTCGGGTCTCGGCCCCGCTCCAGCGCGGGCGGCCCCGCCAGCTCCAAATGCGTGTTAGCCAGCCGGGTTACCGAGGGTCCGCCACTCACTCAGCGGTTGATACAAGACCTCAGGGCGTGGTGGATCGCTTAGCTCCGCGATGAGCTCGAGTAGGTGGCCGTCGGGGTCCCTGAAGAAGACCGCTGCGGCCGGCATCCAGCCGTGCACGATCGGTTCGGTCATGGGGCCCTGTACCGGGGCGGTTGGCGGATGGACGGGATCGATCCCTTGCTCCCGGAGGTACGGCACCATCTGGTCGACGTCCTGCTCGGCGATGCGAAACGAGATGTGGTACTCGGCCGCCGACCGGTGCACCACGGTGTCCACACGGAACAGCCCGAGCATCCAGCGCCAGTCTCCCTTGGTATAAAGGAGCAGCGCGCTTGAGCCGTGTCTCTCGCCGAAGCCTAGCTCGAATCCCAGCTTCTCCACGTAGAACGCGACGGCCCGATCCACATCCGTCACCGGCAAGTGGACCTCGTAGAGACCGTGGTGAAGGCGCACAGAGGATGGGTGCTTCAACCTAGGCCCTCAGCGTTCGCACTTCTCGGAGATCGTCTGGTCTGGCTAACGGCCGCGCATCAGCTGCGGGCGGTGACTGCCCGCATCAGACAAACCAACGCCTCCACAGCGGCCACAGCGATGCTGACGTGCACTGGAGGTTAAGCCCCACAGTGGCCCGTCAGCTGCATGCGCTGGTTAGGCCGCGCCCTGGTACGGACCGGAGAGACCCCTGACAGAATAGACCGGAGACATAGTTGACACTCCGCTGCAGGTTCACGGGCACCAGGAGGTGCCCCATGCCGTGGAGCACGACGTCAGCCATGAGTCAGCGCCTACTCTTCATCCGTGACTTCGAGCTCGGGGTCTTCTCCTTCTCCGCGCTCTGTGCCCGCTACGGCGTGAGCCGGGAGACCGGCTACGCGGTCCTCGCCCGCTACCGCCGGGAGGGCCGGGCCGGCCTCGAGACCCATTCGCGGCGACCGCATCACTCACCACGCCAGACGCCCAGTGTGGTCATTGACCAACTCGTCGAGGCCCGCCAGCGTCATCCCACATGGGGACCGAAGAAGCTCCTCTGGCTCGTGCGCCGGCGCGCCCCCACCGCGCCGTGGCCCGCTCCGAGCACCGTCGGCCTCTGGCTCACCCGCCGGGGCCTGATCCGTGGCCGGCGCCGCCGCCGAGCGCTCACGCACCCCGGTCGTCCCGGCACCATCGCCGGCGCCCCGAATGCGCTCTGGACCCTCGACTTCAAGGGCCAGTTCCGCACCCGCGACGGCGCCTACTGCTACCCGCTCACGGTGGCCGACGACTACAGCCGCTATCTGCTCGGCTGCCAGGCGCTCCTCCAGCCCACGCGAGCGCTCGTGCGCCCCGTGCTCACTCGGCTCTTCCAGGCCTACGGGCTGCCCGAGCGAATCCGCACCGATAACGGGGCGCCGTTTGCCAGTTGTGCGCTCGCGCGGCTCTCGCAGCTGAGCGTGTGGTTCCTGCAGTGCGGCATCCATCCCGAGCTCATCGAGCCCGGCCATCCGGAGCAGAATCCCCGGCACGAGCGCATGCACCGCACGCTCAAGGCCGCCACCACTCGACCGCCCGCGGCCGATCACCGCGCCCAGCAGCGCTGCTTCAATGCCTTCCGCGCGGAGTTCAATGCGGAGCGCCCGCACGAGAGCCTGGGCATGCAGCCCCCGGCGACGCTCTATCGACCCTCGCCGCGATCCTACCGCGGCCCGGTCGAGCCACTCACTTATCCCGGGCACTTCGAGCTCCGGAAGGTCAGCCGCAACGGCGGCATCCGCTGGCAGAAGGCCTGGGTCAACGTCAGCCACGTCCTCGCCGAGGAAACCGTCGGCCTCGAAGCGGTCGCCGACGGGCTCTGGGACGTATACTATCGAAGCGTGAAGCTCGGGCGCTTCTCAGAACGCACCGGCCGGATTGAAGATGATCGAGGCCGGCTCACTCGCCGCCGGAGACTGTCAACCATGTCTCCGGTCTAATCCGTCAAGGATCTCTCCGACCGCTCACCGCCGCTTGCTGATCTTCAGGCAAACTATGCCACGAGAGCGCGAAGGATCGGCAGCGTGGCCTCGAACACCTGAGTGTCGCGCTCGCGATACCTCAGCTTGTGCCCGTGGGCCATGTTGCAGCGGACAAGATAGAGAACGTCGGCCACTGCCTCGAGGTGCTTAGCCTCCGCCGGGGCCCCGGCCCACACCTCGTCGAGCGCACGACGCGCCTTCATGTGCCGGCCCGTCATGCGCCTGTCGAATCGGGTCCACATTTGAGCGTCCGCTATGGGCTCGATTCGGCGGAAGCGCGTCGTGAGGGTCTGGGATAGTATAGAAGCCCGCTTATCCGCCGGAATCGACTGTATAGCCCGCTGGATGAGGTCAATCTCATCGACGTGAGACGGATCGTCGGCTCTGTGCAGCGATGCGTAGTAGACGTTGAAGGCCTTCCAGAGGCTGTCGAACTCGTAGTAGGACAAGTCGGCCGTTGCCGCTTCGTCCAAATGCTCCTTGAAGGCTGCTCGGTCATACCCCATGGTCGCTCCGAAGTTGGAGTTGCCTAACGGATCGCGCATCAGCTGCGGGCGATCAGCCCCGCTGATACGAATTCTATGATCTACCGTGGATCGGAAACTTGGGCTACGCCCGCCCCCGCCACGGGAGCGCCCGTCAGCTGCATGCGCTGGTTAGGCGGCAGCCTGGATAGCGCGTCAAACAACGCGCCGCGCAGCCCGGACCAGCCACAGGGCCCAGATGCTCAGTCCGCCCGCGAGGACGAGTCCCAGCCACGAGGCCCAAAGAGGCACGACATAGCCCGCCAGATCGTCTGGCCAGTGCCGCACGAGGCGGAGCAAGTGGCCCAAGGCGATGAGCCCAAACAGAGTGCCGGAGATCTGTAAGTACGCGCGCATGCCGACCCTCCTGTAGCTGATGCGGCCGCTCGCCAGGGCTCGTGCCAAGCCGAGCCGCGGGGCCTCGCGCG
>JBOHSY010000117.1:0-4097 GCA_050733355.1 Gemmatimonadales bacterium | reverse complement strand
GCTGTGAGCGCCGCCGGCTGGCTGGCCCGGCTCGAGGGCGCCGATCCGTCGGTCCCGCTCGCGCTGGCCGCGCTGGTGCAGGCGGCGGACCTCGAGGGCCGCGCCGGGCTGGACCCGCTGCTCCTGTCGTACCGCGAGGGGTATCTCCGGGTGTACCGCCCCGCCGAGGGGCTGGGCGAGTCGGTCCGCGACCACGTCGCCAGCTCGGTGTTGCCGCGGCTGGCAACCGACGGCTGGATTCACGACGGCGCCGGCGGGGGATGGACCGACATCGCGGCGGCCGGCGCGTGGTGGGCCGAAGCGCGGCAGGATCGCGCGAGTGCGTCCCACGCCTTGCTCGCCCTGGCCGAGCGGGCCGCCGCGGTCGGCACGCCGAGTGGCCCGCGCGGCACCGGCAGCGTGCTCGAGGGGCGCGAGCTCGGGAAGAGCTACCGCGGACGGCGAGTGGTCGATCACGTGTCGATTCGGCTGGAGCAGGGCGAGATCGTCGGGCTGCTCGGGCCGAACGGCGCGGGGAAGACGACCACCTTCTATCTGCTCACCGGGCTGATCCGTCCCGAGGCCGGCGCGGTGGTGCTGGATGGCCGCGACCTCACGCGGGCCCCGATGTTCCGGCGCGCGCGCGCCGGCATCGGCTATCTCGCGCAGGAGCCCTCGATCTTCCGTCGGATGACGGTGGAGGAGAACATTCTGGCGATTCTGGAAACGCGCCGGCTTCGCCGCGACGAGCGGCATCGCCAGCTCGAGCGGATGCTCGACGAGCTCGGCATCCGGCATCTGCGGAAGGTCAAGGCGTACGCACTGAGCGGCGGCGAGCGCCGCCGGCTGGAAATCACCCGCGCTCTCGTGACGGAGCCGAGATTCATGCTGCTCGACGAGCCGTTCGCCGGCGTGGACCCCATCGCCGTGCACGACATCCAGACCATCGTCGCCGGGCTTCGCCACCGCGGCATCGGCGTGCTGATCACCGACCACAATGTGGAGCAGACGCTCGACATCGTGGATCGCGCCTACATCATGTTCGAGGGCAGGGTGCAGGCAGCTGGCACGGTCCGCGAGCTGGTCTACGACGACCGCGTGGCCCAGCTGTACCTGGGGCCCACGCTCACCTCACGCCTTCGGGCCCGGCTGGAGAACGCGGCGTGAGCCTCCGCACCGGACTCTCCCAGCAGACCAGCCTGCGCCAGGAGCTGCGGGTCAACCCGCGGCTGTACCAGGCCATGGACATGCTGTACATGCCCATGATGGATCTCCAGCAGCATCTCAAGCAGGAGCTGCTGGCGAATCCGTTCCTCGAGCTGCTCGAGCCGGAGGAGGAGAACGCCGAGCAGCAGGAGAAGGCGCCGGAAACCGAGAAGGAGGAGGCGAAGAAGCAGGACGAGATGGACTGGGAGGAAATCCTGCTCAACGGGTTCGACGTCGGCGGCACCCGCGAGCAGTTCGAGGTGCAGGAGTACACCGAGCCGGTCACGGTCGAGACCCGGAACCTCACCGATCATCTGCGGGAGCAGCTCCAGCTCATGGAGCTGTCGCCGCGCCAGCGGCTCCTTGCCGAGGAGTTTCTGGGCAACCTGACCGAGGAGGGCTACCTCGCGGCCGCGTTGGAGGAGATCCTCGCGTCGGTGAATCAGCTCGTCGCCTCGCACCTCGATGGCGCAGCCGATTCCCCAGAGGCCGACGAGCTGGAAGAGCAGACGAGCAGAGGAGCCGACGAGCAGGTCGACCCATCGTCGGAGAGCAGTTCATCTGCCCTTCCGCTCCTCGGCTCTTCTGCTCTTCCGCCAGCCGGGCTCTACACTCTGGCGGAGGCGGAGGCGATGCTCGCCGTTCTCCAGCAGCTCGACCCGCCGGGGGTCGGTGCCCGCGACCTCCGCGAATGCCTGCTGCTCCAGCTCCGGGAGCTGGGTGATGCGGGCTCCCTCACCTATCGGCTGGTCGCGGAGGCGTTCGACGACCTGAAAGCGCATCGCTGGAACGATCTCGCCAAGCGCTTCGCCGTCGATCCCGGGTCGGTGCAGTCCGCGGCCGACCAGCTCGCGCGCTTCGACCCCAAGCCGGGCCTCAAGTACTCCGAGCGGAGCGACGGATACATCATTCCCGACCTCATCGTGGAGAAGATCGGTGACCGCTACCACGTGTTCCTCAACGACACGGGAATGCCGCGGCTCCGGCTCAGCCGGGCGTACCAGGAGGTGGCGCGGGACAAGAAGAAGCTGACCCAGGAAAATCGCGAGTTCATCGCCGCCAAGCTGAACAGCGCCAACTGGATGATCCAGGCCATCGAGCAGCGCCGGCAGACCATGCTCAAGGTGATGAACTTCATCGTCGATCGTCAGCGCGACTTCTTCGAGAAGGGCATCGAGTACCTCAAGCCGCTCACGCTCCGCGAGGTGGCCGAGGTGATCAACATGCACGAGAGCACCGTCAGCCGGGTCACCAACGAGAAGTACGTACAGACGCCGCGCGGCGTGCTTCCGCTCAAGTTCTTCTTCTCCAGCGCGCTCTCCACCGCGTCGGGCGAGGACGCGAGCGCCCGCTCCATCCGCGCGAAGCTCCAGAAAATGGTCGGCGAGGAGAACCCGTCGAAGCCGCTCACCGATCAGCAGATCGTGCATCTGTTCCAGGAGCAGGGGATCCAGATCGCACGCCGCACGGTGGCCAAGTACCGCGACCAGCTCGGGATTCTCCCCGCGAGGATGCGGAAGCGCGTATGACCCTCCCGGCCGGCCCCGCGGACGTCGTGGACGTCAGCGTGCTCGTGCCGGCGAAGGACGAGGCGCTGAACCTCCCCGAATTCGTGGAGCGCTGCGGTGCGGCCCTCGAACCCACGAGCTTCTCGTTCGAGGTGGTCGTCGTGGACGACGGCTCGCGCGACGGCACCGACCGCGTGCTCCGCGAGCTGCAGGGACGGTTCCCCTTCCTGCGGGTCGTCACCCATCGCCGCCAGCGCGGCATCGCCGACGCGCTCCGTTCGGCGAGCGACGCGGCCCGCGGCGAGATCCTCGTGTTCTATCCCGCCGATCTTCAGTACCTGCCCGAGGACATCCCGCCGCTGGTCGAGCCGATCCTCGCGGGCCGCGCCGACATCGTCACCGGCACCAAGCAGGGGCGGTACGAGAAGGCGTTCGTCTCCGGGGTCTACAACTGGCTCTGCCGCCGGCTCTTCGGGATCGCGGTGACCGATCTCAATTCGGTCAAGGCGTGGCGCCGGGGCGTGCTCGCGGGCGTGCCGCTCCGGCCCGACTGGCATCGGTACATGGTGGTCATCGCCGCGGCGGACGGGTTCCGGCTCACGTCGCATCCGGTGGCGCTCCATCCGCGCAAGGCCGGGGTGTCCAAATTCAACTGGCGCCGCATCCCGATCGGCGTGTTCGATCTCCTCTCGGTGTGGTTCCAGCTGCGCTTCGGCCGGAAGCCCATGCTCTTCTTCGGCGTGGTGGGCGCGGTGCTGTTCGGCGTCGGCTTCCTCGTCGGCGTCGTGGCGCTGGTGCTCCGCTTCGGGTACGGCATCGGGTTTCGTCCCTTCCTCAATCTCGTCGAGACCATGGTGATCAGCGGGGTCGCCCTCTTCGGATTCGGCTTCGTCGGCGAGATGATCGCCGGGCTGCGGGAGGAGAACCGCGAGATCGCCCGCACGCTCGCGCGGCTCGGGGACGGCCGGGACTAGCCGGTGCGGGTCGTCTTCGTGACCCACAATTATCCGCGCTGGCCGGGCGACCTCTCGGGGTCGTTCCTCGCCACGCTCGCGGCGGCGCTGATCCGGCGCGGCCACGAGGTCCGGGTCATCGCGCCGAGCGACGCGGGGAAGGGCGGCGCCGACGCGCAGGGCGGCATCCAGGTCCAGCGGGTGCGCTACGCCGTGCCGGCGCGCGAGACGCTGGCCTACAGCGGCCGCATGCAGCAAGCGATCCGCACGCCCGGTGGTCTCGTGGCGCTGGTCGATCTCTGGCGCGCATTCCGGCGCGCGGTCCGCCGGGAAGTGCGCGCGGGAGCCGACGTGGTGCACGCACACTGGTGGATTCCCGCCGGGATGGCACTGCCGCGCGGGACGCCGTCCGTGCTCACCAGCCATGGGACGGACGCGGCGCTGCTGCGTC
>JBOHSY010000116.1:0-3110 GCA_050733355.1 Gemmatimonadales bacterium | reverse complement strand
CTCATGGGAGGAGGTAGGGCAGATGGCGAAGTATCTGTTGATCGAGACGAGGAGTCCGCTCGACGGAGGCGACTACGCGTTCGAGATCGGCCGGCAGCTGCGAGAGCTGAACCACGAGGTCACCGTGTACCTGCTGCAGGATGCGGTGTTCGCCGGCCGGCGGAACTTTGCGGCCGGCGAGCGGTTGCTGCGCGAGGCCGAGAAACAGGGGCTGAGGGTCCTGGCCGACCGGGTGTCGATGCGGCAGCGCGGCATCGTCGACGGCCGGGTCGCCCAACCGGTGCAGCCGAGCGACATGGACGAGCTGTTGGACCTGTTGATGGACCGGTCGGACAAGGCCATCTGGCACTGATGGGATGGAGGATGACATGCCTGATCGCAAGACCCTGCACATCACGCTGACGGCCGGCCCCTACGGGAGCGAGACGCCGCTCAGCGTCTTCCGGCTGGTCGACGGGGCCCTCTCCAAGGGCTACCACGTCAACGTGCTCGCCTACGAGGACGCGGTTCTGCTGAGCGCCAAGGCCCAGAAGCAGCATGACGACCCGATCTGGAAGGACAAGGCCGAGCATCACACCGACGCCGGCAAGGCGCACTCGACCACGGCCGAGTTTGTCGAGCGGCTGCTGGAAAAGGGCAAGGAGGACCCGCGCCTGAACTGGTACGTCTGAGGGCTCTGCTGCGTGGAACGGGGCGTTCCACAGGGTTATCACCTGGACCCGGTCGTGCACGGCACGCTGGCCGATATCTACAAGTGGACCGAGGCGGCGGACAAGACGCTGCTGATCGGCGCGCATTGACGAGAGGAGGACGCGATGCCGAAGAAGATTCTGTCGGTGCTCTCGCGCACCGAGTACGGCAACCTGGAGGACTCGGACATCGGCCTCTTCGCCTCCGCCTTCGCGCCGGTGGCCGGCGCGCAGATGACGCTGCTTCTGGCCGAGGACGCCGTGAACTACGCGGTGAGGGGCCAGGAGGGAACCGGCATCGAGATTGCCGGAGGCAAGGTGCAACCTGGGTTCCTGATCGAGACCGACGTCCGCGCGGTCAAGGACAGCGGGATCCCAGTCTACGCGGTCAAGGAGGACGTGGATGAGCGCGGCATCGCTGCGAGCGACCTCGTCGAGGGCGTCGAGCTCCTGAGCCGCCGGGAGTACGGAAAATTCATCGATCGATTCGATACGGTATGGAACTGGTAGGTCGCGAGCCTATTCCGGTCGATGAGGGCGCGGTCGCGGCCGTCGTGGACAGCCGGGGGATGCTCTGCGCTCAGGGCATCTTCCGGCTGATGCGGACGATGCTGACCGTGCCCCCGGCCGGTGTGGTCAGGATCGTCTCCACGGACCCGGCCGCCGAGCACGACTACCCGGCCTGGTGCCGGAACACCGGGCACCGCTTCCTCGGGCACCGGCGCGAGCCCGACGCCCGCTGGGGTTCCGTCATCGTCTCCTTTGTCCAGAAGCGAGCGGCCGAATGACGCGCGAACCCCGAAAGGAGACGGACCGTGAAGATCCTGGCCGTCATCGCCTCGCGCGGAAACTTCAACAGCCTGGTTCAGGTCGCGACGCTCCTCATGGCCGCGGTCGGCTCCGGAATCGCGGTGAGGGTCTTTTTCCGCGACGAAGCGGTGTTCAAGGTCACCAAGACCGGAGCGAAGGACATGAACCTGTCCGAGGTCTATCGCGGCCATGAGGAGGCGGTGCTCGAACGCCTCTCCGCCCAGGGGCTCATCGACCTCCCGTCCCTTCTCCGGGAGGTTCGGGAGATGGGAGACGTCAGACTCTACGCCTGCAGCTCCTCGATGGCGATCTGCGGGGTGCGCGCGGAGCATCTGCTGGACGGCGTCGAGGTGCGCGGGCTGACGGCTTTTCTGCTGGAAGAGATCGCCGGTGCGGACAGGGTCCTCACGTTTTGATAGAGGCCTGATCATGGGCGGCGGTTTCGAAGGAGGTGCCCTGTGAGCCCGGCGCTCGCCGCCGCCGCGATTGCGCTCGCGCTCTCGCTGGCGACCCCGGTCGAGGCCACGCACGCGGTCGATCACCGCTACGTGGTCCTCGGGACCGTCCGCGATGCGACCGGGCGTCCACTGGCCCGGACCGTCGTGCGGGTCGTCCGCGAGAAGACCGGGCTCGCGTACGAGACCGAGACCGACGGCGACGGCTTCTATCTGGTGATCTTGCACCTCCACGACGAGGACGTCCTGGAGCCGCTCCGGGTCGCCGTGGGGCGGGCGACGTTTCGCGTCGAGGCCCGGTTCAACCCGCTCGATCCGCGGACGCCGCGCGGCACGCGGGTGGATTTCGCTGGCGGCGCGGCGCGAGAGCGGCCGGAAGAGTTCGCCGCGGCGCTCGAACGGTACGTGAACAAGTAGGGATGGAGGTGTTATGGGACGCCAGGCGAGGGCGAGGCTCGAACAGAGGAGAAAGGGCGGGTCCGGACATCCGCGGGGCTGGTTCATGCGCCGCCGCTCGCGCTGGGTCGCCGCCGGCATCGCTGTGCTGGTGCTCGCGGCCGGCGGCGTCGGCGCCTGGCAGTGGAACGCAGCGCGGGCGGCACCCGAGCCCGCTCCCCGTTTCAACCTGATGGGATCGACCGGCAAGGTGTACACGCTCGACGACTTCGTCGGCAAGCAAGAGATCGTACTGATCTTCTACATGGGAACGGGCTGAGCGATGTGCCGCGAGCAGCTCGGGAAGCTGCCGAACAAGGTCGAGGCCCTGACGGCCGAGGGCGCCGCCGTGCTGGGCATCAGCGGAGACAGCACCGACGCGGCCGCCCGCTTGATCAAGGAGCTGGGCTTGCCATTCCCCATCCTCTCCGACCCGCGCATGGCGGTGGTCCGCGCCTTCGCGATGTACGGCGACTCCATGGGCATGCCGGAGATGGGGTACGTGGTCATCGACAAGCAGGGGCGCATCCACACCCGGCAAGTGGACAGGCGATTCGGCGAGAACGTCGATTCGATCGTCCGCGCCCTCCGCGCGGCCAAGCAGCAGGTCTGAGGCCGGCGATGAAGAGTCTCTGGCCCGCTGTCCGCTGGGGCGTCGCGGCGGTGCTCGTCGCTGTCAGCGTCTGGTTCTTCATCGCGACCGTGCGGCACACGCCGGGCC
>JBOHSY010000115.1:0-10493 GCA_050733355.1 Gemmatimonadales bacterium | reverse complement strand
CGGTTATCCGCTATCCGCTATCCGCTATCCGCTATCCGCTCGTGTCGCGGTCGCTCGGTGCATCGCGCGACGCGCCGAGCGGCGGCCGAGCTGGGGGCGGATAGCGGATAGCGGATAGCGGCAGAGCGACGGCCCGGACGCCCCGTGGCGCTTCATCGTGGAGTGATCCCGAAGGTCTCCCTCCGATCCGAACAAACACCGAAATACCATACCGCATGGACCCCGGCCACGCAAGCGGCGGGGCTAGTTGCGCTCCCCAGACACAGGGTATAGCCTATCGCCCCACTCTCACTTGCCCTGCGTTCGGCCGACGTCTTCCGGAGGGACGCCCACCGTGACCCCGCAGCGTGCGACCAGAATTCCCGAGATCCTCAGGACCCACGAATCCGAGCTGCTCAATGCCTGGGTCAGCGACCAGACGCCCCTCCTGGCCGCGCAGCGAGGGCGGATCTCCGAAACCGACCTCCGGGAGCAGAGCCGCGAGTTCCTGGCCCTCTTCCGGCAGGCGGCGCAGTCCGGCGACCTGGAAAACATCCAGGGCCCGGCCTGGCGAAACGTGCTCGAGATGCTGACCGGAGTCTCGCAGTCCCGCGCCCGGCAGGGATTCACACCAGCGCAGACGGCGAGCTTCGTGCTGTCGCTCAAGCGTCCATTGTTCGCCCGCCTGAGCCAGGAATTCGCGAAAGACCCCGCCGCCCTGGCGGACGAGACCTGGACGGCGACGGCCGTGCTCGATCAGCTCGGACTTCATACGACGGACGTGTTCACGAGGAGCCGGGAGGAGATCATCCTTCGCCAGCAGCGCGAGATGCTCGAGCTCTCCACGCCGGTGGTGAAGCTCTGGGACGGGGTGCTGGCGCTCCCGATGATCGGCACGCTGGACAGCGCGCGCACCCAGGTGGTGATGGAAAGCCTGCTTCAGCGGATCGTAGGGACCGGCGCCGATGTGGCGATCATCGACATCACGGCTGATGGGGGCGGAGTGCATCATCAGCGGTATCCGGCCCCAGATAGCGCAGACGATCGTGCATCTCGGCGTCGAGCTCGGCGACGTGGTGACCAAGGCCACGCTGGCCGACGCGTTCGCCGTGGCGCTGCAGCCCGGGGTTCGGGGTCGCCCGCGGTGGGTGAAGGCAGGCGTGCTTGACGACTGATGCGGCCACCGCGGGAGAGATCCTCGTCGTCGACGACAACGAGGCGAACCGATACACGGTCGTTCGGCTGCTCCGGAAGGCCGGGTTTACCGTCCACGAGGCCGTTGACGGTCGCCAGGGTCTCGAGGCCGCTACTCCCGAGCTGGATCTCATCATCCTCGATATCCGGATGCCCGAGCTCGACGGGTACGAGGTGTGCCGGCGGCTCAAGGCCGACCCCATCCTGCGCGCGATTCCGGTCCTGCACCTGTCCGCCACCTACACCGGGGCGAGCGACATAGCGTACGGCCTGGAAGGAGGCGCCGACGGCTACCTGGTGCATCCGGTCGACCCGGCGGTGCTGCTCGGCACGGTGCGCGCGTTCCTCCGCCTTCGGCGCGCAGACCGAGCCCTTCGGGAGAGCGAGACGCGGGCGCGCTCGCGGGCCGAAGAGCTCGAGGCGGTGATGGCCGCGGCGCCGGCCGGGGTGATGATTGCGCACGATGCCGGCTGCCAACGCATCACCGGCAACCCAGCCGCCTACCAGTTGCTTCGTGTCCCGATGGACGCCAACGTGTCGCTCACCCAATCGAGCGCCGGACGTCCGACCCATTACCGGTTCCGGCGCGAGGGGGTGGACCTCGAGCCCGAGGAGCTGCCGGTCCAGGTCGCGTGCCGCACCGGGCAACCGGTGAGCGGCATCGAGCTGGAAATCGCGTTCGACGACGGCACCTCGAGGTTCGTGTACGGCAGCGCCACCCCGCTGTTCGACTCCACCGGCGCCGTGCGGGGCGCTGTGGGCGCGTTCGTGGATGTGACCGAGCAGCGGCAGGCGCGGGCGCAGCTGGAGCGGGCCCAGCGGATGGAGTCCGTCGGTCGGCTGGCCGGGGGCATCGCCCACGAGACCAACAACCAGATGTCCGTGGTGCTCGGCCTCGCCGATTACGTGCTGCACGGGGCGAACCTCAGCGCGGACCAGCGGTGGGATCTCGGCGAGGTTCGCCGCGCGGCGGACCGGGTGGCGCAGCTCACCCGCCAGTTGCTCGCGTTGAGCCGCCGCCAGCTTCTGCGAGCGGAGCCGGTCGAGCTCGGTGCGCTGGTTCGGGAGTCCCACAGCATGCTCCTGCGGCTGCTCGGCCCCGAGTACCAGCTGCGCCTGCAGCTCGATCCGGGCGCGGCCTGGGTGCGCGCGGACCGCACCCAGCTCATCCAGATCCTCCTCAACCTCGCCATCAACGCGCGCGACGCCATGCCGGGCGGCGGCCAGGTCACGATTGGCACCCGACGTGACGTCGCGCCCGTCACCCTCGGCCGGCTCGGCCGGCAGTGGCAGGACGGGGAGGCCGTGGTGATCCTGTCGGTGACCGACATCGGCAGCGGCATCGATCCGGCCATCAGCGGGCGCATCTTCGAGCCGTTCTTCACGACCAAGCCGGTCGGGAGCGGATCGGGGCTCGGGCTCTCAGTGGTGGAGGGGATCGTCGCGCAGAGCAACGGCGAGATCTGGGTGAGCAGCGCTCCCGGCAAGGGAACCACCCTCAGCCTTGCGCTTCCAGCCGTGGATCCGCCCGTGCCCGCTGCGGAGCCGGCCCCGGTGAGGACGGCCGGCGGCACCGAAACGGTCCTGGTGGTGGACGACGAGCCGGCAGTGCGACAGGTACTGGTGCGGCAACTCTCGGATCAGGGCTACCGCACCCTGGAGGCTGCCGGTGGCGCCGACGCACTGCGCATGCTGCAAACGCGCGGCGGTCAGATCGACCTGGTGGTGACCGACGTGGCGATGCCGGAAATGACCGGGACGGAGCTGGCCAGGCGCGCGGTCAGCACGAATCCCAGGCTCCGGTTCGTCTTCGTGTCGGGTCAGCCTCGGGAATCACTCGCCGCGTTCGGCGATCCCGGCGAGCACGGGATCCTGCTCGAGAAGCCGTTTCCGGCCGAGCTCCTCACGAACGCGGTGCGGAGCACGCTGGATCAGCGGGCGCGGCGCGGCTAGCTCGCGCCCTCGGCCAGACGCTTGAGGCTGGCGAGCCCCGCGTCGAAGTCCTTTCCCACCATCCCGGGAAGGAACACTCCGAACCAGCGGCCCACCGGCCCGTTCCCCATGTCCGCGTGCATCGTCCAGCGCACGCGGGTGCCGGCGCCCGCAGGCTCCAGCGCGATCTCGCCGGTGGACGGCTCGTCGAATCCCTCGAACCGGAGCTCGTACGCCACGCGCCTCGGCTCCTCGGCCTCGGTCAGCGTCATCGAGCCGTTGCCTTCGCTGCCGCTCTTCCAGGACCATGACGCGCCGGCGCCCGCGGGCGGTCCCGCGTACTCGATCTGCAGGTCCGGGTCGCGCTGGCTCCAGGCGGACCAGCGCTTCCACTCCGCGGGCGCCGCGACGAGCGGGTAGATGCGCTCCGGTGCGGCGGCGATCTCGGCGGTGCGCACCGTGGTGACGCTCCGGGGGAGGAAGAAGCCGACGAGCAGCAGAATGGCGGCGAGAGCGAGGACGCCGATCAGAATTTTCTTCAGCATCGGACGGCTCCAGGCCATGAAGGAGATGGAAGCTGCCGAACAAACGCCGAAGTTTATGGTACCGACCGGCGCGACGGTCGGCAAGGATATAGTTGACAGAATCAAGTATTTTATTGATACTGACAACAACTGTTGCCACCCCACCCGCCCATGACCGCCTCCGGCATCGAGCATCGCGTCGAAACCGTCCGCCGCTTCAACCGGCTCTACACCCGCCGCATCGGCGTGTTGCGGGGCCACTATCTCGAGAGCCCGTTCTCGCTCACCGAGTCTCGCGTCATTTACGAGCTGGCGCAGCGTGATGGCGCCACCGCGGCCGAGCTGGCCCGCGACCTCGGGCTCGACGCGGGGTACTTGAGCCGGCTACTCCGCGGGTTCGCTCGGCGAGGGCTCATCGGGCGGACGCCGTCGGCATCCGACCGGCGGCGCACGCATCTCGCACTCACCGCGCGCGGGCGGGCGGCGTTCGACGATCTCGACCGGCGCTCGCGCGAGGAGGTCGGCGCCCTGGTGAGCCGGTTCCCGGAGCCGGGCCAGCGGCGGCTGGTGAGCGCGATGGAGACGATCGAGTCACTGCTCGAACCGCCCCCCGCGGAGGCCACCGCGTATCTCCTGCGTCCGCCCCGGTCGGGAGACTTCGGCTGGATCATCCACCGGCAGGGCGTGCTGTACGCCGAGGAGTACGGATGGAACGAGGAGTTCGAGGGGGCGGTCGCCGGAATCATCGGCGATTTCATTCGCGACCTGGATCCGAAACGGGAGCGTTGCTGGGTGGCCGAGCGCGACGGCGCCGTCGTCGGCTCGGTGTTCGTGGTCCGGAAGACGAAGACCGTCGCCAAGCTCCGGTTGCTCTACGTGGAGCCGTCCGCGCGGGGGCTCGGCATCGGCCGGCGGCTGGTGGACGAGTGCGTCCGCCTCGCGCGGGCCGCCGGGTACCGCCGGATGACGCTGTGGACGCAGCGCAACCTGGTCGCCGCGCGCGGGATCTACCGGAAGGCCGGCTTCCGGCTGGTGAAGGAGGAGCCGCACCACAGCTTCGGGCACGACCTGGTGGGCGAGACGTGGGAACTGGCACTCTGACTGGGCGGCCGGCAGATCGGCGGCCCCCGCGCTTTGCGGGCCGGAAAGGCGGATGACATGACAGCCCGCCTGCAACCGTTTGCGCGCAACCTCGTCAACCGCAGGGGGAACAGGGTCTTAGGTGCGGCGGCCCTCCCGGGCACAGCGGTTGCTCCCCCCCAGCGCCGAGCCTTCTCTGGGAGACTGCATGTCGTTGCTTCGACTCACCCGGCGCGGGATGGCCGGCCTCCTCCTGCTCGGCGTTGCCGCCTGCGGCGACAGCGCCGGTCCGGGCTATGAGCCCGTCATCGCCAATGCGGTGGACAACTTCTCGTTCCAGATCGCGGGCATGTCCGATGTGACCGAGACTCGCCAGTACACCTGGCAGAACACGGGCACCAGCGCGGTGGTCACGCGTACGACGAGCGTCTCCGCCGGCACCGGAACGCTGACCATTCTCGACGACGCCGGCACGCAGGTCTATTCCGCGCCGCTGAACACCGAGAGCAGCGGGTCGACGCAGTCGGGTGTCGCGGGCTCGTGGACGATTCGCGTCGAGCTCACGAGCGCAGGGGGAGGGTTCAACTTTCTGGTGGAGCGGGGAAGCTGACCCGCGCCGCGGCTCTATGCCATTGAAATCACCGCCACCATCCCTGGACTAGCCAGTCGCCGGTCCGCGCGTCCCGCCCGAGTTGGACCAGCTCCCCGTCTACACGCACGCAGCAGTAGAGCTCCCACGCATACGCCGTCTCGCCCTCCCACCGTCCCCCCGACACGCAGTCCGGCCCCGATGCAGCCACCAGCTCGTGCCATCCGGCCTTATTCCGGTATCGCACCGGTGCTGCGAAGCCGTGACGATCGCTCGTCTCCACCTCCACCGGCAGCGGCTCGAGCAACAGGTGCAGCACCAGCTCGGGCTCCACGTCACCCGGTCCGATCTGCGGCCGGGCCCACACCAGCGACGACTCCTGCTCCCGCCAGCGGGTGCGACGGCGGAGCAGGGGATGTCGGGTGTTCGTGGGCGAGACGAGCGTCGCGCCCTGGTCGAGCACCCGCGCCATCGCCGCCTCCGCCTCGCGCGCCGTCGCAAAGCCGCGGTCGAGCAGATCGCCCTGGACGCTCTCCGAGGGGAACACCGCGTCCACCCGGAGCGCGACCCCCGAGACCAGATCGGGCAGCCGCTCGCGCTCGAGGGCGTGGCGGATGAGCCGGATCCAGGTGCGCTGGTCGGCCGTCGCGCGCGACGGATGGAACGGATGGTCCACCACACCGCCCCGCGCGAGCATGAAAGTGAGGGTGAACTCCCGCGCCCCCTGGCCCAGCTCGCGGAGCGCCCCCGTCACGCTCCCCGCGAGCCGGTTGATCACGAAGAGCAGCCGCTCGGTGTCGCGCAACTCATAATCCGTCCACTCGAGCGCGGCATGGGGCAGCGCTCGTGGCGCGGGACCGAAGAGGAGCCGCCGGTCGTCGGCGCGGGCGAGTCGCCACAGCGCCACCGCCTCCGGACCGAACCGCACCTCGACATCCTCCCGCGCCAGCTCGGCCAGCTCGCCGCAGCGCTCGATCCCGGTGCCGTCGAGCAGCGAACTGATGTCGGGCGCCGGGTCGAGCACGGCGACCGGAAACGGGGCGAGATAGCCGCGGTCTGCTCCCGGTGGGATCTCGAGGATGGACGACGCGGGATCGCCGAAGCACGCCGCGACCATCGCTGCGACCGGCGCTGCCGATACGCCCGCGCGCGGCGCGACGCACCCCTGCCCACGCAGGATGGAGAGCAGGCTCTCGGCGAGTGAGCGCGCGTGGAGGCCCCGCGCATCGGCCCAGATGAGCGGGCAAGCGGGCAGTTGCCGCCCTTCTGCTCTTCCGCTCCTCTGCTCTTCCATACGCACCCTCGGTGCGCGTTGGAGCAGCAACGGCGCCAGCTCAGCGGCGGACGCCGCGCCGGTCGGGGTGCCGAAGCTCGAGAGACAGACGCAGGTCATCGTGCCACACTGGTAGCGTCAGTTCGGCGCTCGAGTGCCAGCCCGAGGCGCGGGCAATCACTTTCACCCGCAGCGACCGGATCACCGCAGGAGGGAGCGGGCGGGAGCGGGCGGGAGCGGGCGGGAGCGGCTGGGAGGAAAGACGCAGGGACGCGAGCGACGTCGAGCGCGTCACCAACACCAATGCCGCGCCGCCGTCGTGCGCCGCGCGGGCACACCGCACCAGCTCCGGCGATGCCAGCTCCACGCCGTCGAGCACCACGAACGCGAACCCGCCCGAACGGCCCAGCTCCTCCGCGGCGCGGAGCGCCGAGGTCTCGCTCGCCGGCCGGACGAGGAGCGGACCCTCGCGCCAACAGGCGCCGATCACGGTGCGCGTAGCGTCGATCCAGACCGCGCGCTCGCCGTCGGCCACCGCATGGAGCGCCGCCGTCCGGAGCAGCGCGGCCGCGCCCACCCCTGGCGTCCAGACCGCGAGCCGCCCGCGCTGGAAGCCACCGTTCGGCAGGATCCGGTCGAGCGGCTCCACCCCCGTCGACACCGTGCCACGGCTCCAGCGTTCGACCGGAACCGCGTCTGGAAAGCGTTGTGCAATCAACGCTTGAACGGCAGCAGTACGGGCGGGAGCGGTCATCAGGTGGCCGGGACCAGGTGTACCGAATAAAAACCGAAATATCACGATACACGTCGCCGCCCGCACGGGCAAGACAGAGCGCCTCTGGACGTGCCGGGCGGGGGTAACTAGGCTGTGCGACAGGCCTGCGAACTCCCCGCCTGTGACCCCTGGAGGGCCTATGCCGCGGCACCCGAAGAACACGAAGGAAATGGTCGCCATGTGGAGCGCGGCCGTGGAAGAGAAAGTGGCGGCCGCCCTGGCACCGGTGATCGCCCGCCTGGCGTCCCGCTCGGGCGTGACGCTGTCACCCCACCAGGCCGGGGAGCTCAGCCACCCGCTGGCCCGAGCGCTCCAGATCGCGGCGTCCAAGGGGGGCGGCCCGAGCGCCGCGATCGACTACCTGACCGAGGAAGCTGCCGCAGACGCCGACAGAGAACCGATGACCCCCTCCAGACGTTAGGTATGCGGGCGAGGCATCCTTCACGTCGAGGAAACGCAATGCGGGCAACGCTTCAGGCGATCGTTGCAGCGGCGGTGCTGACAGCCGGCGCGGCGGGTAAGGCCGCCGGCCAGACCGTCGCGACCACCACGCAAGCACCGGGAAAGGGATGGAGTGCAGTGACGTTCAAGAAGCCCAGCGAGGTCGAGCTCAAGCAGCGGCTCACGCCGATCCAGTTCAAGATCACCCAGAAGGACGGCACCGAGCCGCCCTTCCAGAACGCGTACTGGGACAACCACGAGGACGGGATCTACGTGGACGTGGTCTCGGGCGAGCCGCTGTTCAGCTCGCGCGACAAGTACGAGTCTGGCACCGGCTGGCCGAGCTTCGTCCGGCCGCTCGAGCCGGCGAACATCACCGAGCACCAGGACCGGAAGCTCTTCTACACCCGGACCGAGGTGCGCTCGAAGCACGCCGATTCGCACCTGGGTCACGTGTTCGAGGACGGGCCCAAGCCCACCGGGCTCCGCTACTGCATGAACTCCGCGGCGCTCCGGTTCATTCCGGTGGCGCAGCTCGAAGCGGAAGGGTACGCGCAGTACCTGCCGTTGTTCGCCGCGAAGGAGCAGAGCCGCTAGCCGCCGCCGCCGGCGCGGTCGCGGCCAGGCACCTGGCCCGGGGCGACGTCAACGTCGTGGCCGTGGTGGGAACCGGTCTGCAGGCGAGAATGCAGCCGACGTTGCTCGCCTATGTGCGTGCATTCGGAGAGGTGAAGGTCTGGGGACGGCGCCACCAGGCCGCACCTGCCTGCGTCACCGATCTCCGGGGGACGTTGCCGGCCGGCGCGCGGGTGAGCGCCGCCGCATCCGCACAGGATGCGATCGAGGGCGCTGACATCGTCTACACGGTTACGCCGAGTCGGACGCCGCTGGTCCGGGCCGAATGGCTGGCCGCGGGGAGCCTGGTGGTGGCCGTGGGATCGGACGGGCATGACAAGCAGGAGTTGGAGGTGAGGGTGCTGGGTCAGGCGGACCGCGTCGTGGCGGACAGCCTGCCGCAGTGCCGGCGGATCGGGGAGATCCACCATGCGCTCGAGGCCGGCGTGCTGAACGAATCGAGCGTCATCGAGCTGGGCCGCATCACGGCGGGGCTTCTCCCCGGGAGGGAGCGCGAGGACCAGCGCATCGTGTGCGATCTGACCGGCGTCGGGGTGCAGGACGTGGCGGCGGCCACTGTGGTGCTCGAGCAACTCGAGACGCAGCAGTTCGCGGGCGGAGCGCCGAATTGATCGCACCGGCGCTGGTCCTCGCGGTGGTCGCAGCGCTGGCGCTGACGGCGTGCGGATCGCGGACGCGGAAGCTGGACCAAGTGGTCTTTCACGAGGGGCCACAGTTCAAGCTCAAGCTCGCGCGCTACCACGAAAACCTTCCGATGCACTACGTCGGCGAGGTCTTCCGGGTCCAATGCGCATCGGCGCGGACGGCAGACGCACCCGCGCACAGAATGCAGGACGCCGGCTGGGTGACCCTCGGTAACGGCGGCGCGATCGGCTCAGCGAACGCGGCGCAGGTGGCCGAGCGCGAGCGCGGGAATTATCGGATCATCGACGAGCGAACCCTCGCCTGGCTTGGCACCGGGGTGAGCGTGAGCTTCGACGCATGCGGGGAGTTCCGGGGCTGGTATCCGACGCTGCTGCCGGCCGACATGATCGATCCGGTCGAAAAGCCGGAATACTGCGCCCCCAGGGGCACGGCCGACTGCCGGCACTACGACTTTCTCGGCGATCGAGCACCGGCGTTCGAGCAGCTCGAGGTGCGGCCGGATGGCCGGATCTCCTTTGTAGCCCGCTCGAAGTCCATCCGACCGGGCGGCGCGGTGCGGGTGGAAAGCCCCGATTCGGGGAGAACCTGGGCGGTCACGCCGCTGCAAAAGTGACAATGACTCAGCACTACCGCAAAAGTGAGGGCTTGCGCGAACGAGCGGAGTTTGCTACTGTCCGCAGGCTTGGCCGGGAGTCGCGTCCCGCTGGTGATCGGATCGAGCTGCAGGCATTAGGCGCCTGACTCGGAACACCACGGACGCGACTTTTTGCGTTTCAGCGCCCGGATTCCCGGCGCGATGACTGATTGGAGATAAACCGCTCGATGACCACTGCCTTGCTGTTCCGACTCGCACGGACGGATCTCGCGGCCTTGGCCGCGAAGCCCGGCGTGTGCCCGGCTTCGCCAAGACGGGAGCCAAGGACAGTCGAACCCCGGTTTGCGGGACGGCATCACCGGCGGTACGTCGTGACCTCGAGCCGAGGTCTCGATCTGCTGGATACGAAGGCGAAGTGCAGCGCAGACACCGGAGTGGAGGGCCCGGACCCGGCGGCATAGGTCCACCCACGCTCCCCACGGGACGAGAGATCGCCCCACCTGCGCGCAAAAGCCGGGTGGGGCGATCGGCGTTTCCGGGGGGCCCAGCTCTTTGACAACCGATGGCTCGTGTGTGACGCAGTACGCCGGACCAGCGCGACGAGCTGTGGCCGGTGGGCGGGTGGCGGTCTCGCACGAGACGCGACTCCCGGGTGAGGTCGTCATCCGTTCGCCGTGCCACTCCGCTCGCACCTCGCTCTGCCTTGGAGCCGTAGCGCAATCGGCAGCGCGCCCGCCTGTCACGTGGGAGGTTGCGGGATCATACCCCGTCGGCTCCGCTTCCCGTCGCTGTCGCCTGTCGAGTTTGCGTGGTCGGAACGCGGGCCTGAA
>JBOHSY010000114.1:0-3553 GCA_050733355.1 Gemmatimonadales bacterium | reverse complement strand
CGGGGAAACACATCCTGCTCGTCGAGGATATTATTGATAGTGGGAAGACCCTGCGGCGCCTGACGGCCCTGCTGGGCGAGCGCCAGCCGCGGAGCCTCGCGATCTGCGCGCTCCTGGACAAGCAACTGGCGCCCCCGCCCGAGCCTCCCGCCGAGCTCCGCTTCGTGGGATTCCGGGCCCCGCCGGCGTTCCTGGTCGGGTACGGCCTCGATCACGCCGAGAACTTTCGTCATCTACCGTTCATCGCGGACCTGGATTCATAGATGGCAGACCGACTCCCGACCCGACCCCCGCGCCCGAGCTGGGGCAACCTGAGCAAGAACCTGGCGCTCTGGCTCCTCGTGGGCCTGCTCGCGCTGGCGCTCTTCCAGATGATGAGCCGCCAGCGGAACCCGACCCAGGAATTCTCGTATACCGAGTTCAGCCGCCAGCTCGATCAGGACAACGTGGCGCGGGTGGAGATCTTTGACGGCAAGCGCCTCGAGGGCGACTTCAAGTCGCCCGTCGCGCAGGACGGCCGCTCGGCCAAGAGCTTCACCGTGCTGCTCCCGATCGCCAACAGCGAGGCCTTCGTCACGCGGCTCGACGAGGCCGGCGTGCCGATCGTCGCCCGCGAGCCGAAGGGCGGCATCACCGCGATCATCATCGCGGCGCTGCCCTGGATCGTCATTCTCGGTCTCTGGTTCTTCCTCCTGCGCCAGCTCCAGGCGGGCGGGAGCCGCGCGTTCGCCTTCGGCAAGAGCAAGGCGAAGCTCCTGGCCGGCGACACGCCCAAGATCACCTTCGCCGACGTGGCGGGCGCGGACGAGGCCAAGGTCGAGCTGCAGGAGATCATCGAGTTCCTGAAGGATCCGCAGAAGTTCACCCGGCTGGGCGGACGCCTGCCGAAGGGCGCGCTCCTCGTGGGCCCGCCGGGCACCGGCAAGACGCTCCTGGCCAAGGCGGTGGCGGGCGAGGCCGCACGGCCCTTCTTCTCCATGAGCGGCTCGGACTTCGTCGAGATGTTCGTGGGCGTGGGCGCGAGCCGGGTGCGCGACCTGTTCGAGCAGGGCAAGGCCCACGCGCCGTGCATCATCTTCATCGACGAGATCGACGCGGTGGGCCGCCACCGGGGCGCCGGTCTGGGCGGCGGGCACGACGAGCGCGAGCAGACGCTCAACCAGCTCCTCGTGGAGATGGACGGCTTCGAGTCGAACGACGGCGTCATCCTGATCGCCGCGACGAACCGGCCTGACGTGCTCGATCCGGCGCTGCTCCGGCCCGGACGGTTCGACCGCCAGATCGTGGTGGACGCGCCGGACGTGCGCGGCCGGGAGGGCATCCTCCGGGTGCACACGCGCAAGATCCCGCTCGCGTCCGACGTGCGGCTCGACGTGGTCGCCAAGGGCACGCCGGGCATGGCCGGCGCCGACCTGGCGAATCTGGTCAACGAGGCCGCGGTGCTGGCCGCGCGGAAGAACAAGACTCTCGTGGAGATGCAGGACTTCGAGGAGGCCAAGGACAAGGTGATGCTCGGCGTGGAGCGGCGGAGTCTCGTGCTCACCGAGGACGAGCGCAAGCTCACCGCGTACCACGAGGCCGGCCACGCAATCGTCGCCATCAAGATCCCGGGCAGCGATCCGATCCATAAGGTCACGATCATTCCGCGGGGCCGGGCGCTCGGTCTCACGGCGTCGCTGCCCGAGGTCGACCGGCACAACTACAGCAAGGACTGGCTGATCGGGAGCCTGGCGATGTTCTTCGGCGGGCGCGTGGCCGAGGAGCTCGTGTTCGGCGCCGAGAAGATCACGACCGGGGCGGGGAACGACATCGAGCGCGCCACCGGGCTCGCCCGCCGGATGGTGACGCAGTTCGGCATGAGCGAGAAGGTCGGCCCGCTCGCGGTGGGAGACAAGGAGCAGGAGATCTTCCTCGGCCGGGAATTCGCGCAGCGCCGCGAGATCTCGGAGCGCACCGCGCAGCTCGTGGACGATGAGGTGAAGCGGCTGGTCGACGAAGCGTACGCCCGTGCCACCGAGATCCTCGCCGCCAACCGGCCGCTGCTCGACGCGATCGCGGCCGCGCTCCTGGAGCGCGAGACCATCGACCGCGACGACCTCGACCGCCTGGTGAAGGGGCTGCCGCTGCCGCCCCGGAGCCTCACGCCCATGGAGCCCCCGACGGCGCCGCCGCCGGCCAAGCCGGCGGTGCAGCCTTCGCCGACCCGGGCGCCGATCCTCGGCGCGCCGCCGGCCGAACCCGCCGGCGCGTGAATGTCGTACCGCTGGCGACGCATTCCGTCCGGGCGCTGCGCGACACGCTGCTGGCGCATGGATGGAAAGCGGAGCCGGCGGCCGCCGCGGCCGGGGGAGCCGAGCCACTCGCTCTTCACCTGACCGGTCTGGACGATCAGGCACTCGAGGCGCTCGTGCGATATGCCGGGCGCCTCGGTCTTGATGTCCACACGGGCGAAGGGTGGGCGGTCCTCGCGGGCAGCCGGTGGCGGCTCGGCAGCTTCGCGCGGCCGTGGACCGCGCCGCCGGCGCTGGCCGAGGTCGCCACCCGCGTCGGCCGGGCCATTCCCGCCGATCCGTCCCCCGTGTGGCTCACCGCGCGGGGCCAGATCCCGCTCGACGCGCCCGTGCTGGTCGGCATCCTCAACGTCACGCCCGACAGCTTCAGCGACGGCGGTCGTTACGGCGCCGTGGACGCGGCGCGCGCGCACGCGGACCGGCTCGTCGCGGACGGCGCGGGCATCCTCGACGTCGGCGGCGAGTCCACCCGGCCGGGGCGCACGGAGCCGGTGCCGGAGACCGACGAGCTGGCCCGCGTGCTTCCGGTGGTGCGGGCAGTCGCCGCGGATCATCCCGGCATTGTGATCTCGATCGACACCGTCAAATCCGGGGTGGCGCGCGCGGCGCTGGACGCGGGCGCGGCCGTGATCAACGACGTGACGGCGTTCCGGCTCGACCCGGCGATGGCCGAGGTGGCCGCCGCGGCCAAAGCCGGCGTGGTGCTCATGCACTCGCGCGGCGCCATCACCGAGATCGCGTCGTACGCCCACGCCGACTATGGCACCGACGTGGCGGGCGCGGTGATCGCGGAGCTCGCCGCCGCCGTGGCGGTGGCGGTCACGCACGGCGTCGCCCCCGAAGCGATCGTCGTCGATCCCGGCCTCGGCTTTTCCAAGACCCCGGAGCAGAGCGCGCTCCTGTGCGACCGGCTCGCCGGGCTGCGCGCCCTCGGCCGGCCGATCATGGTCGGTCCGTCGCGGAAGCGGTTCGTGGGCGCGCTCGCCGCCATCGAGGCACCGGCGGAGCGCGACCGCGCGAGCGGCGTGGTCTGCGCGCTCGCGTGGGAGCGGGGCGCGCGCCTGTTCCGCGTCCACGACGTGGCCGCGACACGCGAGGCGCTGGCGGTGGCGCGGGGGATCGCGGGGTAGTGCCCGGACACGCCGGTGCCCCGAGGTGGGGGCTCCTCCGCGGCGGCACGAGCTTGCGGCTCGGTTATGGTATGCCGGCGGGTCGAAGGGTATGGGCCCTGGAGGGCGGGTTGGGCCGGCCCATCTCCACTG
>JBOHSY010000113.1:0-4497 GCA_050733355.1 Gemmatimonadales bacterium | reverse complement strand
CCCGACGCCGGCGCGGCCAGCGGTGGATGCGCGCACCGGCATCAGCTCGCGCATCGGGCTCGACGAAGCGGCCCGGCAGCTGGGCGGCCCGCTGCACGCCATCGACGGCCTGTCGCGCCAGACGGTCGGCCTCGTCCCGGGCACGAGCGTGGAGGGCGCCGACCCCGCGCGCCCGGTGGTCCGGGCGGTCTACCTGGACCGGGCGTCAGGGAAGATGCTCTTTCTCGACCAGCAGATGGCGCAGCCGGGGAAAGCTCCCGCGACCCCGCAGACGGGCAGGGGCGGGCGTCAGGTGTGGGTGAAGGACGGCGTGCTGCTCGTCCTGCACGGCGATCTGAGCGCGGACTCGCTCAGGAGCCTGGCGCGGCGGGTGCGGTAGCGCCGGCGGCGTCGAGGGTCGTCCGCACCAGGCGGGCCAGCTCTTCCCCGGCGAACGGCTTCTGGAGCAGGGTCGAAACAGCGCGGCCATCACCCCGGCGCACGATCTCCTCCGCAGTGTATCCCGACATGTAGAGCACGCGAAGCTCGGGCCTGCGCTCACGGAGCTCCGCCGCGAGCGCCAGGCCGCTCATCTCGGGCATCACCACGTCGGTGACCAGCAGGTCGATCCGCTCCGGGTGGCGGTCCGCCTCCAGGAGCGCATCGCGTCCGTGGCGCGCCTCGAGCACCTGGTAGCCGTAGCCGACCAGCACCCGCCGCACCAGCTCGCGCACCCCCTCTTCGTCCTCCACCACGAGCACCGTCTCGCCGTGCCCCATGGTGGCGGGCAGCGGCTGCGACTCGTCGGCGTTCGTCTCGTACCGAGGGAGATAGACTCGGAGCATCGTGCCCTGCCCCGGCTGCGTGAGGACCCTCAGCACGCCGCCCGCCTCGCGCACGATGCCGTACGCGATCGACAGGCCGAGGGCCGACCCCTGGGGCAGGGGGCCGTCGCCGTGGGTGCCGCTGCAGGTGATCGTGATCGCGACGTATCGCCCGGGCCGCGCGTCGCGGCGCCGGGTGTCGGCGCCGAGGCGTCGGTCCGCCGTTTCGATGACGAGCTCGCCACCGGCCGGGAGGGCCTCACGCGCGTGGAGCACCAGGTTCACGAGCACCTGCTCGAGGTGGCCGGGGTCCATCCACACCCGGCCGGCCTCCGGGGCGAGCACGATCGCGAGCCGGGTCTCAGCGCCCGCGAGCCGCTCGATCAGCATCGCGAGATCCTTGATGGCGGCGTTCGGGTCCACCACGCGCGGGGCGGCAGTCCCCCTCGAGCCGAACGCGAGGAGCTGCCGGGTGAGCACGGCGCCCCGCACGGCGGCGCGCCGGATCTCCTCCAGGTCACGGCTGCGCGGATCCTCCGGGGCGAGGTCCTGGGCGAGCAGATCGCTGTAGCCGAGCACTGCCGTGAGCAGATCGTTGAGGTCGTGGGAAAGGCCCGCGGCGAGCACCCCGATCGCCTCGGTGCGCTGCGCCCGCCGAAGCTGGTTTTCGCTCTCGTGCAGCGCGGCGATCGCGCGGGCGCGATCGGTGACGTCGTGCGCGAGAACCAGCCGTGCGCTCCGGCCCTGGAAGGTGAGCTCGTGCGACGTCAGCTCCACGTCGAGCACTGACCCGTCGCGGCGCTGGTGCCGCGCCCGGGCGACGCCCGGGCGGTCGGCGGAGGGCCCCGGGTGGGGTTCCGCCGCCTCGGCCGTAGGATGGAGGTCGATGATCGACATGCCGAGCAGCTCATCACGGCTGTACCCGTAGCGCCGCAGAGCCGCCGCGTTGACCTCGAGAAACGCGAGCGTCTCGACGTCGAAGATCCACATCGGCTCAGGGTGCGCGTCGAACAGCAGACCCGACCGCGCCTCGAGCTCGGCCCGCTCGCGGAGCAACCGCGCGTGCGCCACTGCCAACCCGATGCGCGCGCCGAGCTCGAGCGCGTCCCCCGTCTCATCGGACGTGTGGCCCGCCCTGCCCTCGCGCACGAGGACCATGCGGCCCACGGTGCCTTCCCCCGCGGCGAGTGGAACGATGAGAGCGGTGCCTGGCCCCAGCCCACCGTCGTCGAGCATCACGACGTCAGGCCCGGCGCCACGGCGCCGCCGGTCGGGCCATTGCCCGTCACAGAGCGTACGCGCCTGGAGCTCGCGCGCGGGATCCACGTGGGCCGAGCCGGCACAGTGCAGGCGCCCGTCGGGTTCGACCAGCTGGAGCAGGCAGCAGTCGCCGAGCGCGGGCACGACGGCTCGGGCGACGCTTTGCAGGGTGGCCTCCACCTCGGTAGTGAGCGAGATCCGCGCGGCGACTTCCGCCAGAAGCGTGCGTCGCGCGGCCAACGCGTCGGCCGACGGCTCGCGAGCGCGCATGTCGCCGGTCAGCAGCGAGCGCCTGGCGATCAGGAGGGCGATCAGCGGAGCGGACAGCGCGATGGTGCCCAGGCTCAGAGCCTGCTCGGTTGCGTAGGCGAGCTGCTCGTCGCGACCGGAGTAGTAGTGCGCACCGTACAGCACGGTCACGAGCGCGCTGACGAGCCCGGAGGGGAGGCCGCCGCGGAGCGCGGCGAAGACGATACTGGCCAGCAGCAGCGGAATCGGGTTGGGCGTCGGCCCGCCGCCGCGGGCGAGCAGGTCGGCCGCGATCGCGATGGCGAGCGTGACGAGCGGTCCCAGCACGCTGAGCCCGGCGTTCAGCCATTCCAGGTCGTCCGGGCGGCGAACCGCAGACGGGCTCCCGTCGACCGGGAACTGGCCGGCGCGGGAGACTACGGGGGAGTCGGCCATATGCCTAAGTCTTCGGCGGAGATGCGTTTCGGGTCCGTGACCCGGCGCACAACGGGCCTGCGGCCCCCGGAACAGCGAATCCTGTGACCACAACCACGGAGGACACGGAGAACCCGGAGAACTGCCGATGTGGTGGTCGCATCCAGGTCCTGATGGTCGGCAATGAGACCCGCAATCAGTCACTTGCCGGGTTCTCTGTGTCCTCTGCAGTTAAACCCAGTTCCCCGCCGGCCTACCGCGTCTCGATGTCGGGCGCGATGTCCACCCGCCCCTGCTGCTTCTCCGTCACCTGCCCGTACGTGAGCGCGACGGTGTACTCGCCCGGCGGCACGAGCTTGTCCGGACCCCCCCCGCCGTACTCGATCATGAGATCCTTCGTGAGCCTCAGGTTCCAGGTCACCCGGTTGATGCCGGGCGTGCCCGGCGCGGTGAGATTCGCGACCGGCTGCCCCTTGCTGTTGGTGATAGCGATCTTCACCTCCTCGCCGGTGTAGCGGCGGATCCAGAAGCTGATCAGCATCCCTTCCGGGGGATTCTCGCCCCGGAACACAGCCGTGCCCGCCCAGTCGGTCCAGCCCGGCAGCAGATAGCGTCCGAGCGCGGGCCGGATGGAGAAGAGATGCGCCGGCTTCCCCCGCACGGCGGGCGTGAGCTCCTGGAGCGGCCGGATGTCGTCGAGGATGTAGAGGCTGCGTCCGTGCGTGGCGGCGAGCAGGTCGAGATCCCGCGGATGGATCACGATGTCGTCGACGGCGACGGTCGGGAGCTTGCCGACCTTGAACCACCGCGCGCCGCGATCGAGGCTTGCCCACAGCCCGAACTCGGTCCCGGCGAACAGCACGTCGGGGTTCTTCGGATCCTCGCGCACGACCTTCACCGGCCCGCCGTCGGGCAGGTTCGCGGCGATGTTCTGCCAGCTCTTGCCGCCGTCCCCGGTGCGGAGCAGCCATGGCGTGTACTTGCCGGTGCGGTGTCCGTCGATCGCGGCATAGGCCACGAGCGGATCGTGGTGGCTCGCTTCGATCCGGGAGATCCACACTCCCTTGACCGCGGCCGGAAGCGACGCGGTGAGATCGGTCCAGCTCGCGCCGTCGTTCTCGGTCTTCCACAGCTTGCCGTCGTCGGTGCCGGCCCACAGGAGACCCGGCTT
This sequence comes from Gemmatimonadales bacterium, assembly GCA_050733355.1. GTDB lineage: Bacteria > Gemmatimonadota > Gemmatimonadetes > Gemmatimonadales > GWC2-71-9 > DASQPE01. The sequence continues at coordinate 600 of JBOHSY010000113.1, read as the reverse complement.
GAGCGGGGATTCGGCGAGCGTGTACACCACGCCGAACTCCTCGGCGCCGCTGCCGAGCGCGGTCATCCGCGCCAGGTCGCGGGTGGAGAGGTCCTCGCTGATCTGCTGCCACCTCGCTCCGCGATCGGTCAGGCGGAACACCCGGTCAGCCCCGTAGTACATCACCCCTGAATCGTGCCGGCTCTGGATCAGCGGCGAGTTCCAGTGGTAGCGGAACGTCGGGGAGCCCTCGGTGGGCTCGGGCTTGATGCCCTTCTCCTGCCCGTGCGAGAGGCCGAAACGGAAGATGAAGCCCTGCTGCGACTCGGCGTACACGACATTCGAGTCGGCGGGATCGAAGACGCAGTACGAGCCGTCGCCCCCGCCGATCTGGATCCAGTCGGCGTTCTGGATCCCGTCCTTGGTGTACGTGCGGCTGGGCCCGACCCAGTTGGTGTTGTCCTGCAGCCCCCCGCAGATCCGGTACGGCTCGCTCCGGTCCACGTTGATCCGGTAGAACTCGCCGCCGGCGAAGCGATTCTGGAACTCCCATCCCGCACCGCCATCCACGCTCTGGTAAAGGCCCCCATCGGTGCCCAGCAGCAGCCGCTTGGGCCAGCG
>JBOHSY010000112.1:0-10770 GCA_050733355.1 Gemmatimonadales bacterium | reverse complement strand
CGCCAGCTCCCGCTGCCGCCCGATGCGGAGATAGGCCTCGTGCAGCAGCGTGGTCGGGCTCAGGGTGAGCGCGGCACCGCCGCGGCCCAGGTGATGCTCGGCCAGCCGGTGCAGCTCGTCGTAGAGCGCCGCGAACAGACGGTCCGGATCGGTACCACCAGAACCGGTCACGGCCTGCTCGGGCTCCGGATCCACGCTGGGGTCTCCTGGTAGGGACGTCCGTAAAAGATATCACCGCAAGTGAATGTCGGGATTTCCCGCCGAGCTGCGTTTGTCGGTGTGGGCGCGCTCACCGCGGCCGCTTCAACCCGAAGGCAAGCAGGCAGGTACCTCATCCGGAGGAAGACCGTGCGTATGACGTCCATGGCTCGCACCACCACCGCCACCACGCCGCTGTGCCTCGTGGTGGGCATGCTCTCGCTGGCAGGCACGGCGCGGGCGCAGTCTCCGCTCTTCGAGGTCGAGAAGGGCGACGCGACCAAGCTGCTCCAGGTGACCGACGACGGCGGATTCCTGGTCCGCGGCGCGCTCGACGTCGGGACGATCCCCGCCTCCGGTCCCGGGGTGCGGCTCATGTGGTATCCGGGGAGGGCGGCGTTTCGGGCAGGTGGCGCGAACTCGTCGCAGTGGGACGATGGCAGCATCGGGTCGGGGTCCGTCGCGCTGGGGCTCAACACCAAGGCCACAGGCGGCAGCTCCCTGGCCCTGAACAGCAACACGGAGGCAAGCGGGACCAACTCGATCGCCGGAGGCGTCGCCTCGATCGCGAGCGGTCAAACGTCGCTTGCCGTTGGCTATTCTGCCCTTGCGAGCGGCAATGAGGCCGTCGCGCTGGGCCGCTCGACCTTCGCGAGTGGCGACCATTCGTTCGCGGCAGGCTCTCGGACGAAGGCCACCGGCAACGCTTCCATGGCCACGGGCACCGGCACCGTGGCCGCCGGCACGTCCAGCGTGGCCCTGGGCACGGGGGTCACAGCCCAGGGCAGGGGCAGCTTTGCCTTCGGCGACCGCAACACCCAGTTTCCCGTCACCGCGGGGCCCAACGAGTTCCTGGTGCGCGCCTTCGGCGGCATCGGCCTCAACACCGGAGTCAACATCGGCTGCGACCTCCCCGCGGGCACCGGCGCCTGGGCCTGCACCTCCAGCAAGCTGGTGAAGGAGGAGTTCGAGGAGGTGGACGGGGAGGACCTCCTGGCCCGGCTCAAGGGGGTGCCGATCCAGCGCTGGCGTTACCTCGGCACCTCGGCGCGGCACCTCGGGCCGTTCGCCGAGGATTTCCAAGCGGCGTTCGGCCTGGGGGACAGCCCGACCAAGATCGCCCAGATCGACGCCGACGGGGTGGCCCTGCGCGCGGTGCAGGCGTTGGAGCAGCGTACCGCCGAGCTCCGGGCGGAGAACGCGGCGCTGCGGGCCGAGACCACCGAGCTCCGGCGCCGCGTCGAGGCCCTGGAGAGCTCCGGGCGCGAGCGCTGACGCCCCATCCGCCGCCATCGTCATCGCTAGCTCCTCCTGACCTCGAGCCGAGGGGCCCGTGCACTTCACCTGTGCCGCTCGAACCGACGTCGGCATCGTCCGCTCGGACAATGAAGACAGCTACATGATGCTGGCCGACCGTGGCGTGTTCATGGTGGCGGACGGCATGGGCGGGCACGCGGCGGGTGACGTGGCGAGCGAGATGGCGGTGCGGATCACGTCGCACGAACTCGGCTCCTTGCACGGCCTGTCCGACGCGGAGGCGCGTGACCGGGTGGACGGTGCTTGTCCTCATGCCGCGCCCGTATCTGATCGGCCAGGTGGGTGACAGCCGGGCGTACAACGCCCAGACCGACAGCTACGAGGACCTGGTCAAGACCGGTGTCATCGATCCGACCAAGGTCACCCGCACGGCGCTGCAGAACGCGGCGTCGATCGCCGGCCTCCTGCTCACCACCGAAGCGGTGGTGGTCGAGAAGAAGGAGGAGAAGCCGGCGCCGGCCGCGCCTCCGGGCGGCGGCATGGGCGGGATGTACTGAGCCGCCGGCTCACCGAAGGGAATGAAGCGCCCCGGGCGATGAGGCACGGGGCGCTTCATTCCGTCTACCACCCGCTCCGAGAATCGCCCGGAGCGCGGTCCCGCCGTGCTTCCGAGCGGGCGTGAAGCCCGATGAGTCCAGTCCACCCGCGAGGGTAGCTGGGTGTGCGGACGCGAGTTGCCCCTCGGTACCGTGCACCCTATGTTGGCCTGATTCCGAGTCGCCCTCGACCATACCGCTCCCCGCCGTACCGCGCCTCACCGGCGGGGCGGCATACCTAGCCGATGTCAGACACCTCCGAGCTGTTGGCACTCCTCCCCCTCCTGGATGAGGCGTTCGACCTGCCGCCTCCGGAGCGAGCCGCGTGGTTGGCCGACCTGGGGCGCACGCAACCCGCCCGGGCGGCAAAGCTGGAAGCCATGCTCGCCACCGAGGATCGGCTCAATCGCCTCAGATTCCTGGCCGAGTTCCCGGAGGTGCCCGCGGCGCCGGGACTCCCGCTGGCCGGCCTCCGGCTCGGGGCCTACACCCTCGAGCGGCCGCTCGGCCGGGGCGGTATGGGCACGGTCTGGCTCGCCCGGCGGAGCGACGGGCGGTACGAGGGCGTCGCGGCGGTCAAGCTGCTCAACCTGGCGCTCCTGGACGCCGGGGGGGCCGCACGCTTCCGGCGCGAGGGCACCGTGCTGGCCCGGCTCAGCCATCCCCACATCGCCCGACTGCTCGACGCCGGGGTGACCGATACTGGCCAGCCCTTCCTGGTGCTGGAGCACGTCGAAGGGGAGCGGATCGATAGCTACTGCGACGCGCGGCGGCTGACTCCCGAGGCGCGGCTCGCACTCTTCGACCAGGTGCTCGGGGCGGTGGCCCACGCCCACGCCAGCCTGATTGTCCACCGCGACCTCAAGCCCTCGAACATCCTGGTGACGCCGGACGGCACGGTGAAGCTCCTGGACTTCGGAATCGCCAAGCTGCTGGAGGAGGAGACGGCCGCGGACGAGGCGGTGCTCACCGATCAGGGGGCGTGGGCCCTGACCCCGGAGTACGCGGCGCCGGAGCAGGTTGCGGGTGGGACGGTCACGACCGCGACCGACGTCTATGCGCTGGGCGTGCTGCTCTACGTCCTGCTCGCTGGGCGGCACCCCACTGGTGAGGGGAGTCGCTCGGCGGGGGAACATCTCAAGGGCATTCTCGACACCGACCCGCCCCGCCTGAGCACGGCCGTGACCGCGGCGGAGGCGCGCGCCACCTCGCTCGAGCGCCTGCAACGGCGCTACGCGGGCGACCTGGACAACATCGTCGCCAAGGCATTGAAGAAGCGGCCGGAGGAGCGCTACGCCACGGTTGGGACCCTGGCCGACGACCTGCGGCGGTACCGGAGCCACGAGCCGGTCAGCGCCCGCCGCGACTCGCTGCGCTATCGCGCGGGCAAGTTCGTGCGGCGAAACCGGGCGCCCGTCGCGCTCGCCACACTGGCGGCGCTCGCGCTCGTGGGCGGCCTCGCGGGCACCGTGACCCAGGCGGCGCGGGCCACCCGACAGGCGGCGCGGGCCGATAGCGCGGCACAGGCCGCCGCCGGCGAGCGCGACTTTGCCCTCCGGCAGCTCTCGCGCGTCGAAGCGATCAACGATCTCAACAATTTCCTGCTGTCCGATGCGGCCCCGGGCGGTAAGCCCTTCACCGTCGGCGTACTCATGGAGCGCGCGGAGAGCATCGTCGAGCGCGACCGCGCGGACTCGGGCGTCAATCGCGCGGAGCTGTTCATCGCCCTTGGGCGGCAGTACGGGTCGCACGACGAGGATGCCAAGGCGCGTCGGTTGCTCGAGCGCGGGTACGCGCTCTCCCGGAACCTCGGCGATGTCTCTACCCGCGCCCGGGCGGCGTGCGCCCTCGCCGCCGCACTCGAGCGGGCTGGCGAGCAGCAGCGGGGCGAGGAACTCGTGCGCGAAGGGCTGGCCCAGCTGCCGGCTGACTCCCGGTTCCTGCTGGACCGGATCTACTGTCTGGGGCGGGGCAGCGAAGTCGCACGCGGCAGCGACGAGCCGAACCTCGCCGTGCGCCGGGCCGAGACGGCCGAGCGGCTGCTCCCACAGTTGCGATTCAGGGCGCCTGCCCTCGAGCTCCAGGGCCAGATGAATCTCGCCGAGGCCTACCGCGCGGCCGACCGGCTCACCCAGGCGGCCGACGCGTTTCAGCGGGCTCACGCGCGTCTTGTGGAGTTGGGGCGGGAGAATACCGAGGCCGCCGGCACCCTCTACAACAACTGGGGGCTCACGCTACACCGCGCGGGGGAGCCGCTGGCGGCCGAGTCACTTTTCCGCCGCGCGATCGCGATCAGCCAGGCGGACAGCTCGCTGCGGACGGTCTCTCCCATGCTGCTGAACAACTACGCCCGGACGCTGCTGCGCCTGTACCGGTTCGACGCGGCGGCGCAATACGCCGAGCAGGCGTACGAAAAGGCGCGGCGCGCGGGCGACGACGTCGTCATCAACCAGTCTCTGCTCATCCGCTCGGGGATCTACATCAGGCAGGGTGACCTGGACCGGGCCGACCGCATGCTCGCCGAGGTCGCCCCAGGTTCCGGGGGTTCCCGCCGCGGCACACGGCGTTCATTGGCCTTCTGTCCCAGCGCGCGCTGATCATGCTCGGCCGGGGTGACTTCCGCGCGGCGATGGTCGCCGTTGACTCGGCGCTGAGCCTCGCGCGGGCGACCGCCGCAGGCGAGGGTGATCTGCCGGAGCTGCTGCTGCACCGCGCGCGGGTCGCGCTCGCGATGCATCGCTACGCCGATGCAGAGCGCGACGCGACGATGGCGCTCGACGGGGCGCGGGCTCTGGCTGGGGGCGATGCGCCCTCCGCGACAGTCGGCGACGTCTATTTGGCCTTGGGGCACGCGCGGCGAGGGCAGGGCGCGCTCGGCGACGCGCGTGCGGCGTTTGCGGCCGCCGCCCAGCACCTGCGGCCCACCGTCGGGCCCGACCATCCGACAACCGACGAGGCCGTGCGGTTGGCGGCCGGAGTAGCCGATCCGGCGGAGTAGAATCGTTGGTCTCCGACACGATCCTGAGCGACAGACGCCCCGACCACCGTCGGGGCGTTCTGCATTCGCGCGCTCCCCCGGTCCGTGTCGGCTTTCGCGGGTGGATTTCAATTTCCAGTACAGGAGCAGAACCGCGTCCGCACCCTTGCGGAGCACGCCGCGCTCCGAGGCGAGCCGACCGTTCTCCGTGCCGAAGCGCGAAAGCTCGCGGACCAGCGGCGATCGATCGTACCAGCCACCGAGGGAGGCAGATGATGCGCGCGCTTATCTCATCGTCACTGCGGACGGGGCTGGCCGCCGTCCTCGCCCTGGGCTGCGGTGGCGGTGGCGGAGACGTCACGGGGCCGCCGGCCGACCCTCGGCCCGTCGCCACCGTGGAACTCTCCCCCAACCCCGCGAGCGTCGCCGTCGGGCGGACGCTCCAGCTCGCGGCTGTCACGAAGGCGAGCGACGGCAGCAGGCTCGACGGTCGCGCTGTCGCGTGGAGCACAAGCGACCCGGGGGTGGCAACGGTGAGCGCGAACGGCGAAGTGACCGGGGTCGCAGCCGGCGACGCGACCATCACGGGTAGGAGCGAAGGCGTGAACGGCACCGCCGCGGTGACCGTGGCCACGACAGCAACCGGCGGGATGCTGCGCAACTGGATTGGCGGCGCGGCCGGCCCGACCGACTGGTCCGTCGCGCCGAACTGGAATCCGGCGGGAACGCCTGGCTCGGCCGACACCGCGCGCCTGCCGGCCGCGACGAACGCGCCGGTGCTGAGCGGAGACGTGCGCATCGCCCGGCTGATCGTGGTCGGGGGACGGCTGCGGACCGCTGGACATACACTGACGATCAGGCAACCCTGACTCAAGTCTACGGAGATCATCATGCACCTCACGCCACGCTTCGTCGTCGCCGCGCTGCTCGGGTCGGCCTTCGCCACCGTCCGGGTGGCGGCGCCCGCCGCGGCCCAAGCGCCGCTCCTGGAGGTGGAAAAGAGCGACGCCACCAAGCTCCTGCAGGTCAACGACGACGCGGGCTTCGTCGTGAAAGGCACGCTCAACACCGGCAGGATTCCCGCCGTGGGTCCGGGTGTCCGGCTCATGTGGTACCCGGGGAAAGCGGCGTTCCGAGTCGGTGTGGGCGGTCCCGAGTGGGAAGACAGCAACATCGGCGTCGGTTCCGTTGCACTCGGCGAGAAGACCGTGGCGAGCGGCGCTTCCTCGCTGGCGATGGGCTTCGACGCGGCCGCGACCAGCCCCCACTCCACGGCCATCGGCTACGAGACCAGGTCCAGCGGAACTGCTTCCACGGCGCTGGGCGAGAGGACCAGTGCCAGCGGAGCCAGCTCCACGGCAATGGGTGCGCGCACCACTGCCAGTGGTCCCGCTTCCACGGCGATGGGTTCGCAGACCAAGGCCGTCGGCGTTGCCTCGACGGCCATGGGCCGCTTCACTACGGCCCTTGGCGACCAGTCCACCGCCATGGGTAGCAATGCCGCAGCCGCAACAGGCGGTTTCGCGTACGGCGACGGGTCGACCAACGCGGTCATCACCGCCCTTCCGGACCAGTTCGCCGCGCGCGCCTCGGGCGGGTTCCGCTTCCGCACCAGCGCCAACCTGAGCACCGGGTGCGATCTGCCGGCTGGCAGCGGCACCTTCGCCTGTACCTCGAGCCGGCTTGCCAAGGAGGGGTTCGAGGATGTGGACGCCGAGGCGGCGCTGGAGAAGCTCGCCGATATTCCGATCCAGCGCTGGCGCTACGTCGATACTCGCGCGGAGCACATCGGCCCGACGTCCGAGGACTTCCACGCCGCGTTCGGCCTGGGCGAGGGTTCGAGGACGATCGCGACGGTGGACGCGGATGGCATCGCCCTGCTCGGCGTGCAGGCGCTGGAGCGTCGCACCGCCACCCTCCGCGACGAGAACGCGGCGCTACGGGCGGAGGTCGCAGCCCTTCGCGCCCAGGTGGAAAAGGTTGCTCGCGGCCCGGCCGGCGGGGCGGAATGAGCGCTCGCTTTGACGGTGTCGCAGGGCCGGTATGTTCTCCTCGGAGAGCACCGTTCAGTGGCCGAGGCTCCGAGAGGTACCCGCGCCCGTGACCGCAGCGATCAACGAGCTGATCCGGACTGTCGATGCCGGCGACGGAACAGCGGCGAAAGAGCTCTTCGCCCTGCTCTATCGCGAGTTGCACAGCCTCGCGGAGCGGCAACTCCGGCGGAACCCGGGCGAGCTGTCGCTCGGTACCACGACGTTGCTCCACGAGGCCTACCTCAGCATCGGCGATCGCGAGGCCCACAACGGCAGGCGCAATTCCCTTCACAGCCCACCACCGAGAGATGCTCGAGGCGGGCTGCCAGGGATCGCTAGCGGTCCGGATGTGGGGTAAAGTGGGTTCGGCCACGTAGCCCTCAGGCCGGAACTCGCGTTCCGAGATCTGCGGCGGAATACGAGCTTGGGCCAGGCAGCACGACCTGCCCTGCAGGACGGCGGCGGTCCGGGGTTTGGCACGCTCTCGGTGCCCGAACTCTATTTCGGCCGCGCTACGGGCTCCAATCTCCGGTTTCCCTTCGCCGCCGGTGCCGCCAGCGTGCTGTTCGATGACCGCTGCACCGCGGACATCGTCTTCAGCCGGATCGCGCGATACCGGCCGACCATCCTGATCACCGTACCCCACCATGATCAACCAGGAAGAGCTGCACGCCAGGTGGGACCGGAGGTTCGGGGTTCCGCTCCTCGCGGCCTGGGCACCGCGGAGATGTGGCACATCTTCCTCTCCAATCGATTGGGCCGGGTTCGCCAGGGGATCGCTGGGCGAGGTGGTGCCGGGCTTCGAGATCAAGGTGGCGGACGAGGAGAGTCGGGAGGTGCCCGACGGAACGATCGGGCATCTGTGGGTGCGGGGCGGCTCGCGGGCCCTGGGCTATTGGCAGCAGTTGGAGAAGAGCCAGACCTGCGGGCGGAGGAGCTCAAGGCCTTCGTGTCCGACCGTTTGGAGCCGTACAAGTGTCCGCGAGGTGATCTTCCTCGAGTCCCTACCGACGACGCAGCTGGGGAAGGTGGACCGGGGCCGGCTCAGGTCGAACGCCTGAGATCGACTACGGGCTCGAACGGTCGCGGTCCTCAGGCCCTCAGGCGGGGAACGGCTCCAACACCTCGACGGGCAAATGGCGCGCCAAGCGTCGGAAGTCCCTCGCATTTGAAGTAATCAGCGTGACCTGCAGCCGGGAGCACTGGGCCGCGAGGAGGGCGTCGTTCCAAAAAGAGCGGCTCTTGGTGATCGTGTCGCCCCCGAGGCGGCAGACCGCTGTCGCGGCCGCGATCCAATCGTCTGGATGCGGCGCCAGCGGCGTGGTCCCGCCGCTCAGCGCCCGGATCACGGCATCATGCCGCCCGGCCTCCGTCACGCCGATGAGCACTTCGGCGATGACGACCGAACTGACCAGGAGGGGACCGTCCTGCTGGATGAACCTCTCGAGCCGGCCTCGGAACGACGGCTCGTTCGCTGCCCGGACGTAGACGTTGGTGTCGGCGGCGTAGGGTGGCGGCACGACTCTCAGTCGATGCGGGCGGCGTTGATCGGCCCCAGCGACGCCAGGAGCCGGATGCCTTCGACCTGTTGCTGGCGCCGGACCACTGCCTCGAGGGCCCGGGTGACCGCGTCGGTTTCGGTCCGAACGCCGAGCGCCTGCCGGGCGCGGTCGAGCAGCTCCTGGTCGAGGCGGAGCGTCTTCTTGCGGCCGTGGCCCGGCCGCGGCGACGCCCGGCGCTTGCGGGCGGATGCCTTACGAGTCGCCATCGCACGATCTCCATAGCTGTATAATCCGTACAAGATAGCTGTATTGGCCGGCATTGGCCAGCCGGCAGGGTCGCGTTGAGCACGCGCTCACCTGGATCGCCGCGGGAGCTACGCTGAGGTGGTACTCGGTTGGACTAGATTGAGAACACGGACAGCACGAATGCCCGAGATCGACTACGGAGTGGACCGCGCCGTCGCGGTCATTTCCTTCGCCAACCCACCGGTCAACGGCCTGTCGCACGCCGTCCGTGCCGGCATATCCGCGGCCATCGAGCGGGCCCAGACCGACCCCGCCGTCCGGGCCATCGTCCTCACGGGGGCCGGTGGTCTCTTCTCCGGCGGCGGCGACATCCGGGAGTTCGGCACGCCCGCGAGCACCGCCGATCCGACCCTGCGCCAGCTCATCGATCAGGTGGAGACAAGTGCGCAGCCGGTTATCGCCGCGATCGCCGGGACCTGCCTCGGCGGGGGCCTGGAGCTGGCGCTGGCGGCGCATTATCGGGTCGCGAGTGCGGACGCGAAGCTCGGCCTTCCGGAGGTCAAGCTGGGGCTCCTGCCCGGAGCCGGGGGCACACAGCGGCTGCCGCGGCTGGTCGGCGTCGAGACGGCGATCGACATGATTGTGAGCGGTGAGCCGGTGCCGGCGACCGCGCTCGCAAACACCGCCCTGCTCGATCAGGTGGTGGACGCCCATCCGCTTGCTGCGGCGGTGGAGCTTGCGGCGTCAGCCGGAGTCGCGACGCGACCGCCCCCTCGCACCCGCGACATGCCGCTCCACGAACCGAACCTCGCGGCCCTCTGCGAAGTCGCTCGAGTCAGGCTCAGAGCGGAGCGGCCCCTGCTGCCGGCGCCCTTCCGCGCGGTGGACGTAATTGAAGCGGCAGGCAAGTCCTTTGAGGAGGGACTCGCCATCGAGCGGCGCGCCTTCCTCGAGCTGATGGAAACGCCGGCTTCGAAGGGGTTGAGGCACGCATTCTTCGCGGAACGCGCTACGGCCAAGGTGGAAGGCATCACGTCATCCACTCCCGTGCGTCCGCTGGACCAGGCAGCCGTTATCGGCGCGGGCACCATGGGTGCCGGGATCGCCGTCGCTCTGCTCGACGCCGGCATTCCGCTCTGGCTGGTCGAGGCCGACCCGGCGGCGCTGGAGCGGGGCCTGGCTCGGATTGCCGGCATCTACGACGCGCAGGTCAAGAAGGGCAAGCTCACGGTGAGCGAACGGGACCGCCGCCTGCCGCTCCTCCGGCCGACCCTCTCCTACGAGACCATCGGCCAGGCCGACGTGGTGATCGAAGCGGTGTTCGAATCCATGGAGGTCAAGTGCCAGGTGTTCATGGCGCTCGACCGGGTGATGAAGCCGGGCGCCGTCCTCGCGACCAACACCTCGACGCTCGACGTCGACACCATCGCCGGCTTCACCCGGCGCCCCTCCGACGTGCTCGGCCTTCACTTCTTCAGCCCGGCGAACGTGATGCGGCTGCTGGAGGTCGTGCGCGGCCGGGCGACGGCGCCCGAGGTGCTGGCGACCGCGCTCAGGCTCGGGAAGGCACTGCGGAAGGTGGCGGTGGTATCGGGGGTTTGCGATGGATTCATCGGCAACCGGATGCTCGAAGCCTATACCAGACAGGCCTGGTACCTGGTCGAGGAAGGCGCAACGCCAGAACAGATCGACCGGGCCATGGAGTCATTCGGGGTCGCGATGGGTCCGTTTCGGGTGGGCGACCTGGTGGGTCACGATGTCAGCCAGGCGATTCGGCAGCGACGTCATGCGGAACGTCCCGGGTATCGCTGCTCCACCTTGCCCGACCAGCTCTGTCGGCTCGGGCGCCTGGGTCAGAAGACGGGAGGTGGCTGGTATGACTATCCCGAGGGCCCGCGTCGCCCGTTCCCATCGGCCGCGGTGGAGGAGCTCATCACGGCGCACCGGGCGGAGATCGGGGT
>JBOHSY010000111.1:0-1036 GCA_050733355.1 Gemmatimonadales bacterium | reverse complement strand
GCATCCACCAGCAGCACGGGCGGCCGGCGAAGCGTCGCACGCGCCGCGTCGAGCAAGGCGGGCAGCGCCGAGATGCGGGCAAGGGCGGCGGGCGCCGCGGCGTCGGCGGGCTCGCGCGCCGTCAGCGCGGCGATCGCCTCGCGGGCGTGCGCCATCCAGAATCCGGGGTCCCGCACGTGCGGCCGCTCCTGCTCGAAGCGGGCAATGAACGTCCGTACGTCGGCCAGGAGCGCGGTCCGGTCGATCTCGTCGTCCAGCTCGTTGAGCTCGACGTCCTCGATCGCGCCGGCGATCGACCGGAAGGCGGCGACGTGCTCCCGCATCGCCTGTGCGTCGAACGCGCCCAGCCACGCATCGGCGGAAACGACGCCGGCGGCGCTCGCGGCCGCCGGGTCGAAGTGCCATCGCAGATCGAGATAGGAGTCCAGCAGTCCGGCGAGGGCGGTCACGGCCGCACGGTCACCTCCGAATGGTCGCCCAGGCTCGCCGTGCCGCTGAGCCCCTCGACCGCCACGTGGTTGCCGAGCATGGCGCCGTCCAGCCGGACCCGCGTGAGCGTGCAGTGCCGGCCCACGATCGCGTTGGCCACGGTGCTGTCGCGCACGCGCGTGCCCTGCTCGAGCGACACGTTGGGACCCACCGTGCTCCGCTCGATGGTGACGCCGTCCTCGATATACACCGGATCGCGGATCGTAACCCCGGGGAAATCCCGGCGCCGGGCGGCGCCGTTGCGGAGCAGGATCTCGTTGGTCTCGAGCGTCGTGCCGAGCTGGCCGCAGTCATACCACCCGCCGACCTCGGCGGTGAGAATGCGGCGCCCGTGGTCGAGCATCCACTGGAACGCGTCGGTGAGGTAGTACTCGCCCTTGTTCTTCGGCTGGGCCAGCGTGTGGTCGATCCCCTGCCAGAGCGCCTCGGTGTCCCGGATGTAATAGAGGCCGATGTTCGCCAGCCTCGAGATCGGTTCCTTCGGCTTCTCCACGATGCGCGTCATGTACCCCTGGGCGTCGGTCACCACCACGCCGAAGCGCTGGTA
>JBOHSY010000110.1:0-4545 GCA_050733355.1 Gemmatimonadales bacterium | reverse complement strand
CCGGATGGCGAGGCGGCCTCTGTTGCAACTGCGGGCCGCGGTTACTGCAGCGACCAGCGGAGACCCACCGACACGGGGACCATGTACGCGGTCTCGTCCATGAAGATGGCGTGGAACCGGCCCTCGGCGAACACCGCGGCACGCTTGCCGACCGCGACGTCGAACCCGGCGCCGGCGTTCGCGCCGAAATCCGTCTGGGACGCGGAGGTGCCGAGAATCGAGGTCTTGCCGTTGTACAGGCCGAGCCCGCCGATCAGGTAGGGCCGCGCGCGGCTGGCGCCGGGGAAGGCGAACACCGCGTTGGCGGTCCCGCCCATCAGACGGGTGTTGCCGTCGATCCCGCCCTCGAGCCCGAACCGGTTGTAGAAGCCGTCCACCTGCAGGCCCACCGGGCTCGCGCCCGGCTTCACCCGCGCCACGAGCTGGCTGCTCCAGCCGGTGGTGGCAGCATCGCCGAACGAGCCGGTCGGCATCGCGGCGCCGCCGCCGAACCCGAGGCTCGCCCCGGTCTGCGCCTGCGCGATGTGCGCGCTGAGCACCAGGGCGGCACCCATCGCAACACCCCGAACGAGAGTGGTCTTCATCGTTCCCTCACATGAGTCGATTGTTGGGTCGCTTTCCGAAGGACGCGTTGGGGCGTCCGTCCGTGAGCGGGCAACCCGCTTGCCAGCGGCTGCTCCGCCGGGCAGGTCGACCGGGAAGTTCGCTCGGCGCTTGGCATTGCGGATCCGGGGGGGAGGGAGCCCGTGAAGCAGGCCTGGTGTGGGAGGCCCGGACGCGCGGGCGTGCTGCAAGGCTGGCGCGGGAAGCGCTATGCCGGAGGTTGCACGATCGACGACTGCAAGATCCTGCGAGCTATGAATCGCGTTGCGCGGAAGCGAGGAGGGGCTCGCTCAGCGCGCGCTCGACCTTGGCGAGAAGCTCCTTGTCCGTGAACGGCTTGCCGAGGAACGGGGCGCTCATGCGTTTGAGGCCCAGACGGCCGAATACGTCCTCGCCGTGTGCCGACATCAGCAGCACGCGCTGGGCGGGCCAGGTCTCGAAGATCTCGGTGCTCAGCGCGGCGCCGTCCATGTTGGGCATGATGGCGTCCACGATGACCAGGTCGATGCGTCCGCCCGCCTGCCGGAGCACCTCGAGTCCCTCAGCGCCGTCGGAAGCCTCCAGCACGCGGTAGCCGGCGGCGTTGAGGATACGGTACGCGAGGCGACGGACGACGGGCTCGTCATCGACGACGAGGACGGTGGGAATAAGGCCTTGCATGCGCCGAGTTTGCGTCGGGGTCCACCGGATCGCCGTGAGCGGGGTCACCCCGACGTTACGCCGGCCCGCCGCCCGCGCTGAGGAGGTGAATCGCCCGCACCGCTGCGATCGTATCCGCGTCCGCCGCACCCTTGTCGGGCCGGTATCGCTTTACCCGCGCGAACCGCAGCGCCACACCGCCCGGGTACTGGGGGCTCGCCTGCACGTCGTTGAACGCGACCTCCACGACCAGCTCGGGTCGCACGTAGACCGTGTACGCGTCCCGGCCGATCTCGAGCGTCAGCAGCTGCTCCGTCTGCCACGCGAGCATCTGGTCTGTCAGACCCTTGAACGTCTTGCCGAGCATCACGTACCCGCCGCTCTCCGGATCGCGAGCGCCCAGGTGCAGGTTGCTCAGCCGGCCGCTGCGCCGTCCGTGACCCCACTCGGCGGCGAGGATCACGAGGTCGAGCGTTTGCGCGGGCTTGAGCTTGAGCCAGCGCGAACCGCGCCGACCCGCCTCGTAGGGCGCCTCGAGCGCCTTCGCCATGATCCCCTCGTGGCCCCGCGCGAGCGCGTCGCGCATGAACCCCCGCGCGGCGTCCGTGGATCCGGTGACGAGACGCGGCACGACGAGGGGTGCCGGCAGCGCGTCGCCGAGCGCGAGCAGCCGGCGCTCGAGCGGCTCGTCGAGCAGCGGGCTGCCGTCCCGAAACAACACGTCGAAGAAGAACGAGTCGAGCGGCAGCTCCCGCCGGAGACGATCAACCTCGAGCCGGCGGCCGAATCGGCGCATCGTGACCTGGAACGGGTGCGGCTTGCCGTCGGGGCGCAGCGCGACGGTCTCCCCGTCGAGGATCAGCTCGCGTACGGGCAGTGCGCGCACCGCCGCCACCAGTTCGGGCACCGCGACCGTGACGTCGTTGAGCCGGCGGGAGAACACCCGCACGTCGTCGCCGCCCTTGTGCACCTGCACCCGCGCGCCGTCGAGCTTGAACTCGAGCGCCGCTTCGCCCAGCGCGGCGAGCGCGGCGGCTTCGTCTTCCGCGGCGTCCGCGAGCATCGGGAGCACCGGCCGGAAGAGCAGCATGGAAAAGCGCGACAGCCCGGCCTCGCCCGCCGCGAGCGCGGCGGAGGCGACGGCGGGAAGATCACCCGCGAGCATCGCAGCGCGGCGCACGTGCGCGGCGGGAATCTCCGCGGCGCGCGCCACCGCGTCGGCGACCAGACCCGCCAGCGCGCCCTGCCGCAGCTCGCCCATCAGCAGGCCGGCGAGAAAACGCTGCTCGGCTGGTGTTGCGCGCGCGAGCAGCTCGCCGAGGAGACGGCGCTTTCGATCGGCCGATCCGGCGCCCGAGGCGCTCGCCACTGCCCCGAGCACCCGGTCGACCTCGGCGAGCTCCAGCGTCGCCGACTCCGCCGCCGCGTCCGGCATGGCACCCCGGAGCACGGCCCAGCCCACGCCCAGCTTCTCCTGCCGGGTCGAGCCGCAGAGATACGCGGTGGCGAGCTCCGCCTCCTCGCCCGGCGCGGCCCGGAGCAGCGACGCGAGCAACCCGATCTTCTCCAGCCGCCCGCCGGCCTCGGCGACCCGCCGCGACGTATCGACCAGCGCCGCCAGCCTCATGGAGCGGAAAGTACCGCTAACCCGCCCCCGCGGCACGCGGCCGGAGCGAGGAATACACTGCCATACCCGCGACCACGGCGTTGGCCGCGATCACCGGCGGCGCGCCGATGGCGACTCCGTATACGATCCACAGCCCCGCGGCCAGCGCCTGCGTGCGGCGGAGACCCGCCGGAGTCCGCTGGAAGTACGAGCTTGCGAAGAGCGCCGTCGCCACCCAGCCGATCCATTCGAGTGAGGCGATGGTCATGGGCCCGCCGGCGCGAGCGAGCGGCGGATCGTCACCGAGTCGGTGCGCGTCTTCTCCCATTCGTGCAGCACGAATCCGTGCGACTCGAACCAGGCACGGATCGCCGCCGCGTTCATACCGATGACCTCCTCCAGGATCGGCACCAGGACGCTGAGCACATCGTCGCTCAAGACGGTGCGCCGCGCGATCGGCGTGAGGTAGCGGTTCTCCGACGCCGCGATGGTGAGTCCGTTGAGCCGGTTGACGTGCAGCATCACGTGCACGTCGGAGCTGCCGTCTCCGACGTACACCACCCGGTCGTGGCCGATGCCGAGACTGCTCCGGAGCTCTTCCAGGGCCGCGACTTTCCCATAGCCCGCGGCCACCCGCGCGATCGACTCGATCTCGCCCGACGCGTCGTACCGGAAGCGGGTCCCGAAGATACGCTCGGGGGGTACGATGCCTTCGAGTGCCGCCTGGATCACCTCTTCCGGGGCGGCGGAGATCACATAGAAGGCGAAGCGGCAGCCGGGGATCCCGTCCAGCAGGTGGCCCAGCGAGCGGATGTTCTGCTTGAGCCGGATGCGCCGCCCCACCTCCTGGAGGTGTTCGCGGCGGACCCGCCGGTATTCCGGATCGTGCAGGAGGAGATAGGCCAGCTCCGCGCCCTGCTGCACGAGGTGGACCTCGGAGAGGCCGGCGGCACGCTGCTCGAAGCCGCCGATGCCGAGCAGCTCGCTGAGGGCGATACCGGAGTCGTTGAAGCTCAGCGTCTGATCGAAATCGCTGGCCAGAAGATAGGGCTTCATCACGGGTTCCTTCCGAGGGCTGCTCAGGGGACGCCGGTGCCGTTGCAAGCGGCGGGCCGCTCGCTCGAGGGCGACACGACGGTTCCCTATGCTCGTCGGTGTGTTTGATGATGGGGTCACGATCCCGTCACGCGACGCCGTTGTCGGCCGCGCGGTGACCGGGCCGAAGTGTTGCAGGGAGCAGGGTGGTGGAGCCGGCGGGTTGCGGGGCGCGGGGGTGTCCGCTAGCTTTGCGTTGGGGTTGGAAGGCGCAAACAGCACACCGAAAATCCGACTGGATCAGAGGGGCTGGCGAAATGCGCCGGCCCCTTTCATTCAAAGTGTTCGGCCGTACGGCGCATGTCCGCACTCCGACCACACACATTCAGGAGCAGGAACAATGCGTACGACCGGCACGGTCAAGTGGTTCAACGATGCGAAGGGCTTCGGCTTCATCACCCCCGAGGGCGGGGCCAAGGACTGCTTCGTGCACCACTCAGCCATCCAGGCGGAAGGTTTCAAGAGCCTGGCCGAAGGCGAGCGGGTGGAGTTCGATGTCGTGCAGGGCCAGAAGGGCCCGGCGGCGGAGAACGTCCGCAAGCTCGGCCAGTAGCCGCAACCCGCGGCATCGGAAGTGGACGGCCGGCTCGCCTCAGGCGAGC
>JBOHSY010000109.1:0-1529 GCA_050733355.1 Gemmatimonadales bacterium | reverse complement strand
CTGCCGGGCCGGGGGCCGCCGGGTCGACGGAGCCTTCGCCCGGGCCTCCCTCACCGCCGTCCGGCGGCGCCCCAGTGGTGCAGCGGACGCGACGCCGCCGGTACCGGGCGATTTTTGGGCTGCTGGCCTTCGCGGCCGGGGGTGGGATCGCTCTGGCGGTGGCCCGCGCGGGTTCTCCCGCATCAGCCGGCGCCCCGGAGCCGAACCGGGTCGCCGTCGTTCCCTTCCGCATCGTCGGGCCGGACTCCTCGCTCGCCTACTTGGCAGACGGCATGGTGGATCTCCTGGCTGCCCGACTCACCGGAGAAGGGGGGCCGGAGGCGGTGAATCCGGCTGCCACGCTCGCGGCCTGGCGTGACGAGGATCGGAGGGCAAGCCGCACGGCCGGGCTGCGCCTGGCCCACGCGCTCAATGCCGGGCTGGTGCTCGAGGGCCGGCTGGTCGCGCTCCGGGGGTCGCGCATCTCGCTCAGCGGCGCGTTGCGGGCGGTGCCGGACGGCGGGCTCCGGGCTCGCGCGGAGGCGGAAGGGCCGATCGACAGCCTCGCGGGTGTGATCGATCGCTTCGTCGCGGGGCTGCTCGCCAACGCCGCGCTCGAGCGCGAGGACCGGACCGCGATTCTCGCGACCGCGCCGCTGCCGGCGCTCCGCGCGTACCTGAGCGGTCGCCTCGCCTATCGCCGCGCACGCTACGACCTGGCGGTGGCCGAGTACGCGCGTGCGCTCACGCTCGACTCGACATTCGCGCTGGCGGCGCTCGAGCTGGCGGCGGCGGCGGGGCTCCGATTCAAGCTTCGGCCGGTGGATCAGGCGGTGGCGGACCGCGGCTGGTGGACTGAGGCGGACACCGCCTGGACCCGCGGGATCGACATCGCGTGGCGGCAGCGCGATCGGTTGAGCCCGGCGGACCGCGTGTACCTGCACGCCCTCCGGGGCATCCGGTTCCCGCAGTCCACTCCGCTGGCCGAGCACCTCCGGGCGTGGGACCAGGTGCTGCACGTCACGCCGGATCGACCGGACGCGTGGTACCGGCTGGGCGCGCTGCTGCTCTATCTGGGGCCCAGCGTCGAGGTGGGCGATGCGCGAGCCCGGGCTATCGTGGCGTTCGAGCGGGCGCTCGCACTCGATTCCGCGTTCCTCGGTCCGCTCGTCGGCCTGGTGGACGCCGCGGCGTTCGCGCGGGACACAGCCGCGTTGGGCCGGCTCGCGGCACGCTACCTCACAGTCGACTCGACGGGAGACGACGCCGTGTACGTGCGCTGGCGCCTGGCCACGCTCACGGGCGACGCCGCGGCGCTCGGGCGGCTTCGCGAGCGGTTTCCGGCGCTCGGCAACGCCACGCTCGCCCGCATCCAGTGGATCAGTCAGATGGACGGCGTGGCCCTCGAGGACGCGGAGCGGGCGGTGGCAACCCTGCTTAGCCGGGCGGCTTCGCCAGTCGAACGGACGCGGGCCGTGGGTCTGGCCCGCTGGCTCGCGCTCAACCTCGGCCGGCCGCGCGCGGCGCGCGCCCTGGAGGACAGCGTGAGG
>JBOHSY010000108.1:0-1615 GCA_050733355.1 Gemmatimonadales bacterium | reverse complement strand
GGTGCACCGTGACGGTGACACGCCGCTCGGCGCCCTGCGTCTGCTCATCCATGGCGCCGAAGCGCGCCTCGTGCCAGTGGGCGGCGAGGGCCTGCTGCCACGCGAGCAGCTCCGCCCCCAGCCGGCCTTGGTCGGCCGCTCGTGTCCGGTACGCCGTCGCTGCTGGCACGTAGTACTTCTCTGTGTACTCGCGTACGACCCGGTTGGTGGAGAACCTCGGCGTCAGGCGCGCCATGCTCGCGCGCATCCTCGCGACCCAGCCGGTCGGTATCCCGAGTTGGTCCCGCGTGTAGAAGGCGGGGATCACGTCACGCTCCAGGAGCGTGTAGAGCGCCTGGGCCTCGGCGGCATCCCAGGCCGGATCGTCGCCATGGTCCTGGCCGTCTCCGAGCGCCCACCCCACCTCCGGCGCATACGCCTCTGCCCACCAGCCGTCGAGCTCCGACAGGTTCAAGCCGCCGTTGACGAGCACTTTCATCCCGCTGGTGCCGCTCGCCTCCCACGGCCGCCGCGGCGTGTTGATCCATAGATCGGCGCCCTGCACGAGCCGCTCCGCCATGAGCAGGTCGTAGTCCGGGAAGAAGACGACACGTCCGCACACCTCGGGGCGACGCATGAACTCGATCCAGGCCTTGATCAGCTGCTGACCGGCCTGATCGGCCGGATGCGCCTTCCCAGCAATGACGAGCTGCGCCGGACGGTCCCGATCGGTCAGGATCCGGACCAGCCGGTCCGGGTCGTGGAGCAGCATGCCGGGGCGCTTGTAGGTGGCGAATCGCCTCGCGAATCCGACCGTGAGGGTGTCCGGATCAAGGCACCGGCACATCGCCGCCGCCTCGTGCGGTTCCATGGCCATGGAGGCTACCTGCCGGGTCATGCGCTCGCGGGCATAGCGGGCGAAGCTCTTCCGGGCGCTCGTGCGCATGGCCCACAGCTCGGTGTCAGAGGCGCCGGCCAGATCCTGCTCGACGGTCGCCATGGTGCCGCGCCACCGCTCAGCCCCGCAGGCCTTGGTCCAGAGCGCGTCGGCCTCTGGGGAATCCCAGGACGGCGTGTGCACCCCGTTGGTGACGTGCCCGATCGGGACCTCGGACTGGGGCCACCGAGGGAAGAGCGATTGAAAGAGACGCCGGCTGACCTGCCCATGCAGGCGGCTGACGCCATTGACCGCGCGGCTGCCCCGCATCGCGAGGTAGGCCATGTTGAACGGTTCGTTGGGATCCTCCGGGTTCTCCCGGCCGAGCGCGAGCAGGTCATGAGCGTCGAGGCCGAGCGCACCCTCAGCGTACCGGCGCAGGTAGAGATCGATCAGATTTGGCGCAAAGCGGTCAAAACCCGCGGGGACCGCGGTGTGGGTGGTGAAGAGATTTCCCGCCCGCGTCACAGCCAGGGCCACGTCGAAGGGGCACCGGTTGTCCTCCATGAAGCTCCGCTCCAGCACAGCGAAGGCCGCGTGACCTTCGTTCAGATGGCAGACCTCGGGCTCGAGGCGAAGCGCACGCAGCAGGCGCCACCCGGCAATCCCCAGGACGAGCTCCTGGCGGAGGCGAAGCTCGGGGCCGCCGCCGTAGAGCTCGCTGGCGATGCCGCGTGCCGCCGGCGGGTTGGCTGGATC
>JBOHSY010000107.1:0-4739 GCA_050733355.1 Gemmatimonadales bacterium | reverse complement strand
CGCCTGCGCCACCCGGTTCTGCACCTGCACCTGGGCCAGGTCGGGGTCGGTGCCGATCCGGAACGTGACGGTCGTGGTGAGGACGCCGTCCGAGGTGGCCTGGGACGACATGTACAGCATGTTCTCCACCCCGTTGATCTGCTCCTCGAGCGGAGTCGCCACTGCTTCGGAGAGCACCCGCGGGTTGGCGCCGGGATAGACCGCGGTCACCACGATCGACGGGGGCACGACTTCGGGGTACTCGCTGACCGGCAGCGCGAACATGGCGAGGCTGCCGGCGAGAAACACCACGATGGACAGCACGGCCGCGAAGATCGGCCGGTCGATGAAGAAGCGGGAGAAATTCATGATCAGCGCGCCGAAGTGATTGCGGTCGAGTCGGGCGCCATCGGCGCCACGGTGGGCGCCACCTTCATGCCCGGCCGCACCCGCTGGAGCCCGTTGATCACGATGCGCTCACCGCCCTTGAGGCCGGCGGTGACGATGCGCAGGCCGTCCACCAGCCGGCCGATCTGCACCGGGCGATATTCCACGGTGCTGTCGGGCTGGAGCACCAGCACGAACTTCTTGTCCTGGTCGGTGCCGACCGCGCGGTCGAGGACGAGGACCGCCCGGTAGCGCGCGCTGCCCACCAGCTTGAGCCGCGCGAAGAGCCCCGGCGTGAACGCGCGGTCCTTGTTGGAGAAGACCCCGCGCGCCCGGATGGTGCCGGTCTCGGGGTTGAGCTGATTGTCCACGAAGTCCACGTAGCCCGTGTGGGGGAATCCCTGCTCGTTGGCCAGGCCCAGCTGGATGGGGTTCCGGGTGTCGCGCGAGCTGGGCCGCGCGCCGGCGCGGGCCAGGTCGCCGTAGCGGAGATACGTTTGCTCGTCACCCTCGAAGTAGACGTACACCGGGTCGAGCGAAACGACCGTCGTGAGCAGCGTGGCGTCGGGCGGCCCGGCCTGCACCAGATTGCCCTGGGTGATCTCGGCCCGGCTCACCCGCCCGCTGATGGGCGACCGCACCCGGGTCCAGTCCATGTTCAGTCGCGCGGTCGCCACCGCCGCCTCGGCCGCCGCGATCGACGCCCGGCTCTCGGCCTCGGCGCTGGTCCGGGTATCGAACTCCTCCCGCGAGATGGCCTGCACCGCCACCAGGCGCTCCGCCCGTTCGACCTCCTTCCCGGCGAGCGCCGCGCGGGTGCGGGCCCGCTGGAGCTCGGCGGCAGCCCGCGCCAGCTCCGCCTGGTACGGCCGGGGATCGATGATGAAGAGCACATCGCCCTTCTTGACCTCCTTGCCTTCGGCGAACGCGACCCGCTGGATGTAGCCCGAGACCCGCGGCCGGATGTCGACGGCGTCGACCGCCTCGATCCGGCCGGTGAACTCGTCCCACTCGTTGATCTCCTGCTCCTTCGCCTCGGCGACCGTCACGGCCGCCGGGGGCGGCGGGGGCGGGGCCTTCTGCCCGCAGGCAGCCGCCAGCAGCAGCATCGGGAATCCGACCAACCTGCCGCTCACCTGCCGTCCCAAAAGCATCCGGCCCTCCCTGGGAGTCCCGCGGTAAACGCGTACTCTACGTCTTATGAACCCATGCATGTGTAACTGTTCCGTCACGAGCGGCAGCTCGGGGTCAGGCGCCGGCGCAGCGCGTCCACATACGCGCGAAGCACCGCGCTGCGCACGCGGTACCGGACGAACCTTCCCTGGCGTTGCGGCGCGACCAGCCCCGCGAGCGCGAGCTCGCGCACGTGATGCGAGATGGTGGCTTTGCTGATCGGGAAGTCGCGGGTGAGGCGCTGACAGGGGCACTCCTGGCGGACGACGATGGCTTCGAGCAGCGCGAACCGCCGGGGATCCGCGAGTGCCTTCGCGATGAGCTCGAACTGACCGGGAAGGAGGGTGACCCGAGTGGAACGGGCTGCCGCCATGTTCGATAGTTATCAAACTATCTTCTTCTACGCAAGACCGTCGAGTCCCGCTCCGCCCCCGGGCCGCCCGCCGGCCGGCGTTCCCCACCCCTGCGGGCACAGGCGGCGCTTGACGCCAGCCGAACTTATCATATTATCCGGATATGCGGATGAATAAGAGGCGGGTGTGACCGCCGTGCTCGAGCGCCTCGGGGCGCTCGCCGATGATATCCGGAGCCGGCTGCTCCTCCTCCTCGATCGGCACGAGCTGGCCGTCGGCGAGCTCTGCGCCGTCCTCCAGCTCCCCCAGTCCACCGTGAGCCGGCACCTCAGGGTGCTGGGCGACGGCGGCTGGGTCGTGGCCCGGGCGGACGGGGCGAGCCGGCGCTACACGATGGCGCCGGATCTCGAGCCCGAAGCGCGGCGGCTCTGGCAGGTCGTGCGCGCCCAGCTTTCCGACGGCGCCGCCGCGTCCCAGGACGCCGAGCGGCTCCGGAGCGTCCTGGCGGAGCGGCGGAGCCGCTCGCAGGAGTTCTTTTCGGCATCGGCGACGCAATGGGATGCGCTCCGGGCCGAGCTGTTCGGGCAGCGCCCCGACCTGCTGGCGCTGCCCGGCCTGCTCGACGAGGGGTGGACGGTGGGCGACCTGGGCTGCGGCACCGGACCGGTGACGGCCGCCCTCGCGCCCTTCGTCCGCCGCGTGGTAGCCGTGGACCAGTCGCGCGCCATGCTGGCCGCGGCGCGTGCGCGGGTCCGCGACCACGACAACGTGGAGCTCCGGAGCGGCGACCTCGAGCAGCTGCCGATCGAAGACCGGGAGCTGGACGCGGCGGTGTTGCTCCTGGTGCTCCACTACGTAGTGGAGCCGGTCCGCGCGCTGGCAGAGGCCCGGCGCGTGCTCAAGCCGGGCGGCCGCCTGCTGCTGATGGACATGACCCCGCACGCGCGCGACGAATACCGCCAGACGATGGGCCACGTCTGGCAGGGCTTTGCCCCCGAGCAGATCAGTACCTGGGCGTCGGAGGCGGGCCTCGAGCGGGTGCGCTACCGCTCGCTGCCGCCCGAGCCCCAAACGAAGGGGCCCGGTCTGTTCGCCGCCACGATGCGGCGACAGCCGGCCACTCGAACCAGAGGATGAGAAACATGGCGACTGTAGTGCGGACCGAGGCGACCGGCGCCGTCGAGCGGCCGGCGTTCAAGGTGAAGGATCTGGCCCTGGCCGAGTGGGGCCGCAAGGAGATCCGGCTGGCCGAGTACGAGATGCCCGGCCTGATGGCGCTCCGGGCCGAGTACCAGGACAAGCGGCCGCTCGCGGGCGCCAGGATCATGGGCAGCCTGCACATGACGGTGCAGACCGCCGTGCTGATCGAGACCCTCGTGGACCTCGGCGCCGACGTGCGCTGGGTCTCGTGCAACATCTTCTCGACCCAGGATCACGCCGCTGCCGCGGTGGTCGTGGGCCGGGATGGCACGCCGGAGAAGCCGACGGGCCCTCCGGTCTTCGCCTGGAAGGGCGAGACGCTCGAGGAGTACTGGTGGTGCACCGAGCAGGCGCTCGCGTGGCCCGACGGCGGCGGGCCCACGCTGATCGTGGACGACGGCGGCGACGCCACGCTGCTGGTGCACCGGGGCGCGGACTTCGAGGCCGCGGGTCGGGTGCCCGACTTCGACCCCAGGACGGAGCCCGAGGAGTGGGGCGTGATCCTCGACCTGCTCCGCGCCGAGCAGCGGCGGAATCCCGCGCGCTGGACCAAGCTGGCGGCCGGCCTCCGCGGGGTCTCCGAGGAGACCACGACCGGCGTGCACCGGCTCTACGAGATGACCAAGGCGGGGACGCTCCGGTTCCCGGCGGTCAACGTGAACGACTCGGTGACCAAGTCGAAGTTCGACAACCTGTACGGCTGCCGGCACTCGATCGTGGACGGGCTCAACCGCGCGACCGACGTGATGCTCGCGGGCAAGGTCGCGGTGGTCATGGGCTACGGCGACGTGGGCAAGGGCTGCGCGCAGGCGCTCGAGGGCCAGGGCGCCCGCGTGGTCGTCACCGAGATCGATCCGATCTGCGCGCTCCAGGCGGCGATGGAGGGCTTCCAGGTCACCACCCTGGACGACGTCGTGTCCACCGCCGACATCTTCATCACCGCCACCGGCAACAAGGATATCATCACGGTGGCGCACATGGGGCGGATGAAGGACAAGGCGATCGTGGGCAACATCGGCCACTTCGACAACGAGATCGACATCGCCGGCCTCAAGCAGGCGGGCGTGAAGCGGATCAACATCAAGCCGCAGTATGACGAGTTCGTGTTCCCCGACGGCCACTCGGTGCTGATCCTCGCCGAGGGGCGGCTCCTGAACCTGGGCTGCGCGACGGGGCACCCGAGCTTCGTCATGTCGTCGTCGTTCACCAACCAGGTGCTGGCGCAACTCGACCTGCACCTGAGCGCCCAGGGCAAGCCGACACTCTCCGGCACGCGCTATTCGGAGAACCGGGTGTACACGCTGCCGAAGAAACTGGACGAGAAGGTGGCTCGGCTGCACCTCGCCAAGTTGGGGGTGAAGTTGACCGAATTGAGCTCCGAACAGGCGCGGTATATCGGAGTGCCGGTCGAGGGTCCGTACAAGCCGGACCACTATCGGTACTAAGGGATGTTGGGTGATTAAGGTGAATCGGCAGGCGGTAAGGGCGGTAGAGACGGTACCGCCCTTACCGCCTACTTATACTTCTTCCGCACCTTTTGACCTTACTGCCGAGGTACCTATGCAATACAACGATCGGGGCGCTCGCGCCCTCACCATAGGCGCCGTGCTCGGCGCCCTCGTCGCCGGCGCGGCCGTCGGCGTGCTC
>JBOHSY010000106.1:0-27063 GCA_050733355.1 Gemmatimonadales bacterium | reverse complement strand
GAGGTGGTCGGTCTCGCCGCGCGCGGCGGCGAGGGCCCGGCCGGCGGTGCGGTGGTGGCGCAGCTCCCGCCGGCGGGCGCGCTCCTTGCGCAGCGGCGCAGCCAGGGCATGCGCGCGGCTTCGCGCGCGTCGAATCAGGCGGTCGAGTCTCCGGGGCACGAACCGGTGCAAAGCAAGACCCATGCGGATCGCAAGTGCTTGCGCCACAACAGCATCACGGAATTCCACCGTCGCGGTCTGCAAGACTGTCAGTCGCGATCCTACAGCCGTCCACCCCAATGTCTCTCGCTGTGCACCAGTGTCGCCGACTCCCCGACCCAGGTGCACGCCCGAATTTGGTGAGGTCATCTCACGCTGAGTTCCCCATGCTGCGAGCCTGGTTCGGAACATCGCTCGTGCCGGTGCTGTGGGCGGCGCCGGTCCTGGCGGGATGCGGCTCCGGGGCTGACAGTCCCGGCCCGGGCCCGAATCCGACCACGCTCGCCGCCCACAGCGGCATGACCGGCCGAGTGACCGTGCAATGAGGGGGCGGGGGCGGCTCGTCGGCGCGCTGCTGCTCCTCCTGCCGGCCCGGCTCGTGGCGCAGGAGTGCCGCCCGCCAGAATCCTCGAACGAGGCGGAGAGCTTCGGCATGGTGTCGGTACCGCTCGCGTTCGGTCGGGCGCAGGCGCCCGAGCTCCTTCCGGGTCTCCGCCTGGGCCTCGAGGCGGTCTACGTGCCTCAGATCGATGACGAGACCGCGACGCCGACGATCTGCCGGCCCGGCAAGGGCCCCGAGAACGTGAACCTCTCGCCGGTCATCCCCCGCCCGCGGCTGTCGGTGCCGCTGCCGCTCGGCCTCGCGTTCGAGGCGAGCTGGATCCCGCCGGTGCGGGTCGGCGGCGTGAAGGCGAACCTGTTCGGCGTGTCGCTCGGGCGGTCGTTCGGCAGCTTCGAGGGCGTGGTCGTGGCGCTCCGGGGCCACGCGACGTTCGGCTCGGTCCGCGCACCCATCACCTGTAATGACGACGCGCTGGAGGATGCGACCAGCGAATGCTTCCAGGGCATCCGCTCGGACGACCGGTTCAGCCCGAACATCCTGGGAGCGGATGTCGCCGTATCGGCGCCGGTAGCTGGCGGCCGCCTGCGCCCATACGCTGGCGCCGGCTACAACCGTCTGACGCCACGCTTCCAGGTCAACTTCACCAACAGCGTCGGGAGCGTCGACACGACGAAGGTGATCGTGAACCTCGACCGCCTGGTCGTGTTCGGCGGCGCTACCTGGATCCTCTCCTATCGGATGGCGCTGAGCGGGGAGGTGTACGCGACCCCGGCTGACGCGCTCACGGCCAGGCTCGTGCTGCGGAGCTCGCTGCTGCCATGAGACCCGTTTCCCCCCGCACACGCGCACTCGCGCTCGCACTCGCACTGGCAGCGCCGTTGTCCGCTCAGCAGGAAGTGCCGGCCGGCGTGGTGCGCGAGGGCACGCTCAGCTTCGACGCCCGCGCGACCGCCGGCGATTTCTCCGGCACGACCCGGACCGTGCGCGGAGAAATGACCGGCGGCGGGCTGTCGGCGGTGCGCGGCTGGGTGGAAGCCCCGACCAAAACGCTCGTCACCGGCAACAACAGGCGTGACCGGGACCTCAACAAGTCCATGGAGTCCGACAAGTACCCGACGATCCGCTTCGATCTCGACAGCGTGACTCCGGGCGCCGCGCGAGGAGACACGCTCGATGTGGTGCTCAAGGGCCGTTTCACCATCCACGGCGTGACCCGCGACGCCGAGCTGCCGGCCGCCGTGGTGCTGGCGCCCGGCGCGGTAAAAGTGCGGGCGGAGACCCCGCTCAATCTCAAGGAGTACAAGATCGGCGGCTTGTCGAAGGCGTTCGGCATGCTGCGGATGCACGAGGAGATCATCGTGCACATCGATCTCACCTTCGGGCCCGCGAATGCGGAGGCGGCGGCGCTCGGCACCGGGGCGCACGAGCTGAGCGACGGCGGAAACAGCGATCTCGCGATCATGGACGACTCCGTCCTCGGCGAGCCGCAGGAGGGCGAGTAGATTGACGGTATCCATGCCCGATCCATCGGCCGACTCTCCTCCGCCCGCCGTCCTTCCCAAGGCCGGCGATTCGGGTCTCACCCGCCTGGCGTACCTGCGCCAGGTCCTGGGTGCGGCGCCGGCGCCGGTCACGCCGGCGCCGGCCGCGCCGGTTCCGGCCACGGCATCTGCGGCGCTCCACCCCGCGGAAAAGGCGCTGGAGGAGAGCCAGCGGCTGCTCGAGCTGTTCTTCGCGCAGTCGCTCGACGGCTTCTTCTTCATGATGCTGGACGAGCCGGTCCGGTGGGACGACTCGGCGGATAAGGACGCGCTGCTGGAGTGGGTGTTCCAGCATCACCGGATCACCCGGGTGAATGACGCGATGGCGGCGCAGTACGGCGCCCGGCCGGAGGAGCTGACCGGACTCACGCCCGCGGCGCTCTTCGCGCACGATCCCGCACACGGGCGGCGGGTGTGGCGCGAGTTCTTCGACGCGGGGCGGCTGCACATCGAGACCGACGAACGACGGCTCGACGGGCAGCCGATCTGGGTGGAAGGCGACTACCTGTGCCTCTACGCCCCCGACGGGCGCATCATGGGGCATTTCGGCATCCAGCGTGACATCACCGCCCGCCGCCAGGCGGAGGAG
This sequence comes from Gemmatimonadales bacterium, assembly GCA_050733355.1. Classification (GTDB taxonomy): domain Bacteria; phylum Gemmatimonadota; class Gemmatimonadetes; order Gemmatimonadales; family GWC2-71-9; genus DASQPE01. The sequence continues at coordinate 24,392 of JBOHSY010000106.1, read as the reverse complement.
GCGCTGCGCTTCTCGGAGGAAAAGTTCGCCAAGGCGTTCCGTGCGTCGCCGTTGCGGGTGTGCATCAGTACGCTCGAGGAGGGACGCTTCGTGGACGTGAACGAGGCGTTTCTGCGCGACTTCGGTCTGACGCGCGAGCAGGTGATCGGCCGCAGGTCGGCGGACCTGGGCCTGTGGGACGATCCCGCCGAGCGGCGCACGCTCCGGGAGGCGCTGGAGCGCGACGGGAGCGTGCACGAGCTCGAGTTCCGCGGCGCCACCCGCGGCCGAGCCGAGATCACGTCGCTCTCCGCCGAGTTGATCCAGGTGCGCGGCGAGGCATGCATCCTCGCCGTCGCCACCGACATCACCGATCGCCGGCGCCAGGAGGACGAAATCCGGCGCTCGCGGGAGGAGCTCCGGGCGCTCGCGGCCCGGCTCCAGTCGGTGCGGGAGGACGAGCGCACCCGCATCAGCCGCGAGGTGCACGACGAGCTGGGCCAGGCGCTCACCGGTCTCCGGCTCGACTTCTCCTGGCTCAAGGGGCGGCTCAAGGACAGGCCGGAGCTGGCCGAGCGGGTGCAATCGGCGGTGAGTCGGATCGACGGGACCATCGACACGGTGCGCCGCATCGCCACCGAGCTCCGACCGAGCGTGCTCGACCACCTGGGGCTCGTCGCCGCGGTCGAATGGCAGGCGCAGGAGTTCGAGAAGCGCACTGGGATCACCGTGCGGCTCGAGCTCAGCTCGGCCCATCCCGCCGTGGACGATGCCCGCGCCACGACGGTGTTCCGGATCCTGCAGGAGTCGCTCACCAACGTGGCTCGGCACGCGAGCGCCACTCGAGTGGAGATCGCGCTCGCGCTCGGGCCGGACGCGGTGACGCTCCAGGTGGCCGACGACGGCCGCGGCATCAGCGAGGCCGAGCGGACCGCGCTCCGTTCGCTCGGCCTGGTCGGGATCCGCGAGCGGGCCATCGCGTGCGGCGGCGAGTGCACTATCGAGGGGCGGGCCGGTCAGGGCACCACCGTCACGGCCCGCATCCCGCTCGGAGTCACGGAGGCACCATGATCCGCCTCTGCATCGCCGACGACCATCCGGTGGTCCGCGCCGGGCTCAAGCAGATCATCGAGGACGAGCCGGGCATGGAAGTCGTGGGCGAGGCCGCCGACGGCGACCGGCTGCTCGCCACCATCGGCCGCATGCCGGCCGACGTGCTGCTGCTCGACGTGTCGATGCCGGGGCCCGGATTTCTGGAGGTGCTCAAGACGCTGAAGCAGTCCCAGCCGCGGCTCCCGGTGCTGGTGCTGAGCGTGCACCCCGAGGACCAGTACGCGGTGCGCGCGCTCCGCGCCGGTGCCGCCGGCTACGTGACCAAGGACCACTCGCCGGAGGAGCTGGTCGCGGCGATCCGCAAAGTGCATCGCGGGGGCAAGTATGTGAGCGCGTCGCTCGCGGAGCGGCTGGCGGTGGGCCTCGAGATCGGCGCGGAGGGCTGGCCGCACGAGAAGCTGTCCGACCGCGAGTACGACGTCCTCTGCCAGCTCGGCTCCGGCCGCACAGTGAAGGAGATCTCGGAACAGCTCGGCCTCAGTCCCAAGACCGTGAGCACCTACCGCTCGCGCATCTTGGAGAAGATGAAGCTCGCGGGCAACGCGGACCTGGTCCGGTACGCGGCGCAGCACGGGCTGATCCGGTAAGCAGTGAGCAGGGAGCAGGTTGGCTCCGCTTACGCCGTCCTGCTCCCTGCTCCCTGCTCCCTGCTCCCTGCTCACTGCCCCACCAGCGCTTCCTTGACCCCGCTCAGCACGAACTGCACCGCCACCGCCGCGAGCAGCAGGCCCATCACGCGCGTGACCACGCGCACGCCGGTCTTGCCGAGTCGGTTGAGGAGGGGCTCGCCCACCCGGAGCGCGACGAACGAGGCCAGGCCGGTCAGCAGGATCGCCGCGTAAACGATGGCGGTCTCGGCCGGCCCCTGTGCCTGGCTCGACAGCACGATCACCGTCGAGATCGCTCCCGGCCCCGCGAGCATCGGGATCGCCAGGGGCGTGACCGCGACGTCGTCCTTCGCCTGTCCCTCGATCAGCTCGTCGCGCCCCTCCTGGGTGCGGCGCTCGCCCCGCAGCATGTCCAGCGCCACGAACCAGAGGATCAGCCCGCCCGCCGTCCGGAACGCCGCGAGGGTGATGCCGAACGTGCGGAAGAGGAGCGTGCCCGTCGCGGCGAACACGACGAGGAGGATCGTCATGGCCATGCACGCGCGGCGCGCGGTGCGGCGGCGCTCCTCCCGGGTCTCGCCCTGCGTAATGACGAGATAGGTCGGGATCACGGCGATCGGATCGACGATGAACAGCACCGACGTCGTGGTGACCAGCGCGAACTGGGCGAGGTCGGTCATCGGATGGTGGGGGGGTGCATGCCATATTATAGCGTGAACCCGTTACTCGACCCGTCCGCCCATCCGGTCATCGCCCACCGCGGCGCGTCCGCCCAGGCGCCCGAGAATACGATGGCGGCGTTCGAGCTCGCATTGCGTCAGGGCGCCGATGCGCTCGAACTGGACGTCCGGCTCAGCCGGGACGGCGTCCCGATCGTGCTGCACGATCCGACCCTCGACCGCACCACCAAGCTCCGCGGCCCCGCCGGCGGGTACACGGTGGCGGAGCTCCGGCCGGCGCGCGTGCCGACGCTGGCCGAGGTGCTGGGGGCCTTCCCGCGCACGCCGCTGCTCATCGATCTCAAGGAGGCCGCCGCGCAGCTCGCCGTGCGCGAGCTGCTGCTCTCCCACGGCGCGGTGGACCGCTGTGTCGTCGCCGGCGACGAGGCCGCCGTGCTCCGGGGGTTTCGGGACACGCCGTTCGCCGTCGGCGCGTGCCGCGCCGACATCGTCTCGCTCTACCGCCGCGCGGCGCTCCGCATCCTGCCCCGGAGCGTGAGCTACCGGCTGCTCTCCGTGCCGGTGCGGCATCGCGGGCTGCCGGTGCCGACTCGCTGGTTCGTCACCGCGGCCAAGCGGCTCGGCTGCCCGGTGCACGTGTGGACCGTGGATGCGCCGGGACTCGCGCGGCGCCTCTGGGGCCGCGGCGTGGCGGGTATCGTGACCAGTGTGCCCGGGGCGATCCGTGCCGCCCGGTCGGGAGCCTGACCGGGGTGCCAGAAGTTGCACCGCGAGGTGTCATATATCTTTGCGATTTCACGCTGTACGGTTCGCGAACAGCTTGTGCGGACCCGGGCAGTTTTGCAGCTTGTATCCGCTCCCAAATGCCCTTCACATCCTTCCCGGAGGACGCATGGCGCGGTACGAGGCGAAAGTCAAGGAGCAGTACCGGCGCGAGTATCCCGAGCTCAAGTGGAATTCATGGTACGAGGTGAAGCCGCTGTGGCCCGGGATGCGGAAGCGCACGACCAATCTCTCGGGCGAGCGGCTCGCGCGGCTGAAGACCGCCCATGATTACATCATGGTGCGCGCGTCGCATCTCGAGTTCCGGGAGATCGGAGTCAGCCAGCAGGCCAGCGCCACCTAAGGGAGCACGCCGCGCGGGCCTGGCGCTCGCGCTGTTCTCCGCCGGCCTCGGCCGTCCGGCCGAGGCGCAGCTCCGATACACGGCGGCGCAGTTCGACCCCGCGCGCTTCCGCCACATCGAGCAGTCCGAGATCCAGACCGTCGTCGCCGGACGCGAGCGCCGCGAGCGGCTCACCGTCGCGGGACTGCTCGTGGTGCGCGCCCAGCCGGACCCGGGTGACACGCTCCGCTTGGAGGCCTGGTACGATTCGCTCTACGTCCGGCGAAGCAGCCCGGAGGGCACGCTGGAGCCGGACACCGACGGTCTCATCGGTGGCCGGTACCGCGGCACGCTCGCGCCTCATGGGGCGTACACCCCCGACACCCGGCCGTTCGTGCCGGACGGGGTCGCGGAGGTAATGGATCCGTCGCGCGCGATGGACGAGCTGCTTCCCCGGCTCCCGCCGCGTTCGCTGCGCGCAGGTGGGGTCTGGCGGGACCCGGGCGGGGTCGAGATCCGGCGGCTGTCGGACAGCGTCGCGGGCGACACGCTGCGCCGCTTTCGCGCGAGGCTCACGCGCACGACCGACTCGGTGGTCACTCGCGGGGATTCGGGATCGATTCCCGCGAGGCAGACCATCCGCGAGGACGAGACGTTCGCCTGGCATTCGCGGCGGGGACTCGTGCGCCGGGACCGCACGATCGTGGTCGAGACCGACATCCCGGGGGGCGGGGTGGTGGGTCGGCCGGTGCGTTCGCGCGTCGAGCAGCGCGTCGTCATCGAGCGGCTGCGGGACAACAGCCTCTGACCATAGAGCACACGGGGAACACAGAGCGGCGCAACAGCAGACCCACAGGGAGGGGGGAGGATATGGACAGCAACAGCCTATGGGTTCGAATCAGCCGTTCTTCGGAGCCGACCGCCGGATGAAGCGCTGCTCGGGATCGAAGAGCAGGGCCGCGATACCGAAGGCGAGCACGGTCGTGACGAGCAGCGCCGCGACGTCCGCGGCCACGGTGAACTCGACCGGCTGTCGGAACGCGTGCCGCATCAGGTCCACCATCGACGTGACCGGATTGACCCGTGCGAGCGCGCGGAGCGGCGCCGGCATCCCGTCGGTCGGGTAGAGCGCGCCGCTCACGAAGAGCAGCGGGAACAGCACCACGTTGATGATCCCGCCGAAGTTCTCCACCGACGACAGCCGGGACGCGATCAACAGTCCGAGCGTGGCGCTGGCGAGCGCCGCGAGCGCGAGCGCCGGGACGCCGCGGATCACGGCCGACGCGTCGACCCCGATGACGAGCGGGGCCGAGAGCAGCACGATCCCCCCCTGGAGCAGCCCGACCAGCGCTGCGGAGAGCGTGCGGCCGGCGAGGAGCGCGGGCGTGCCGGCCGGGCTCGCGAGCATCAGCCGCAGCATGCCGAACTCGCGGTCGTACACCGTGGAGATGGCGGTGAGGGTGCCGCCGAACAGCGCGCCCATCACGATCCCCCCCGGGTAGGCGAACGCGTGATAGGGGATGCCTCCCTCGAGTCGTGCGATGGAGTCGAAGCCCACGCCCACCAGCAGTACCCACATGAACGGCCGCGCCACGCCGGCGAGGATCCGGCTCCGCTGGCGGACGCTGCGGATGAGGTCGCGGGCCACGATGCCGCGCACGGTGGCGACGGCGCTCACGTCCGGGTCCTCGCGAAGTAGACGTCCTCGAGCGTCGGCGGGCGGAGCGTCAGCCGGGCGATGCCGGGCGCCCGGGCGGCGAGCTCGCTCAGCCGGGCCCGCCCGCCGCCGAGCCCGACGCGCCACCCGCGTTCGGTGCGCTGCGTCGTGCGGGCGAGCCCCTCGGCCTCGAGCCGCTGCACCAGCGACTCGGCGCCGTCACCCTCGATCTCGGCGACTTCCTCACCCACCGAGCTGCGGAGCGCCGCCGGCGCGGCGTCGGCCACCACCCGGCCGCCCGCGAGCATGACGACGCGGTCGCTCGGCTCCGCTTCGGACAGATAGTGGGTGGAGAACAGCACGGTGGTGCCCCGCTCGCGGCGCTCGCCCTCGAGCAGGGCCCACATTCGGTCGCGATGCTCGGGGTCCAGGCCAACCGTCGGCTCGTCGAGGATGAGGAGATCGGGCGCATGGAGCGTGGCCCGCGCGATATCGAGCAGCCGTCGCCAGCCGCCCGAGAGCTGCTGTGCCGGCTGGCGCGCACGCTCGCGGAGTCCGGTACGGTCCAGGGTCTGCTCCACGGCCCGTCCGCCCGGCTGCGCGCCCATTCCGGCAAGCCGCGAAGCGAACAGCAGGTTCTCCTCCACCGTCAGCAGCCCGTCGACGCTGGGCTCCTGGAACACCAGGCCGAGGCGGCCACGGACTGCGCGGCGCCCGCGCAGGGTGTCGTGGCCGAATACGCGCGCGCTGCCGCGCGTCGGTGTGAGCAGCGTCGCCAGCAGCAGCATGGTCGTGGTCTTGCCCGCGCCGTTGGGGCCCAGCAGGCCCACGAGGGCCCCGGCCGGGATCCGGAGCGTCAGGGCGTCGAGCGCCCGCGTGCTTCCATGATCCCGGCCGAGGCCCTCGGTCTCGACGGCCGGGGCGTTCACGCGCCCGCGAGCTGCCGGTACTCGAACTCCGTGCCCTCCGTCTCCGCCACGGCTTCGTCGATGATGCGGCGGAACGGCGACAGCGTGCACACCGGGTCGGCGTTCGTGGCGTCGCCCGTCAGCGCGAACGCCTGGCAGCGGCATCCGCCGAAGTCGACCACCTTCCGTGGACATGACCGGCAGGGCTCCTTCATCCAGGAGTCGCCGCGGAACGCCTGGAACCCCGGCGACTCGTGCCAGATCCACTCGAGCGAGTGCTCCCGCACGTTGGGGAACGTCAGATTGGGAATCGAGCTCGCCGCGTGGCACGGCTGGGCGGTGCCCTCGGGTCCCACCACGATGTAGAAGCGCCCCCAGCCTCCGTAGCATGCCTTGGGGTATGTCTCGTGATAGTCGGGGAGGACGAAGAGCATCTGCATCTTCCCCTTGTAGCGGGCCATCCGGTCCTCGGTGACCTCCTTGGCGTGCGCCACCTGCTCGCGCGTGGGCATGAGCCAGGAGCGGTTCTTGAGTCCCCACCCGTAGTACTGGGTGTTCGCGAGCTCGAGCCGGTCGGCGCCGGCATCCGCCGCAAAGTCGATGATCTCGCCGATGCGGTCGAGATTCTGCCGGTGCAGCACGACGTTGACCGTGAACGCGAAGCCCAGCTCCGTCACGATCGCGATGGCCGTCCGCTTCTGCTTGACGGAGCTGATGCCGGCGATGCGTTCGGCGGCCTCCGGGTCCACGTCCTGGATCGACACCTGGATGTGCTCGAGCCCCGAGTCCTTGAGCCGCTCGGCGCGCTGCCGGGTGAGACCCAGGCCGGAGGTGACGAGCGTCTGGTAGAAGCCGAGCCGGTTCGCGTGGGCCGCGAGCTCCTCCAGGTCCTTCCGGACCAGGGGCTCACCCCCGGACAAGCCGAGCTGGAGCACGCCGAGATCGCGCGCCTGGCTGAACACGCGCTTCCAGTCGTCGGTGGCGATCTCCCGCTCCGCCCGCGTCAGCTCAAGGGGATTCGAGCAGTAGGGGCAGTGCAGGGGACAGCGATGGGTCAGCTCCGCGAGGAGCGTGGTGGGTCGTTCATTCGTCATGGATCAGCTCCCGGGCCGCGAGGCCGGAGAGATATTCGGTCACGTCGGCGGCCACGTCGGTCTGGTACTTCTCGCCGAGAATCCCGGCGATCTCGCTCACGGTACGCGTCCCGTCCACCAGCTCCAGGATGGCCTTGCCGGTCTCGTTGAGGAGCACGGCTCCCTCCGGGTAGAGGAGCACCGGACGCTGGCGCACGGAGTCGTAGCCAAGGCGTGCGAGCTTCCAGAGCCGCGGCCGCGAATCCGGTGTCATCGGCGGGAGCCGGCGGGAGCGGTCGGGAGTGGGCGGGAGCAGATGTCCGTGGGCATAGATGAGAGCGCGGGCACGCGGTTGCGCCGCTCCCGCCTGCTCCCGCCCGCTCCCGCCCGCTCCCGCCTACTCGACGTATGCATGATGGATCCCGTCGATCATCGCCCACAGCATGTCGAGCTTGAACCGGAGCGCCTCGAACGCCTTGCGCTGCGTCTCTACGGTCGTGCAGTGCCGCTGGACGATCGCGAGACCATGGGTCACGTCGCGCGGCGCCTGCACCAGCCGGCTCTTGAAGTAGTCGAGCGCCTCGGGGGGAATCCACGGATAGTGCTTCGGGAACGCCTCGATCCGCTCGTTGTGGATCTTCGGCGCGAACAGCTCGGTGAGCGATGCCGCCACGGCCTCGACCCACGGCTTCTGCCCGCAGAACGTGACGTACGACTCGCAGACCAGCCGCACGCCCGGGAGCACGTGCCGCTCGTCCTCCATCTCCTCGCGTGGCACGCCGAGGGCGACACCGAGTCGGATCCAGAGCTCGATGCCGCCGGTTCCCGGCGCGGGGCCGTCGTGGTCGATGATCCGCTCGATCCAGACCCGGCGCACCTCCGGGTCCGGGCAGTTCATGAGGATCGCGGCATCCTTCCGCGGCACCACGCGCTGGTACGCAAGCCGGTTCGCCGCCCAGCCCTGGAACTGCCGGGGCGTGAGCTTGCCCTCGTACATCAGGCGATGGAACGGGTGCTGCACGTAGTATGAGCCATGGAACGACCGGAGCGCGGCCTCCAGCTCGGCCGGGGAGAGGGGCCGATCGAGCTCGGGGATCCGCGCCCGCGGCCCAGTCGCCAGTGCCGATGCAGTGAGCGTCACCGTCATGGTCTCACTCCCCGGGAAATGCATTCACATGGAGGCGCGGAGGACGCGGAGCACACCTTTCCATTTGATCTCATGTTCGGGCAGCCACACACTTGGACCTGCGACCAACAAGGCCTTGTCGTTCTCCGCGTCCTCCGCGCCTCCGTGTGAACCATCAGATTTCAAACCTCATCCCATCAATTCCGACGACAATTCCGGCCTGCTCGACGGTCGCCCGCTCGGGCGAGTCTTCGATGAGGATGGGATTGGTGTTGTTGATGTGAACGTACACCCGCTGCTTCGCCGGAAGCGAGGCGATCCGCTCCAGACTCCCGCCCGGGCCCGAGAGCGGCAGATGATCCATCTGTCGGGCGGTGCGCTCGCCGATGCCGAGCGCGACCAGCTCGTCGTCGGTCCAGAAGGTCCCGTCGAAGAGGAGCAGGTCCGCGCGTGCCAGGCGGACCAGCAGCGCGTCGTCGAGGCCGCCGCAGGCCGGCGCATAGGCCAGGGCGCCGCCTCGCTCGTCCCGCACGATCAGCCCCACCGTGTGTCCCGGCTCGTCCGCGCTCGCGAATCTCGGCGGCCCCGCCGGAACAACGAACGCTTCAGCCGAGAGGCCGCTGTCCGCGCCGTCGCGGTAGCGAAGCGGCACCGCGGCGCCGAGCGGCAGCTCAGTGGTCGTGACGTCAGCGAATGCGCGCGCGACGGGGAGCAGCCGCGAATCATTCTCGAGCGTCGCCAGGGTCGCGCAGGTGCCCCAGAGCTGGAGCCGGCGACCTTCCCGGAGGAGCACGAGACCGAGGGTGTGATCCAGCTCGGCGTCGGTGATGACGATGCCCTCGACCGGCACGTGCCGCTGCCCGGCAGGCGCCTTCTCGATCAGGGAGGCTACCTGGCGGGGCACGTCGGGGGAAGCGTTCAGGAGGAACCAGCGCTCGCCGTCGGCGCTCACCGCGACCGATGACTGGGTCCGGGGCCGCGCCCGATCCGGCTCGGCTCGGGCAATCCGGCACCGGGGGCACCAGCAGTTCCACTGCGGAAACCCACCACCGGCGGCGGTGCCCAGCAGGACGACCTTCACGAGAGACTCAACGCCCGGAAACTCAACGGGCTCGCTTGCGCGAGCCCGTCGGAGTGTCGTGGCTCGAACTTAGAGCGTCGCGACGTAGGCGGTGACCTCCATGGTCACGGCGACGATCTCAGCTTCGGGCTTGATCCACATGATGGGTTCTCCATGAGGGTGTAGTGGTGGGTCCGGCGGACCCGACTCGGTACGGATTGGGGGCTTTCACCCAGCCGGATCGGTCTGCGACCCGACGACGCCCTTAGTTCCGCAGGCCGTGTGCCATCCCGGGACCAACTTGGTCTTCGGAACGCAATATATTGCCCTGTAATTGTTTGCGGGAAATTACCCGAGTGCGGTCCCTGCCGGGCGTGGGTGGGTCAGCGAGACCGGAACGGGTGAAATCACCCACCCCGCAACCGGCATAAGTCAACCCTGGATGCCGTACTTCTTGAGCCGATAACGCAGGGTATCGCGGCTGATGCCGAGCCGCTGCGCGGCGCGGGTCTGGTTGCCGCCGGCTTCGCGCAGTGCCTGCTCGATCATCGTACGCTCCCAGGCGGCCAAGTCGATTCCCGGCGGCGGCAAGCCAGGGAGCGGCGCGCCGACGTCGCCGGAGGTGTCCGGCGCCACCGGCCCCGACTCCCGCCCGCTCCCGCCCGTTCCCTCCCGTTCCCGCCCGTCGGCCAGGGCTTCTGCCGGCTGCGCCAGCGAGAGGTGCTCCACGTCGAGCTCCGGATCGCTGCTCCAGAGCACCGCGCGCTCGATCACGTGGCTCAGCTCGCGCACGTTTCCCGGCCAGGGATACGCCAGGAGTCGCTCGCGCGCCGCCGGATGGAATCGCTTCACGCTCTTCCCGTACTTACCGCTGAACCGCCGGAGAAACGTCTCGGCCAGGAGCAGGATATCGTCGCCCCGCTCCCGGAGCGGCGGCAGCCGGATGAGGATGACCGCGAGACGGAAGTAGAGATCCTTCCTGAACCGGTCGCGCCCGGACTCCAGCTCGAGGTCCCGGTTCGTGGCCGCGAGGATCCGCACGTTCACCTTCCGGTCCCGCACTCCGCCCACCCGGCGCACGACTCGATCCTCGATGGCGCGGAGCAGCTTGCCCTGTAGGGCCGGCTCGATGTCGCCCACTTCGTCCAGGAACAGGAACCCGCCTTCGGCCGCCTCGAACAGGCCGAGCTTCGACTCCTTGGCGTCGGTGAAGGCGCCCCGCTCGTAGCCGAACAGCTCCGCCTCCATCAGGGTGGCGGGGAGCGCGGTGCAGTTCACCTCGATGAACGGCTTGGACGCGCGTGGGCCCGAGGCGTGGATGGTGCGGGCGACGAGTCCCTTGCCGGTGCCGGTCTCACCCGTGATCAGCACCGGCGGCGTCTCGTCCAGCGCGGCGATCTGGCGGGCGCGGTCCATGACGGCGCGCATGGCCGGTGACTCGCCCACGATCCCGGCGAACGCCTGGTCTTCCGTGGCCGCGCGCCGCCGGTAGTAGGACAGCTCCTGGCGGAGCAGCGCGTTCTCCCGTGCGCGGTCGGCGAGCAGCTTGAGCTCCTCGAGGTCCACCGGCTTCTTGATGTAGTCGACCGCGCCGAGCTTCACCGCCTCCACCGCCTGCTCGATGGAGCCGAAGGCGGTCATCACGATCACCGCGATCGAGGGATCGAAGTCGCGCACCCGCTTGAGCAGGTCGATGCCGTTCATGCCCGGCAGCCGCACGTCGGTGAACACGACGTCGGGCCGGAGACGCTCGAGCGCCAGCAGGGCCTGCTCGGCGTCGGGGGCCGCTTCCGCTTCGTAGCCCGACTCGCCGAGGAACACCTTCATCGCGCGGGCAAGCGTCCGCTCGTCGTCGACGATGAGCACACTGCCGCCGCTCACGCGCTCACCTCCGCCGGTTGCGCCGCGAGCGCCGGCAGGTGGAGCCGCACCGCAGTGCCTTCCCCCACCCGGCTCTCGATTTCCAGGGCACCACCGTTCTGCTCCACGTAGCGCTTCGCGATCGCGAGACCGAGGCCCGTCCCTTCCGCACGCGTGGTAAAGAACGGCTCGCACACCTGCGGCATCACTTCGGGGGCGATGCCAGGTCCCGTATCGCGGATCTCCAGCAGCACCTCCCGCCCCCTCCCGCCCGTTCCCGCCCGCTCCTCCCGACCCGACACCGTAAGAATGCCCCCGCTCGGCATCGCGTCGATCGCGTTCGACACGATCTCCACGACCGTCTGCTCGAGCTGCATCGGGTCAACCCGCACCTCCGGCAGGTCCGCGGGCAACGCCATTCGCAACTCGATCTTCCGCTCGCGCAGCTGCTCGGTGAAGCTCGGCAGCAGCCCCTCGACGAGCTGCGGCAGGCGCTCGACCAGCGGGCGGTACGGTGCGGGGCGGGCGAAGCTCAGCAAATGGCTGATCCGTCGGTCGAGCCGGTCGACCTCCTCGACGATCGCGTCCAGTTGCTCGCGCGCGGCCGGCGAGTCAGGGTGCCGGCGGGCGAGCTGGGCGGACGCGCGCAGGCTCGCGAGCGGGTTGCGCATCCCGTGCGCCACCGCGGCGGCCATCTCGCCGATGGAGGCGAGCTTGCCCGACTGGACGAGCTGCGTCTGCGCGCGATCGAGCTGCTGCGTCATCCCGGCAAAGGCGCGCGCGAGATCGCCGATTTCGTCCTGCGAAGTGGCGCGGATCGGGTGGTCGAGCCGCCCGCTCCCGACCACTGCCATCGCGCCGGTCAGCTCCCGGAGCGGCCGGGCGAGGCTGCGCGAGATGAGCCACGAGAACAGCAGGCCGGCGCCGAGCGCGAGCGCGATCAGGCCGATCAGCACCCGACTTTCCGCGGCAAGGATCTCCTCGAGGCGCGCATACGCCCCGCGCACGCTCGACTCACGGGCCCGCCGGTAGATCTCGCGGTTGAGCAGCGTGAGCGCGGGCAACAGACGGCTCTTGAGCTCGGTGCTCGCCAGCTGGAACGCCTCCTCCCGGCGGCCGGCCTCGTGCAGCACGAAGATGCTGTCCCCGACGGCCTGGATCTGCCGCTGGATCCCGAACACCCCGTTCGCCAAGTCCGACTCCTCGGGCCGGAGCTCCGCCTTCCAGCGCTCGTGCCAGTAGTCGACCACCTCGGCGGTCGCACGGAACTCGTTCCGGGCCGTCGGGTCCATCCCGCTGAGGTAGCGCCAGATGACCTCGCTCTGGTCGAACATGGCGGTCTCGAGCTCGGCGTACGTGCGGGTGCGGGCCATGCTCTCGCCGAGGGCCTGGAGCGCGCGGCGCTCGAGCGCGTTGCTCCGGATGGCCTCGGTGCCCACCAGCAGCGCGGGGAGCGCCATGAGGGAAAAGCCGAGGAGGAGCTTTCGCTGGAAGGTCACGCTTACAACATAGGCGGGAGCGGGCGGGAGCGGGCGGGAGCAGGCGGGAGCAGGAGCGAGTCGAAACGATTGGCGGTGCGCGCAAACGGTGCGCTTGCAAGAACTGCCGAGGTGCATCCTGGTGCGTGGCTACTCATGAGCAACCCAAGGCGTGGCAGCTTTGCCACGAGTTGGCGCTCGCGATTCACGCCGAGACCGATCATTGGCCCAAGGGGGAGCCCTTCGGCCTCACGTCGCAGGCGCCGCGAGCCGCCCACTCCGCAGGCGCCAACATCGCGGAGGGCTGGGCCAAGTCCGGTAGTCGCGAGCTCGGTCGGTATTTGAACATCACGCTGGGCTCGCTTGGCGAGCTGTCTTACACACTGCGACCCGCGCGCGACCGCGGAGTGCTGAACGAGGCAAGGTGGAGCGCTCTCGATGACCTGCGCGGGACAGCTGGGGCTGTCGTCTGGAAGTTTTACAAGAGCGTGCATGCTCGACATCGCTGAACCGCTCCCGCCCGCTCCCGCCCGCTCCCGCCCCCATTGCCCGCACTTCACCGCATCTCTAGAATTGGTGGAACAACCCCGGAGGCCGCGCCTGATGGCGGATGCGTTCCGCAGCTCCGACGATTTCGACGAACAAGCCCACCAGCTGTACAATGAAGGTCGCTACGACGATGCACTCGCCCTCCTGAAAGAGGGCATCACCCTCTATCCCCATGCGGTCGAGCTCTACATCGGATCGGCCTACGCGTATCTCGCGCGGGAAGAGTACGCGTGGTCACGCCGCAGCTTCGAGCGCGCTCTTGCGCTCGATCCCGACCACGAGGATGGACTCGCGGGGCTCGGCGAGGTGCTGCTCAAGCTCGGCGAGCGGGGCGGGGCGCTCCGGACCTTCGAGCGGGTGGTGCTGCTCGGTTTCCAGGAGGATCACGAGTTGATGCTCCAGATCGGCCGGGCGCTGTTCCGGGAGAATCTGATCGGCCCGGCGCAGCGGTTCTTCGACTTCGCCGCCGCCGCCCAGCCCGAGTCGCCCGACGCGTGTGCGTGCCTGGGCTACTCCTGCCACCGGCTCGGCAACGACGCCGGGGCCCTGTTCTACCTGCGGCGCGCGCTCGAGCTCGAGCCCAGCTTCGCCGAGGCGCGAATCTATCTGGCGAACATGCTCTACGACCGGGGGGAGACCGAGGCCTCGCTCCACCACCTCGAGCGCACCCAGCCCGATGACCATTTCGACGAGCTCGGCATCTGGCGCACGATCGAGCTCCGCAAGTCGATCTACCGGCTGCGCGACGACGACCCCGAGCTCCAGCCCTGGCTCACGCGATTGGCGGAAGTCGCCGGTGACCCGGACGGCATCGAGCTGCTGCTCGCGGAGGTCGAGGCGCAGCAGCCTGACGGATCGGTGCGCGACCCGCACCAGCTCGAGCTCTTCGGCACGCTGCTGAGCGAGCTGCACGCGATGCAGCGCCGTCCCCACCAGGCGCCCCCGGGCGAGCCGCACATGGTCGGCACCCTTTCCGGGCACACGTTCCGCGGCACCTGGGACGAGATCCTTCTCCAGATGAAGGCAGCCGACCGCGAATGGGCCGACGCCTCCCTCACCGAGTTCATGGCCGGCCTGGCGCGGCGGGGCCGGACCGAGACCGGTGTCGTCATCCCGCTCACCGACGCGGAGGCGTTCATCCGCGGCAGCGCGCAGGCGGGGGTGTTGCGCATCATCCAGTGATCGAGATCGCCGCGCTCGGAAAGACCTACCGCTCGCTCTTCGGCAGCCGGACCGTTTCCGCGCTCCACGACGTCACCCTGGGTCTCGGCCCGGGTGAGGTCGTCGGCGTGGCCGGTCCCAACGGTGCCGGCAAGTCCACGCTCATCTCCATCCTGCTCGGCTTTCTCGTCCCGACCAGCGGGCGGGTCCGCATCGCCGGCCAGGCCCCGCGGGCCTATGTCGAGCGGCACGGAGCTGCCTATCTGCCGGAACTGCTGCTGCTGCCGCCGCGCTGGACGGCTGAGTCCGTCCTCCGTCGACATGCGACGCTGGCGGGCGTGCCCGCGGCGGAGGTGGCGAAGCGGACCGCCCACGTGGTGGAGTGGCTCGGCCTCGAAGAGCATCGACGGAAGGACGTCCGCCAGCTCTCCAAGGGAACCCTTCAGCGGCTGGGCCTCGCCCAGGCGTTGATCGGGGACACGGATCTCGTCGTGCTCGATGAGCCCACGCACGGGCTCGACCCGCTCTGGACCCAGCGTTTTCGCGACATTGTGCGCGAGCTCCGCCGGCCCGGGCGGTGCATCTTCATCGCCTCCCATGACCTCGACGAGCTGGAGCGAGTCGCCGACCGGGTGGCCATCCTGCACCAGGGTCGCCTGGAGCGGGTGGTGACCGCCGGCGTGGGCGCCGCGGCCGAGGAGCCGGCCGTGTACCGGCTGGCCGCGACCGGGGCCGAGCCGGTCATGACTCGGGTGTTTCCATCCGCGGTTCCGGTCGAAGGGCGCGCGAACGAGTGGCGGGTTCGCGGCTGCGTCGCCGAGCTGAATCGAGGTCTGGCCGAGTTGATCGGCGCCGGCGCCGTCGTGGTGTCGTTCGCGCCCGAGGCCAGCCGGCTCGAGAGCGAGTTTCGCGCGGCGGTGGAGGGCCGGTGAGCGCGCTGCCGCTTCGCTATCTGCCGTGGATGGCCTGGGACGTCGCGCGCGGACCCGCGCTCGGGATGGCGATCGTCGGGGTGCTCTCCGCGTTCCTCATCACGAGCCTGCGGGTCGTGACGAGCGGAGCCGGCGGCGAGGCCACCGTCTTCCTGGCGATTCTCGATGCTGCGGTCACCGTGTTCGCGCTGCTGGCCACGGCCGGCATCGTCAGCACCGACTTCGGGCAGGGCTACTACCGGACCCTGTTTGCGCGGCCGGTGAGCCCGCCGCTGTACTACCTGCTCCGCTGGATCGTGGGCGGCGTGGCCGTGCTGGCGGCGACCGGCGTGGTGGGCCTCGCCGCTGCCGCGCGCATTGGTGCCGATCTCCCGATGGGGCGCGTGCTGGTCCAATCCGCGCTGTTCTACCTCCTGCTCGGCGGACTGGTCTTTCTGCTCTCGACGGTCACCCGGCGGGACTGGCTGATCGCGGTGCTGGTCGTGGCCGCGCATGGCGCGCTCGGTCTCGCGCGGAGCTTCGGCGCCGCTGTGTCCGGCGCCGCGGCGGTGCTCTACACCGTGCTGCCGCCGTTCCGGCTGGTGGACGTCGGGGAGCCCGTGCCGGCGGGCGGCGACCTCGTGTACGTGCTGCTGTACGGCATCGCGCTGGTCGCCGCGGCGCTCGCCGTGATCCGCCTGCGCCCGCTCGCGCGGGGAGCGCGCGAGTGAGCCGGCGGTGGACTGCGGGCGTGCTGCGCGAGGTGCTGCCCAACGGACTCACCCTGCTTGCGCAGCGGGAACCGTCCGCCCCCGCGGTCGCGGTGGTCACCCACGTGAAAGCCGGATTCTTCGACGAGCCCGACCATTGGGTGGGGATCTCGCACGTCCTCGAGCACATGTTATTCAAGGGCACGCCGACGCGCGGCGTGGGGCGGATCGCGCGGGAGACCAGGGCGGCGGGCGGCTACCTGAACGCGAGCACCAGCTACGACCACACCACGTACTTCGCGGTCCTGCCGGCTCGAAGCCTCGCCACGGGGCTCGAGGTCCAGGCCGATGCGATCCGGAACGCGGTGATCGACGGGGGCGAGCTGGCGCGCGAGCTTCAGGTGATCATCCAGGAGGCCAAGCGCAAGCTGGATGCGCCCTCGGCCGTGGCCTACGAGACGCTGCACGAGGTGATGTTCGACCGGCACCGGATCCGGCGCTGGCGAATCGGCTACGAGTCGCAGCTCGCCGGCTTCACCCGCGACGATCTCTGGGGCTACTACTCCTCCCGCTACGTGCCCGGGCGCACGATCGTGGCGATCGTGGGCGACGTGCCGGCGGACCAGGCGCTCGCGCTCGGACGGCGCGCGTACGGCGACTGGGCCGCGGCGTCCGGCGCGCACGACCCGTCGCCGGACGAGACTCCGCGGCAGGAGGTGCGCTCGCGGACGCTGCGCGGTGACGTGACTCAGGCGGAGCTCGCCCTCGGCTGGCGCGCGGTGCCGCCCACGCACCCGGACTCGCCGCCGCTCGATCTCGCGGCGGCGGTGCTCGGCGCCGGGCGCGGGAGCTGGCTTTATCGGGCGCTGCGCGAGCCGGGCATCGTCACCGGCGTCAACGCCCACAACTACGCGCCGACGGAGCTCGGCGTCTTCGCCGTCACTGCCGATCTCGATCCGGCGCGGATGCAGGAGGCGATCGACGGCGTCGCGGAGGCGACGGCGCGGCTCGCGCTGTCCGGGCCCTCCGACGCCGAGCTCGACCGAGCGAGGACTCTCCTGCTGTCGCGCTGGATGCGGCGACTGGAGCCCATGGAGGGTCGCGCCTCCGCGCTCGCTGCGGCGGAGGCGCTGGGTAGCCTGGACGAGCTGGACCGGGAGTACGCCGCCCTGGCCGCGGCGACGCCGACGGACGTGCGGACCGCAGCGGCCCGCTACCTCCTGCCCGACGCGGTCTCGGCGGTGGCCTATCTGCCGAAGCATCGAGGCGAGGACCTCACCGGGGACAGCCTGGCCCGCGCCTTCGCCGTGACACAACTGCGCGTCGTGCCGACCCCGAATGGCGTTCCCTCCCTCTCCCGCCGGCGCCCTCCCGCTCCCGCCCGCGGCAGCGTCCGCTCCGGCACCCTCCACGTCGCGCTCCCAGGCGCCGATCTGCTCGTCCGGCGGAAGCCGGGCGTGCCCGCGGTGACGCTCGGGCTGTACCTGCCGCGGCTCGAGGCCGACCCGCCGACACGGGCCGGGCTCGGCGCGCTCACGGCCCGGAGCGCCGTGCGAGGGGCCGGTGCGCTCGACGCCGCCGGGCTCGCGTTCGCGGCGGAGCGGCTCGGCGGCACCCTCGGCGCCGTCGTCGCGGCCGACTGGATCGGCTTCGGGACAACCGTGCTGGCGGATCGCGTCGGCGACGCCGCGGGCCTGCTGCGGCTGCTCTACGCCGAGCCCGCGCTCGCCGAGGCCGACCTGCTCACCGAGCGATCGCTGATGGCGGCCGAAGCGGCGCAGGTGGTGGACGACATGTTCCGTTACCCGTTCCAGCTCGCCTTCCGGTCCGCGTTCGGGGAGCACGGTTACGGGTTGCCGGTGGGAGGGCTGCCCGAGACGCTGGCCGCGATCGCGCCCGGCGACGTGCGCGGCTGGCATGCCGACGTCGTGCAGCGGGCACGACCCGTGATCGTGGCGGTCGGTGAGATTCATCCCCAGCGCGCGGCCGACCTCCTCGCCGCGGCGTTCGACGACCTTCCCGGGCGCGCGGCCACGCCGCTCCCGCCGCCGCACACGTGGGCGTTGGGAGCGGCGCCGCTCGAGCGGGCCGCCGCTCGGGAAAAGGCGCAGAGCGCGCTTGCGATGGTGTTCCGCGGCCCCGAGCGCCGCAACCCGCGCCGGCACGCGGCGGATGTATGGGCGGCGGTCGCGAGCGGGCTCGGCGGGCGCATGTTCGAGGCACTGCGCGACCGGCGGTCACTCGCCTATACGGTGATGGCTTCCTCGTGGCAGAAGGGACGCGCCGGCGCGCTGGTCATGTATATCGCAACGTCCCCCGAGCGCGAGGAGGAAGCCCGCGCGGCGATGCTGGAGGAGCTGGCGCGGTTCGTCCGCGAACCGCTCAGCGACGCGGAGCTCGCACAGGCGGTGAGCTACCTCGCCGGGCAGGCCGAAGTCCGGCAGCAGAGCGGCGCCACCGTTGCCGGCGAGCTGCTGGAGGCGTGGCTCATCGGCGACGGTCTCGACGAGCTGGCCGATCGCGGCGCACCATACCGCAGCGTGGGTGCCGCCGACGTCCAGGACGTGGCCGCACGTTACCTCGTCCCCGCGGAGCGGGCGGAGGGCGTCGTGCGAGGCACCGGCGGGGGCCGCTAGGAGCAGCCGGGGCGTCAGGCTAACGGAAGCCCGGTCGGGAACCGCCGGGTGCCAGCCGGCGGGTGATCACCTCGACTCCCTGGGCGGCACGCGCCGGCGACCGCGCCACGACGTCCACCAGGCAAAGCCCTTCCTGCGGCGATGCGTGCAGGATGATGTGCCCGTCGCGGCAGAGGAGCCCGACCGCGAGCGACCCGGTCGCGTGCCTGACGACGGGCGGCGCGTAGGGCGGGATGCCGACCGCGCCGGCCGCCGCCACGACCAGGGCCGACAGCGTATTGACGTCGGTCAGCCGATCGACGGGGACGTCGTGCAGCTCCAGTAGCGCGTGATCGAAGCAGCGGGCGGAGCTCATGCGCGAGCGGGGAAGTCCGCCAACCGCGCGCCGGGCGCTTGCTGCCCGTCGGGCGCCGCCACCAACGCCGCGGCCAGGCCGGACGCCCGGCGGGCGTCGAGCACCGCGCGAGTCGGATTCTCGAGCGCCGGCCTGAGCGGACGCGTGATCAGGATGGCGCGTACGAGGCCCGCGTCGGCGATCTCGTCGAGCGTCCAGTCGAGCACTGGCCTGAGGCGGACCGGGAGCAACTCCTTCGGCAGCCAGCGCGTGATCGGCTGGAGCCTCGTGCCGAGCCCGCCGCAGGGGATGATCGCCGTGTCCAGCATGACGAAGAGGCCGACTGGGGGGAGGGGTAGGTCGCGGTGGCGAGTCGCGGCCTGCGTGGCCCGGCGTGTATGTTAGAAAATTCACGCCCGGCGGCAAGAATGTCCGAAGGTAGTCCTGCACGGATAGGCGAGCAAGAGCGGCCGCGTTGGAGCGCGGCCGATCTGCTCACGGCCGTCCGCCTGCCGCTCGCGGTGGCGTTCCCGCTCGCGTCCGGCCCCGAAGTCCGCTTCGCCATTCTACTTGCGGCCGCAGGCACCGACCTTCTTGACGGACGGGTAGCGCGCCGTTACGGCGCCTCGCGCCTTGGCGCCGTGCTCGACCCCGTCGCCGACAAGCTCTTCATGGCCTCGGCGTTCGGAGTGGTCGCGTTCTCCGGGCGGCTCGCCTGGTACGAGGTCGCCGCCGCTCTCGTCCGCGACATCGTCGCCGCCATCGCGTTCGTCGTCACGGCCATCCGCGGCCGCCCCAGCGCGATTCCAGCCCGCCCCGGCGGCAAGGCGGTCACCGTCGGGCAGATGCTGACGCTGGCCGCGTTCCTGCTCGAGTCGCCGCTGGTACGACCGCTGGCCTGGGCCACGGCGGGCGCGGGGCTGTATGCGATCTGGGACTACATCCGGGTCGCGAGCCGCGAAAAGCGCGCGCTTGGATTGTGATCGAACTCGTTAACTGCGCCTCTGCGGTTCAATCGCAATCGTGTCTGAGCCAACGTCTCCGGGTCTCCGTGTCCTCTGTGGCTTCACCGACCATCTGAACCAATGAGCGACGACCCGACCAGACGCGCCGAGCTCAGATGGGAAGGCGGGATGCGGTTCCGCGGCGGCGAGCTGGGCGGCCCGCAAACGCTGCTAGACGCGGATGGCGTCGAAGCGCCCGGGCCGTTCATCGCGTTGCTGCTTGCCGTCGGCGCGTGCGCGGCCTCGGACGTCGTCTCCATCCTCGGGAAGATGCGGGTGGACCTCGCGGAAGCGCGGGTGGAGGTGGTCGCGCTGCGGCGGGACGAGCACCCGCGCCGGCTGGTCGCCCTGCGGCTCGTCTTCCGCCTCCGCGGCGCTGACCTTACCGAGGCCAACGCGGCCCGGGCCGTCGATCTCTCCCTGACCAAGTACTGCTCGGTTCTCGCGAGCCTCGCTCCGGACGCCGCCATCACGCATGCGATCCAGCTGGTCTAGCCTGCTCGCTGCGGCGGGGATGGCCTGGGCCTCCCCCGCCACAGGGCAGCGGGTGACCGAGCTGGGCGTGCACACGCTCATCGCCACCTCTGCGCCGGTCCTGACGGTGGGCGGCGTCTACGGCGCGCTGCGACCGTCGGCACGGGTCCGGCTCGCCGTCACGGCAGGGGCAGGAGTGGCCGATGGCGATCCGGCCGCCCGAGGCGAGCTGCTGGGGCATTTCCTGCTCGATCCGACCGGGCGCCGAGGCGCCGGGGTGTACGCCGGTGGGGGCATCGCGGGCGTCGTCGGGCCGGTGGACGAGGGCTACCTGGTACTGCTGGTCGGGGTCGAAGGCCGTCCCGGCGCCGGCGCCGGCTGGTCGCTCGAGGTGGGTCTGGGAGGCGGAATGCGGATCGCGGCGGGGTATCGCTGGCGGCGGCACCCCGGCCCGCGGCTGTCGGGGAGGACCCGAAGACGAAACCGCCCCGGGACGACGTCCCAAGGCGGATGCCAACGCTCGACCTGCTGAATTAGACCGCGACTGAATCGCCGTTGAGCTGCCCGACCGGCTCGGTACGACGCTGCACGGGCTGGCAGTACCGCTCGCCCAGGGTGCGGAGCTGGGCCAGCTCGGTCTCCCGGAGCTCGGGATAGCGCTCCGCGAGGTACTGCATGGTGTCGTCGAACCAGTCCTTCTGGTGCTCGACCAGCGCCTCGATGACACCGCAGCGCAGGATATGGCTGAACAGCTCGTCCCGCGCCTGATCGAAAGCCGATGCCTCGGTGATTCGCCTCGTCGTCGTCTTCTTCTTTGTCGTCACTCGATCGTCCTTGGAGGTTTACGTAGAGGCGCGCTCGCGCGCCAGCGCACAAGGATAACCGGCCGGACGCTCGCGTGGAAGTCCGGCCGCCACTGCCATATTGTGTCCCTGATTACATTTATCGGCGGTTTTACATCGAATCTCGACGTCGGGTCCTCGCCGGCCCGCGAGGAAGTCATGGCAGAGCACGACGAGGTCTATGATCAAGGCAGGGCGGACCGCCTCGTGGAGCTGCTGCGGGCGCTGGCCACCCGGATTCAGGAGCTGGACCGTGCCGGCCAGTTGCTGAGCGGCAGCGGCGTGCCCGAGTTGCTCCGCCTCATGGGTGACGCCCGCGCCGAGCTGTTCCATTACGAGGTGCGCAGCACCTACGACACGCCGGAAGTGGCCGAGAGCCGCCGGATCGTGGACGAGGCGCGGCGCACCGACGCGTTTCCCCCCGACGAACCGGAGGATGACGAGCCATGGCGGGGACCCCGGCCGGTCTGAAGCGGTTCTACCTGGTGCTCGCCACCGTGGCGCTGATCGGCGTCGGGGCTCTGGCGTGGGTCCTCGCGCGGCCGTCCGCCGTGAGCATCCCCGCGAACGTCACGGTGCAGGCCGCCGACACCGCCGGCTTCCGGGGATACCTGCTCGGCGACGCCGGCGCTCCGGTGGAGATCACCGAGTTCGCCGATTATCAGTGTCCCTTCTGCCAGACCTTCGCCACGCTCCAGATGCCGACTATCCGCCAGCGGCTCATCGAGACCGGCCGGGTGCGTTGGCGCTTTCGCGACTTCCCACTCCAGCAGCATCGCCACGCGCGGGTCGCCGCCCACGCGGCCGCGTGCGGCGACGAGCAGGGAACGTTCTGGCCGATGCACGACCGTATCTTCGAGGGCCAGCCCGAGTGGGCCGAAACGCGGGACGCGACCGACCTCTTCCGCCGGTATGCCACTGAGGTCGGCCTCGACCCAGCCAAGTACCACGAGTGCATGACCTCGGCCAGGTACGCCGGGCGGATCCAGGCGAGCTACCAGGAAGGGATCAGGCTGGGTGTCTCGTCCACGCCCACGCTGTTGGTGGGCGGCCGACTCTATCAGGGACGCTTCGACTCCGATGCGATCGTCCGCCTCGCCGACTCGATCGCGGCGGCACGCCCTTCCCAGTGAGCTCCTATCAGCGCTGACGTCTCCCACCCGGGCAAGGCCCCGCCCTCCCGACGGGCGCTCGCGGGCCTGGCGCTCGCCGCGCTCGGCGTCGTCTACGGCGACATCGGCACCAGCCCGCTCTACGCGCTGAAGGAGTGCTTCAGCGGGCCGCACGGGTTCGCGCCGACCCACGACAACGTACTGGGCATCCTGTCGCTGGTGTTCTGGACGCTGAACATAGTGGTCTCATTCAAGTATCTCGCCCTCCTGATGCGGGCCGACAACCGGGGCGAAGGGGGCATCCTCGCCCTGCTCGCGCTCGTGCGGCGGGGCGAGCGTCCGAGCGGGGCGCAGCGTGCTCTCATCGGCGCCGCTCTGTTCGGAGCGGCGCTCCTGTACGGCGACGGCATCATCACTCCCGCCATCTCGGTGCTCGGCGCGGTCGAGGGGCTCTCGGTGGCGACGCCGGCGCTCGAGCCGTTCATCGTCTGGATCGCCGTGGTGATCATTGCGGCGCTCTTCGCCGTGCAGAGCCGGGGCACGCGGCGGGTGGGGCATATCTTCGGTCCGCTCACCGGGGTCTGGTTCCTCTGCATCGCGGCGCTCGGGGTGCGCGGCATCCTGATCGAGCCGGCCGTGCTCGCGGCCCTCAACCCCTGGTACGCCGTCCAGTTCTTCCTGCGCGAGGGACTCGCGGGGGTCGTGGTTCTCGCCGCGGTCGTACTCGTCGTGACCGGGGGCGAGGCGCTCTATGCCGACATGGGACACTTCGGGCGACGCCCGATCCGGGTCGCCTGGTTCATCGTCGTGCTGCCCGCGCTGATGCTCAACTACATGGGGCAGGGCGCCCTCCTGCTCGCCCAGCCTGCCGCCGCCACGAACCCCTTCTACTCGCTCGTGCCGGCGTGGGCGCTCTATCCGATGATCGCGGTCGCCACCGGCGCGGCCGTCGTCGCCTCACAGGCCCTCATCTCGGGATCGTTCTCGCTCACCCGGCAGGCGGTTCAGCTCGGCTACTGTCCCCGCGTCAACATCATCCATACGTCGAGCACCGAGATGGGCCAGATCTACATCCCGCAGGTGAACAACTGGCTGATGGTGGCCTGTATCGGGCTGGTGCTGGCGTTCCGCACCAGCAGCAATCTCGCGGCGACCTACGGTGTTGCCGTGACCGGCACGATGACGATCACGACGCTGCTCTTCGCCGTACTGGCGCGCCGCCTCTGGCGGTGGCCGCTCTGGAAGGTCGGTCTCATCGTCGGGGCGTTGCTGATCGTGGATCTCGCCCTCTTTGGCGCCAACCTGCTCAAGGTGCCTGACGGCGGATGGTTCCCCCTCGTGGTGGCGGCCCTCGTCTACGTGCTGATGTCCACCTGGAAGCGTGGCCGCGCGCGGCTCTCGCAGATCTCCAACGAGAACACCCTGCCGATCGAGCTGTTCCTCGCCGACATCGCGAAGCGCAAGCCGCCGCGCGTGCCCGGGGTCGCGATCTTCCTCACCTCCGTCGAGGGCGGCGCGCCGCCGGTGCTCCTGCACCACCTCAAGCACAACAAGATGCTGCACGAGCGCGTGGTGCTGATGTCGGTGCGGACCGAGGAGTTCCCGATGGTGGACGACGACGAGCGGGTGCGGTGCAGCGAGCTGGGCGAAGGATTCTACCAGGTGGTGACGCGCTACGGGTTCATGGAGACGCCCGACGTGCCCGACGCGCTGCGCCTGCTGGGGGAGCCGACCAACCCGAATCCGGTCAAGTTCAAGCCGATGGAGGCGAGCTTCTATCTCGGGCGCGAAACGATCATCCCGACCGGCAAGGGCTGGATGGCGCGCTGGCGGAAGCGGCTGTTCACGGTGATGGCGCGGAACGCGCAGTCGGCGGCCGCGTTCTTCAACCTGCCGCCGAACCGGGTGGTGGAGTTGGGAGCCCAGATTCAGTTGTAGCTATCGGCTATCGGCTATCCGCTATCGGCTATCCGCTATCCGCTATCCGCTCGTTCCGCGACCGCTCGGATCCC
>JBOHSY010000105.1:0-2102 GCA_050733355.1 Gemmatimonadales bacterium | reverse complement strand
CCGCGAGCGAGCGCGACCGCACTGTCCACCTGGTGGCGGACCCGCGCGAACACCGGCCCCACGTCGCCCGCGACCGGCTCGGCGCTCCGCACCGCGGCAACGCGAGCCGCCGAGGTGTCCCCGGTAGGGGCGAGCGCCGCAACCAGCTGGGCATCGGACATCCGCGCGGTGGCGGTGAAGTCGCGAAGCGACGCAGGCACCGGACCCGCTGGCCGGGGCAGCCGGAGGAGCGTCGCGTACGCGGCCACCGCCCAGCGGTCGTTCGATGAGAGCCGCGCCTCGAACGCGGGCATCGCCGTGCCCACGACGCCGATGCTCACGCGGCGATAGAAATCGAGCGGGGAGGCACTGTGGAGGGCCGCGGCATCGGCCAGGTTGGCCGGGGCCGGCTCGAGTCCCGCGCCGGCTGGCCCGTCGCCCCGCCCGAGGTCACCGTGACACGACGCGCACTCCTCGCGGTACACCTGCGCGCCTCGCGCGAGTGACGGCGCCGCGTCGGGCAGCTCCTCGAGACTCACGCCGAGCCGCACGGCGACCGAGGCGGTGAGCCGGCGAACGCCGGCCGCCAGGGAATCCGGCGGAGCGGTCGACGCCACGAGCGCGGTCAGACGATCCAGCTCACGCATGGCAGAGTCCGCGATGCCGGCCGGTAGCAGCGCGGCGCTGCGCCGCGCCTCGGCAAGGAATAGTCGCGCCTCCTCGACCTCCGCGGCCGCGGTCACCCGGCCGTTCACCACCCCGATGCGGTATTCCTGCGCCGCAAGCTGGGCGGTCGCCGCGAGTCGCCGGGCGGCGGCGGTGGGGTCGCCTGCCTGCGGTGCGGCGGAATCAGGGGGTGAGGTTGCGAGCGTGAAGCCGAGGATCGCCGCGGTGAGAATCATTCTCAGGTAGTTAGCGAAGCGGATGCTCAAAGTAGGCGATACCACCACGCCTTCGCCAGCTCGCCGACCGGGCCGACTGCGGGGAGGAACCCGCCGAGGACGAGTCCGACGTAGGCGGCCACCAGGACGACGAGTGCCGTAACCGTCCAGACCGGCCAGGTCGGCCGGCGCCACGCGCGGACCTGCTGGATGGCGGGCGACCAGACCGCCGGCTCGTGCGCGGCCGCGTCTTCCAGGGCGATCCACGCCGACTCGAGCCGGCGGGCGACGGCCAGCAGCGCGTCGCGCCACTCCTCCAGCCCCGCCGCGCCGCGACTTCCGGCCGCGGACGCCGCGGGGATCGTGCGCTCCAGCGCGTCGAGGCTGCGAAGAAACGGCAGGCTGCCCGCACCCAGGCGCCCGGCGATGGCGCGCCGATCGCTCTCGCCGAGCGGCAGGCGTTCGCGCTGTTGGCGCGGCAGCCTGGACTCCGTCGCGGCGGCCTCGAGCTGGCGGTCGATGTGCTCACCGAGTCGCGCGGCGACCGCGGCGACCGTGTCCTCCCAGGCGCCGAGCCATGCGGCGCGGTTCAACGCGCTCACCGCGGCCGCCGGATCGTCGCCGAAGGCGCGGGCCGCCGCGGCGTGCTCGAACACCGCCGTCACGAGCTGGAGCCGAAGATCGTCGAGCGGGGTGCCTGCCCCGGCCGGGGCCGCGGGGCGGGCAGTGAGCCGACCGAGCGCCGGCCCCAGCTCCGGCACGGTCGTCATGCGGTGTCCCATCCTGGCGCCTCGCCGTCCAGATCGGCGACGGCGAGCGCCACCGGCATGGACCCGACCTGGAGCACCGACCCATTTTCGAACGTCCCATCTCCACGGTTCCGGTACACCGCCACGTGGGTGTCGCTCACGATCGCGGCCAGATCCGGCCGGCCGTCATCGTCGAAATCGGCCACGGCCTGCTGCCCCGGAGCCGGCGAGGGAGAGGAGCGGACCTCGCCGGGGAATCCCCCCCGACCATCGCCCAGGCGCAGCATGACGAAACCGGCGTAGGGACCCGGCCGGACAGGATTCGCGATGGCCAGGTCGGCATGGCCGTCTCCGTTGAAGTCCGCAGCGGCCGCGGCGGCGGGGTCTACGCCGCCGAAGACCGATGGGCCGGCGGTAACGCCCACCTCCGGTGTGCCGTAGCTGACTTGAAGTAAGGAGCTTCCGTTGTCGACGACCACGAGGTCGTCCCGGC
>JBOHSY010000104.1:0-12665 GCA_050733355.1 Gemmatimonadales bacterium | reverse complement strand
GCGCTCGAGAACCTGCCGCTGGGACTGACCACACCCGAGATGGCCGCGGTGATGGGCGCGCTCGGCGCGAAGCGCGCCGTGCTGCTCGACGGTGGAATCTCCAGCCAGATGCTGCTGCGCGACGGCGCGAAGACACGGCGCTGGCCGGGCTGGCGGCGGGTGGCGCTCGGCCTGATCGCGCTGCCGCGAACGACCCACTGATCCGACCCAAAGCCGAGGTCCGATTCCGGCGAGCGGTTCCCGCGCCCGCGGGCTAGATATCTCCCATGACGCTCAAGCCGGCCGACTACTACCGGGCGCTGGTGGCGCGCGACGCGCGGTTCGACGGGATCTTCTTCGTCGGGGTCACCAGCACCCGCATCTACTGCCGGCCGATCTGCCGGGCGCCCAAGCCGCGACCGGAGCGCTGCCGCTATTTCAGCACCGCGGCCGCCGCCGAGCGGCGGGGGTTCCGGCCGTGTCTCCGCTGCCGGCCGGAGCTCTCGCCGGGCTCCGCCCCGGGCGTAAGCGCGGACGCCGTGCGGCGTCTCGCGACGGCCGCCGCCGAGCGGATCTCCGCGGGCGCGCTGGACGCAGTGGGCGTGGACCGGCTCGCGGCCGACCTCGGGGTGAGCGCGCGTCACCTCCGGCGGGTGGTGGAGCGGGAGCTGGGCGCGTCACCGGTGGAGCTGGCGCAGACCCATCGGTTGCTCACGGCCAAGCGGCTGCTCACCGACTCGCCGCTGCCGGTGACGCAGGTCGCGTTCGCGAGCGGCTTCCGTAGCCTGCGCCGGCTCAACGCCCTGTTCCGCGAGCGGTACCGGCTGAGCCCGGCGGCGCTTCGGCGAGCCGCGCGGACGCCGCGGCGTCGCCGCGTCAGGGCGGAGCCGGGGCTCACGCTCTCGCTTTCCTACCGGCCGCCCTACGACTGGCCGGCGATGCTCGGCTGGCTGGCGCCTCGCGCCACGCCGGGCGTCGAGGTCGTCGCGGACGGCTGCTACCGGCGCACGGTGCGCCTCGGGGAGCATCGCGGGCTCGTGTCGGTTTGCGGTGAACCGAACGCGCCGGCGCTCCAGGTGGAGCTGTCGGCGTCCCTGGTCCCGGCCATGGTGCTGCTCCTCACCCGGCTCCGCCGCCTGTTCGACCTGGACGCCGATCCCGCGGTGGTCGCGGAGCACCTCGGCGCCGACGCATGGCTCGCGGGGCTGGTGCGGCGCCGGCCCGGGCTCCGGGTCCCGGGCGCGATGGACGGATTCGAGCTCGCGCTCCGCGCGGTGCTGGGGCAGCAGGTGAGCGTGCGCGGCGCGTCCACCCTCGCGGGCCGGTTGGCAGCGTTGCTTGGCGAGCCACTCGCGCCGGAGGCCGGCGGATCGCCGGATGGCCTCGCCCGGCTTCCGGTCACCGCCGATCGGCTGGCGGAGGCAAGCGAGCCCCAGGTAGCCGGCATCGGGCTGCCGCGGAGCCGCGCGCGAACGATGATCTCGCTCGCACGCGCGGTGGCGGGTGGCCAGCTCGACCTCGCACCCGGCGCCGACCTCGAGCGCGCGCGAGCGGGGTTGATGGAGGTTCCCGGCATCGGGGAGTGGACCGCGGAGTACGTCCTGATGCGGGCGCTCCGCTGGCCGGACGCGTTTCCCGATGACGATCTCGGTTTGCGGAAGGCAGCCGGCGGGATCACCGCCGCACAGCTCCGCCGGCGGGCGGAGGCGTGGCGCCCCTGGCGAGCGTACGCGGCCGCGCACCTGTGGCAGAGTCTCGCGGATGGACATCGATGACCAAGCGATTCACTGAGCCGTTCTGGCGCACCGAGCTCGCGAGCCCCGTCGGCCCGCTCGGCCTCAGCGCGATGGCGCACGGCCTGGCCGAGATCTGGTTCGACGGGTACGGGGACTCGGCGTCCGCGGGAGCGGGGCGGCACGACCCCGCGGGCGTCCTCGATGCCGCGCGCGCGCAGCTCGAGGAGTATTTCGCCGGCACCCGGATGACGTTCGACCTGCCGCTCGCGCCGATGGGCACCGCGTTCGAGCTGCGGGTGTGGGCGCTGCTCCGCGAGATCCCGGCGGGCCAGACGACGACCTACGGCGAGCTGGCCCGGAAGCTCGGCGATCCCCGCGCGGTGCGCGCGGTGGGTCGGGCCAACGGACAGAACCCGCTGCCGATCGTAGTGCCCTGCCACCGGGTCATAGGCGCCGACGGGTCGCTGGTGGGCTTCGGCGGCGGGCTCGAGCGCAAGCGCTGGCTGCTGGAGCACGAGGGGGTGCTGGCGCGGAGCGCGCTCTGAGCCGGATCGACGTCGGGGCGATCCAGCGGGCCTCGACGGGCATCGATCCCATCTTCCGCGACACGCCGCAGTTCGAGAGCGACGCGGTGTCCAACGCATGCGGGGCCCGCGTCGTGCTCAAGGTCGAGACGGTGAATCCCATCCGCTCGTTCAAGGGGCGGGGCACCGACTGGCTCTGCGAGCGTCTGGCGCTCGCGCCCGGCACCGAGCTGGTGTGCGCGTCGGCCGGCAACCTCGGGCAGGGGCTCGCGTGGGCCGGCACCCGGCGCGGGCTCCGCGTGAACGTGTTCGCCGCGCGCTCCGCCAATCCATTCAAGATCGACCGCATGCGCGCGCTCGGCGCCGAAGTGCGGCTCGAGGGCGAGGACTTCGACGATGCCAAGGTCGCGGCGCGGGCGCACGCCGGGGTCACCGGCGCCCGGTTCATCGAGGACGGCCGCGAGCCGCCGATCGCCGAGGGTGCGGGTACGATCGGCGTCGAGCTGAGCCGGTGGCCCGATCCGTTCGACACGCTGCTCGTGCCGATCGGCGACGGCGCCCTGATCGCGGGGATCGGCACCTGGGCCAAGGCGCGGATGCCGGGCACGCAGGTGATGGGCGTGTGCGCGGCGGGTGCGCCGGCGCTCGCGCTCAGCTGGCGCGCGGGGCGACCGGTCTCGACGCCCGCCGCCGACACGATCGCCGACGGGATCGCGACACGGGTCCCGGTGCCCGAGGCGCTCGAGGATCTCAAGCCCGTGGTGGACGACATCGTGCTGGTGCAGGACGAGTCGCTCCTGGCGGCGATGCGGCTGCTCTTCCTGGAGGAGCGGCTCGTGGTCGAGCCGGCGGGCGCCGCCGGGCTCGCCGCGCTGCTCGAGCACGGCGGGCGGTGGCAGGGCGCCCGGGTGGCGACGCCGGTCTGCGGGGGGAATCTGACGCGGGAGCAGATCGCGCGCTGGCTGCTTTGATTCCTCGTGCGCCCCGGCGGAGCCCTCGTCCTGCCGGGAGCACCTCGCTGGCCGGCGTCGGCGGGTCGGGTTTCGCGGCGGATTCACGATCTATGGGGTGAGACGTGCGATTGCACGGGCTCACCCCACTTGCTTCCGGGAGGCACCTATGCACACCCCCGACCAGAAGGACCGGGTCCGGATCGAGCGTTGACCGACGAGCAGAGGAAGGCGGTGAACGCGGCCGCCGGGCTCGACGGCGGCGGGCTCGAGCTGAACGTGATGGAGCTGGAGGAGCGGATCGCACCGAGGCTCGCCCAGAACCACAACGAGACCCTGCTGGCGGAGCGATAGCAGCATGGGATCCCGCGCGCGTCGCCTTGCGACGCGGCTCGCCGGCGCGCTCAATACGCTCGGACTCCGGTGCTAAGGAACCGGCGCGCCACGACGCGGCGCGTGCGCCCTACCGGCGCGCGCTCTGGCTGCAGGAGCGTATGGGACAGCCGAATCCCGATCACATCGCCAGCCTCTACCACAACCTCGGCGGGATCGAGCACGCGGCCGGCAACTACGCGGCCGGGGAGGCGCTCGCCCGCCAGGGGCCGGCGATCCGGATGGGTCTGGGCACGAATGATTCACTGAGGGTCGCCCAGGACCTCGTGGCGCTCGGCGCGCTCCTCGATGGCCAGGGCAAGTACGCGGCGTCGGAGCCGCTGTACCTCGAGGCGCTCCGCATCTTCGGCCACGCCCCTCGCGCCAACGCCGGCGAGATCGCCGTCACCCTCAACGACCTGGGCGCGCAGTACACCGAGCGCGAGGTCTTCGACAAGGCCGGGGACATGCTCGAGCGCGCCGTGGCGTTGAAGCGGCCCACGCTCGGGCCCCGGCATCCCCGATGTGGCCGTCACCCTCAACAACCTGGCCATGACGTACAAGCGGAGGCGGAATGTCACTCGGGCCGCCGCGGTCTACACGGAGGCCATTCGCATCGTCGAGCGGTCGCTCGGCGCCGAGCACCCGAAGACGGTCACCTGCCGGGCGAACCACGCGCGGCTCCGTCTAGATCCACTTCGCGATGAGCCACCCCACTGCCGCAGCCCCCAGTACCCCGGCCACCACGGGGAACCGATTGGCGGCGTAGAAGACGGCGAGGCTGAAGTCCACCGAGCCCACTGCTTGATTGTTGAGCCCCACAGTCGAGACGGTTACCTGATTCGCAGGCAGGGTCGCGCTCTCGCCTGGAACGGCGCAGATGATGCCCCCACCGCTGTTCAGCGTGGCAACGGCCGCGAGCCCGGTCACCTGGATCGGAAACGTCACCAGATATAGCCCCGTGCCCTGCTGCACGACCGTAATCCCGGCGTGGCTCTTCCGCGCGATCCGAGGGGTTCCGCTGCCGTCGTTGATGACGTACACCCAGGCGTTTGCCATATGGACGCTCCTCCGCAGGTGCCCTCGCGCTGACGATGTGTCAGCCGCGGGGCTAACATACGGCGGCACGCCGCGACCGTCACGCTTCCGTGCCCCCGCTGAAACCCGCATTGGTCCCGCTCGTAGAGGCAGAACCAGACACCCGGACGACCATGCGAATCCTACGATTCGGCGCCCCCAGCGTCGCGCTGACGTTGCTTGCCGCCGGTCCGGTCAGCGACCTCCCCGCCCAGGCCTCGCGCGGCGCTCTCGCCCGCGGCGCGTTCGCCATCACCGACGTCACGGTCATCCCGATGACGGCCGACACCATGCTCGTCGCGGCCACCGTGCTGGTGCGCGACGGCCGGATCGCGGCGGTGGGGCCGAGCCGGAGCGTGCGGATTCCGTCGGGGGCGCGGCGGATCGACGGGCGCGGCAAGTACTTGATCCCCGGCCTGGCCGATCTCCATACGCACCTGTACTCGGACGACGCGGTGCCCGACTCCGTGGCGCCGGACGAGCTGGGTGTGATGGTGGCGAACGGCGTCACGGCCATCCGACTCATGATCGGAACGCCGGAGCATCTGGTGCTCCGGCGGGACATCATCGCCGGCCGGATCCTGGGGCCGCAGCTCTGGGTGGCGAGCCCGCAGCTCGCGGGCAAGCCGTACGACAACGGGATCGTGGTCACCACGCCCGACGAAGCGCGCGCCGCGGTGCGCCGCGTCAAGGCCGACGGCTACGACTTGGTGAAGCTCACGCTGTTCATCACGCGGCCGGTGTACGACGCGATCGTGGATGAGGCGAACCAGGCCGGCATCCGGGTCGTGGGACATGTCGACTCCGACGTCGGCGTCGCGCGCGCGATCGAGGCCGGCCAGCAGATCGAGCACCTCGACAACTACTTCGAGTCCGCGCTCGCCGACTCGGCGCCGATGCGCGAGTCGGTGACGCAGTTCGGCGTGTTCACGCCGGACAACTGGAAGAGCCTCGACTACGTCGACGACCGGAAGCTGGACGCGCTCGCGGGCGCCACCGCTCGGGGCGGCATCTGGTCCACACCGACGCTCAACGTCTTCAACCAGGCCTTCGCGATCGGGATGACCGACGCAGAGATCCACGGCCGCCCCGACTGGCAGATGATGCCCGCCGCCTGGCGCGAGCTCTACCTCGGCGCGCGCAGGAAGTACTGGGCCAAGCCGGCGCTCGAGAGCCGGCGGAAGCGCTACGTCGACGTGCGGAACCGGCTGGTGAAGGCGATCGTCGACTCGGGCGGGAAGCTGCTCGCGGGCTCGGACTCACCCGAGTGGTTCCACGTATACGGCTGGGCGCTCCACCGCGAGCTGGCGAGCTTCGTGACCGCGGGGCTCACGCCGTGGCAGGCGCTGGCCGCGGCGACGCGGAATCCGGCCGGGTTCTTCTGCGCGCTGGCCGAATGGGGCACGATCGAGCCCGGCAAGCGGGCCGACCTCGTGCTGCTCGCCGCCAATCCGCTGGAGAACATCACGAACACGGAGCGGATCGAGGCGGTGTCGCTGGGCGGGCGCTGGCTGCCCAAGGTGGAACTGGATCGCATGATCCGGCGCGCGGCTGAGCGGCTGGCGCCGTGAAGAGCAGAAGAGCCGAGGACCAGAAGAGCCGAGGAGCAGAAGAGCAGATGAAATGCCTGCCTGCAGCCATCTGCCCTTCGGCTCTTCAGCGCTTCTGCTCCTCGCGAATGAGCCGCTGGGGCGCGGTGAGCCGCCAGGAGTCGCGCAGCAGGTCGGCCACGTCGGCCCAGTCCACGCCCTTATCGAGCCAGACGCCCACCCAGCCGCTCGGCCCCACGTAGGGCGGCACGAAATAACGATCGGGCGCCGCCTGCACCATCAGCGCCTGGTTGCCCGGCGCGGCCTTGCACCACACCGCCGGCCGCCCGGCGCCGTGGTGGTTCCCGGCGTCGGCATACATCGCGAACAGCTTGTTGCGCACCCGGAACGTCGGCTCGCCCCAGGCTTCGACTTCGTGCGCCTCGGGCAACGCGAGGCACAGCTTCCGGAGGCGGGTCAGCGGACGGGGAGGCATGTCGCTAACCGATGGCTGTCCGGCACAGGCCGTGCGAGGCATGCGGGAGGAGGGCTCCAGAGGGGCGCCTTAGAACGCTCGCCGGAATCCGGGGTGGCGGTCGCAGCGATCCGGGCCTCGGGACACGCGAGCCGCCCCGGGTTCCGGCGATAGCGTTCTTCAGCGCCCCGGCGGAGCCCTCTTCCCGCTGCGAGCACGAAACGCAGGACCGGTCAGCCATCGGTCAATCCAGCGGAATTCGCGACTTGTTCCGCTCCAGCCACTGCCCGAACGACTGCAACTCGGGGTTGAGCCGGCGCGTGGCCTCGACGTCGCGCGGACGCCGGAAGTCCTCGCTAAAGTCGCGCATGAACTGGAACATGTTGCCGAGATCCTCCGCGCCGGGGAACCCGAACCCGCGGTAGACCTCGGGCGGCACGTCGTTGTAGCGCACCTCCTCGCCGAAGGCTTGGCTGAACCCCGCGGCCATCTCGGCGCCGGTCAGATGCTCCCCGGCGATGCCTACGGTCTTGCCCGCGTAGTCGCCCGCGCGCCGGAAGATGCCGAGCGCAGACTTGCCGATGTCCTCGACCGCGATGCCGGGCAGCCTGGCCTTGCCCACCGGGAACGTGATGGCGAGCCGGCCGTCCGGCCCGCGCTTCGGGCCCATGCCGAAGTGGATGAAGTTGTCCCAGTAGAACGAGGTGAGCAGGAACGTGGTCGGCACGCCGGTCTCCCGGAACGTGGCGTCGGCCTCGCCCTTGGCGTCGAGGTGCGGGACCTTGTACCTGCCCATCAGCGTAGGCATCCGGTCGTCGTCGAGCGGCACCCACCGCCGGGTATCCTCGAGCGTGGACCAGATCACGTGCGACACGCCGGCCTGCTTCGCCGCGCGCGCCTGGTTGCCCGCCTGGGTGAACTCCCGCTCGGGCGAGAGGTGCTCCCAGAAGTTGGTCAAGGCGAACAGGCCCCACCCGCCCCGGAAGGCGCGCTCGAGGCTCGCGGGATCATCGAGGTCCCCGGCGACGACCTCGGCGCCCGCCGCCTGGAGCGCCCTCGCGTTGTCGGACCCGGGCTTCCGCGTGAGGGCTCGGACGGCAAACGCGCGCGACGGGTCGGACAGGATGGCGCGCGCCAGGCCGCCTCCCTGGGCGCCGGTGGCACCGATGACGGCGATGGTCCTGCGGTCAGGCATCAGTGTGACCTCCGTGAAGGTTCGGCTCGCCGCGGAGCGCCGTCCCCAGCGCCGCGGCCGACGCTTCGAGCGCATCCGGTGGATACCCCGCGTATCCCAGCAGGAACCCGGGGCGCGGCGGCGTCTGCAACCAGTAACGGGAGAGCGGGTACACGTCCACCCCCGCCCGCGCCGCCGCGTCCGC
This sequence comes from Gemmatimonadales bacterium, assembly GCA_050733355.1. Lineage (GTDB taxonomy): Bacteria > Gemmatimonadota > Gemmatimonadetes > Gemmatimonadales > GWC2-71-9 > DASQPE01. The sequence goes on along the minus strand of JBOHSY010000104.1, from coordinate 4,644 downwards.
CGTGTGGGTGTCGTCCACGCCGGGCGGGAGCCAGGCCGTGAGCTTCATCCCCGTCTCCGCGCCCCCCATCTCCACCAGCCCGGCCAGGTGCCTGGCGGCCGCGGCCCGGAGCGCGGCCTGCCGCTGGGCGTAGGCCCGCGCATACGGCGGATGTGGCGCAGCAGGTGGCCGCCCGCCATGAACTCTGCGAGCACCACCTGGTGGAAGAACGGCGCGTGGATCCCGGCCAGGAACCGCGCCGCCGTCACGCCGGCGAGGAGTCGCTGGGGCACGACGAGATAGCCCACCCGGAACCCGCAGGGCCTGGCACTCCGCCCCGACGGCACGCTCTGGGAGCACGAGCACGGGCCGCGCGGCGGCGACGAGATCAACATCTTCCCGCGCGGCGCGAACTACGGCTGGCCGGTGATCACGTATGGCCGGGAGTACGAGGGCCCGCCCGTGGGCGCGGGGCTGAGCGTGAAGGAGGGCATGGAGCAGCCGGTGCACTACTTCATCCTGTCGATCGCGCCGAGCGGGATGACGTTCTACACCGGCGACGCATTCCCGACCTGGCGCGGCAATCTGTTCGCGGGAGCGATGGGACTCACGCACCCGGGATCGCGTTCGCGCCCGACGGCCGGACGCTGTACACCGCGGGCTGCGTGGACGACCGCGATTCCACCGGGCGGCAGCGGCTCCGGATCTTCGAATGGAGGCACGACGGAAGCGACTGGGTCGGCCCGGCGCCGGTCACGTTCGGCAGCCGGTACACCGACTATCAGCCGGTGATGGCGCCCGACGGCTGCCGGCTCTACTTCCAGTCCACCGGAGCTGAACACGGAGCACAGCGAGAACGACCTGTTCGTGGACCCGCGGGAGCGCTTCGTGATCTTCAACCGCCATGTCGACGCAACGCGGGACCTCGATCTGTTCATCGCGTTCCGGGACGGGAGCCGCTGGGGCGTGCCGCGGCCGCTGACGGAGATCAATGGTCCGGTGTGGGAGCTGACGCCGTCGGTGTCGCCCAACTGGCAGTACCTGTTCTACACGCTGGGTGGGACGATCATGCAGGCGGAGCTGGCGCCGCTGCTCGAGCCGCGGCGGGCAAGAACAGCTTGTCGTTTTTCCTTACGGCGATAGCTTCCGCGGCATGACGCGCGAACGCGCCGGACTCTCGCTCGCCGCCGCAGCCTTCGCCGCTCTCCTCCTCGCACCGTTCCCCGGTCTCACTCCGGAAGCGCACCGGCTCGCCGCCGTGATCGCGGCGGTCGTGATCCTGTGGGTGAGCGAAGCGCTGCCGCTGCCGGTCACGGCGCTGCTCGGCGTCGCGGCCGCGGTGGCGCTCGGCGTGGCGCCGGCGCGCGAGGCCTTCGCGCCCTTCGCCGATCCGCTGATGTTCCTCTTCATCGGCGCGTTCATCCTCGCGCGCGGCATCTTCGTGCACGGGCTCAACCGGCGGGTCGCCTACGCCGTGCTGTCGCTGCCGTGGGTGGGCGCGTCGGCGGGGCGGATCCTGTTCGCGTTCGGCGCGGTGACCGCGGCGATCTCGGGCTGGATCTCCAACACCGCCACGACGGCCATGATGTTCGGCATCGGCGTCTCGGTGCTCGCGGCGATGGGCGAGGACGTGCGCCGCTCGCCCTACGCCACGGCGCTGATGCTCATGACCTCGTTCTCCGCGTCCGTCGGGGGGCTCGCCACGCCGATCGGCACCCCGCCCAACGTGATCGGGCTCGGCTTCATCCGGAGCACGCTGGGCGAGGAGGTGCCGTTCTTCCGCTGGATGCTGCTGGGCGTGCCGGTGGTGATCGCGCTCTATGCCGTGCTCTACCTGTGGCTCCGGTTCGTCACCCGCGGCACCGTGGGGGATCTCGCGGCCACCCGCGAGCTGATCAGGCGGGAGCGCGCCACGCTCGGACCCTGGACGCCGGGCCAGCGCTCGGTGGCCATCGCCTTTGGCGTGACCGTCCTGCTCTGGGTGCTGCCGGGCACCGTCGCACTCACGGCGGGCGAGCAGAGCTCCGCCTATCGGACGCTCGCCGAGCGGGTCCCTGAGGGCGTCGCGGCGATTGCCGGCGCCCTGCTTCTCTTCCTGCTCCCCGGCGCCAAGGGCGCCCGCGCCATCAACTGGGAGGAGGCGGTGCGGATCGACTGGGGCGTGGTGCTGCTCTACGGCGGCGGCTTCGCGCTCGGAGTGCTGTCGTTCCGCACCGGGCTCGCCGAGGTGGTGGGGCGCGGACTCACCGGCTGGCTGCCGCTCTCGGGCGAGTTGGGGCTGCTCATCGCCTCGGTCACCGTCGCCATCGTGCTCTCCGAGACCACGTCCAACACGGCCGCCGCCAACATGGTGGTGCCGGTCGTGATCTCGATCGCGCAGGCCGCCGGCATGGATCCGTTCGAGCCCGCGCTCGGCGCCACGATGGCAGCGAGCCTGGGCTTCATGCTCCCGGTCTCGACTCCCTGCAACGCGATCGTGTATGGCTCCGGACTCATCCCCCTGGGCAAGATGATCCGCTACGGCGCGGTGCTCGATGTGGCCGGGGGCGGCGTGATCGTCCTGCTGGTGCGACTCATCGGACCGCTGGTGCGATGAGAAGGGCCGAAGAGCCGAAGAGCGGAAGAGCAGATGGCTGCCGCGTGCAGTTCATCTGCTCCTCTGCTCTTCAGCTCTTCTGCTCTTCAGCTCTTCTGCTCTTCGGCCAGCGCCCGCAACGCATTCCCGGTCATGCGGTACACCGTCCAGTCGCTCATGGGCCGGGCGCCGAGCGACTCGTAGAAGCGGATCGCCGGCTCGTTCCAGTCCAGCACCCACCACTCGAAACGGCCGCAGCCACGCTCTACGGCGAGCCGAGCGAGATGCTGGAGCAGGCGACGCCCCACACCGTGGCCGCGGAACGCCGGCGTCACGAACAGGTCCTCGAGATACAGGCCGCGCTGCCCGAGGAACGTCGAGTAGTTGTGGAAGAAGAGCGCGAACCCGGCCGGCTCGTCGCCGACCCAGGCGATGACCACCTCGGCGTCCGGGCCCGGGCCGAACAGGGACTTCCGGAGCGACTCCTCGGTCGCGACGACCGCGTGGGCCAGCCGCTCGTACTCGGCCAGGCCGCGAATGAACTCCAGGATGAGCGGGACCTGGTCCTCGGTGGCCGGCGCGATGCGGATGGTCTGATCCATCCGCGCAATATTACCGCGCCGGTCTCCAGATGCCGTAATCCGCCACCGCGCGTACCTGCGGCAGCAGCTCCGGCAGCACCTCGAGCCCCCAGAGATAGACGAAGCCGGTGCCGGGCGGTCCGCCGTACGAGCGCACCCACGCGCCCGCCTGTCCGAACTCGTCCATCGCGAGCACACCGCCGCTCACCAGCTTTGGATCGAGCGTCCAGAACGAGGTCGCCCGGCCCTCGAGGCCCCAGGCGTGGCCCTGCCGGGTCGGAAGCGCCTGGTGATAGGTGAAGCCCAGCTCCGCGTGCGGAATCCCCAGGAGCGCGGTCGGCCGCTCGGGGTCCACGGCAGTGGGCTGCACCCTGCCGGTGGAGTCGTTCCGCGCCCGGGTGAACAACGCCGGCGGCTCACCGGTCCAGACGATCTTGCCGCCGGCATTCAGGTAGCGTCGGAACAGCGCGGTGTCGGACGCCTCGCGCGCGACGGTCTCCGGCACGACGTCGAGCGCGAACACCACCACGCTCGGTCCCTTGTCCTTGACCCGCTCCTCGAAGAACGCGGCGAGCGCCCTGGCGTGGAGCGCCTCGTAGCCGAAGCGGGTGAAATAGTCGCGGACCATCTCACCGCCCTTGGTGCCCGCGAACTCGGCGGCCGCGGAGTCGTGGAACACCGCGCGGCGCGTGGACGGCCCATCGGCGTTGCGGATGGAGTAGACCGCACCGTCGTCCGCACCGAGATAGAGCGCGCCGTCGGTCGGCACGGGAGTGGAGTAGATGCGCGCGCCGAGGCCGGTGCGCCAGCGCTCGGCGCCGGTCGCCGCGTCGAGCGCGAACAGGTTGCCGCTCATGTCGGCGACGTAGAGGATGGAGTCGGCGAGCACCGGCGACGCGATCACGTTGTCCGGCGTCCGGACCAGCCACACGCGCTTGCCGCTGTCGAGGTCCACCGCCTCCACGTAGTGGCCGTCCGAGCGTCCGTAGTAGATTCGGCCGCCCCACACCACCGGCGACGTCACGACCCAGGGTGCCGGCCGGCCGGTGCGCCAGAGGCGCTTCCCATTGGACAGATCGAAGGCGTAGAGATAGGCGTCGCGCGATCCGACGTACACCTTGCCGCCGGCGATCGCGGGCGAGCCCTGGATCGTCTTCCGGTCGAAGCCCTCCTTCTTCGAGTCGAGCGTGGCGCCCTCGGTCTCGCCGCGCCAACGGAGCTTGCCGTCGGCCGGATTGAGCGCGTAGAGGTAACCGTCGGCACCGCCGACCACGACGTATCCCTCCGCCACCGCGGGCGACGATCGGAAAAGCGTGCCGGCCGAGTAGCGCCAACGCTCGCGGCCCGTCGCCACGTCCAGCGCGTACACGTTGCCGTCCGCCGCCGCGAAGATCGCGAGATCGCCGGTGACCACCGGCGACGAGATGTAGAAGTCCCAGCCCTCGCGTCCCCAGGGGAACGGCAGCGCGGCTGCGGTCTTCACCGACCATCGCGTGGCGCCCTTCACCG
>JBOHSY010000103.1:0-6125 GCA_050733355.1 Gemmatimonadales bacterium | reverse complement strand
AGACTGGACAGACGTTGCTCGAGCGCGCCCACTCGCCGGCGGTGGGCCCGGTCGAGCCCCGGCGATCCGGCCCGCACATCGCGGGCGACGCGGACGGTCAGCCAGAGCGCGAAGACCCCGTCGCGTTTCGGCCCCCGGGCCGTGCGTGGCAGCAGCTCGAGCAGGGCGGTGGCCGCCGGGTCCCAGCCAATCATGCGAGGGCCCGCGCCAGCGCGGCGAACACGGCGTCCGGAGCGATCTCGCGCATGCAGAAGTGATGCTGGAGCGGACATTCCGGCCCGCCGTCGCGAGCGCAGGGGCGGCAGGGCAGGTCCCGCTCGAGCACGAGGGAACGCGGAGCGTTGTACGGGTAATAACCGAACGCGCGCACCGTCGGGCCGGCCAGCGCGACCACCGGGGTGCCCACGGCGGTGGCCATGTGCATCGCGGCGGTGTGACCGGTCACGAGCGCAGCGGCGCGCCGGAGCACCGCGCCGGTGGTCTGGAGGCTGAGCACGCCGGCTGCGCTCACCGCCCGTTTGCTTCCGCGCGCCGCGATCTCGGTGCAAAGCGCCCCGTCCGGCGCGCCGCCCACCATCACCGCGTCGGCGCCGGTGGTCACCACGCGCCGCACCAGCGAGACCCAGTAGTCCAGCGGCCACCGTTTGGTGGCCTTCGAGGCGCCGGGCGCGAACGCCACGAACGGCCGCCCGCTGCCGAGCTGCGCCCGCTCGAGCCAGGCGCCCGCCTGCTGGACCGCTTCCGGATTGAGGAAGAACTCGGGAGGACCGCCGTCGGGCTCGACCTCGAGATCGCGCGCGGCGTCGAAGTAGCGTTCCGCCACCGGCGTGTCCTCGGGATAGTGGTTCTGCTTGGTGCGCACCAGTAGCTCGCGGGCGACCCGATACTGCGGGGCCGTGCGCCAGCGGCCGGGCACGAGCACCCGGAGCAGGCGGCTCCGGGTGGTGCCTTCCAGATCCAGGAGAAAGCTGTAGCGGGCGTGACGAAGCCGGGCCCCGAGCGCGAGCAGCGGATCCTTCGGCGCGACGCCGATCACCTCGTCCAGGTGCGGGTTGTCGGCCAGCAGGGGCACGTAGCGGCGCTGGGTGAGCACGTTGAGCCGCGCGTGCGGATAGCGCTGCCGGATGACCCGCAGCAGGGGCGTTGCCAGAAGAATGTCACCGATCGAGCCGAACCGAACGACGAGAATGCCCGGCGAGAGAATGATTCTCACGGGGGTAATGTACCAATGGGGGTAGGTTGAGAAAGGAGGCGGTAAGGGCGGTAGAGGCGGTAGGGGAGTCGGACCGGCACCGAAGGGGTCCGGGCGCGCACGCCCTGCCGCCTTCACAGCCCGGCAGCGCCTCTACCGCCCCTGCCGCCCTACCGCCCTTACCGCCTACCGGCACCCCTTCGTACCTTACCCCTATGCCCCGTCCACGAAGCATTCTCTGGGTCGACGACGAAGTGGAGAGCCTCACCTCCCACATCCTGTTCCTCCAAGAGCAGGGCTTCGCCGTGGAGACCGCCGCGCACGGCGACGACGCCATCGTGCTGCTCCAGCGGCAGAACTACGGTGTCGTGCTGCTCGACGAGCAGATGCCCGGCCGCCGCGGACTCGAGCTGTTCCAGTCCATCCGCGCGCTCGACGTGGCGCTACCCGTCGTCATGGTCACGAAAAGCGAAGAGCCCGAGACGCTCCGCGACGCGATCGGAGCCGAAGTCTCCGACTATCTCACCAAGCCGGTAAATCCGCGGCAGATCCTCTCGGTCGTCACCCGGCTCCTCGAGGGTGACCGCATCCGGCAGCAGCGGCTGTCGCGCGACTTCGCCACCCGCTTCCGCGAGCTGGAGCTCCGGCGCGGCCACGCGATGGGCTGGCGGGAGTGGGTCGAGCTGGTCGTGGAACTGGCCGAGTGGGAGGTGAAGCTCTCGCAGGCCGAGGAGCCGGGACTGCAGGACGCGCTGCGGACGCTCCAGGACAGTCTGCGGCAGGACTTCGCCCGTTTCCTCGGAGCCAACTACGAGCGCTGGGTCGCCGAGGACCGGGCCGACCGCCCGCCGCTCTCGGTGGACATCGGCTCGGAATTCCTGAAGCCGGTGCTCGAGCAGCACCGCCGCGCGATGCTCGTCGTCGTGGACTGTCTCCGGCTCGACCAGTGGGCGGTGCTGCGACCGCTGATCGCCCGCCGGTTCGATATCGAGACCACGCACTACTTCTCGATCCTGCCTACCGCGACCCCGTTCGCGCGGAACGCCATCTTCAGCGGACTTTTTCCGGTGGCCATCGCGCAGCGCTATCCGCGCTGGTGGAGCGAGCAGGACGAGCTCAGCCTGAATGCGCACGAGGCGGACCTGCTCGGCGAGCAGCTGCGCGCCGTCTGCGGCCGCCCGGTGCCGTTGCGCTACGAGAAAGTGTTCACGTCGTCCGACGGCGAGAGCCTGCTCAAGCGGCTGCCGGGCCACCTGGCGCAGGACGGCGTCACCGCGCTCGTCTTCAACTTCATCGATCAGCTCACCCACGGCCGCACCGAGAACCTTACGCTCTACGAGGTGGCCCGCGACACGCCGTCGCTCCGGAACCTGACCCGCACCTGGTTCGAGCGCTCGCCGCTGTGGGACGCGCTCCGGGAGGCGGAGCGCCGGCAGGTGCCGGTGCTCCTCACCACCGATCACGGCTCGATCCACTGCCACACGCCCGCGACGGTCTACGCCAAGCGCGACACGACGTCGAATCTGCGCTACAAGTTCGGGGAGGATCTGCGGGCGCAGGAGAGCGACGCGGCGCTCGCCGTGGACGACCTGCCGGCGTGGGGACTCCCGTCGCGGGGACCCGGCGTCCGCCTGCTGCTAGCCACCGGCGACCGGTTCTTCGTCTATCCCACCAAGCTGAGGGAGTATCAGGCGCGCTACCGCGGGGCGTTCCTGCACGGGGGGGTCTCGCCCGAAGAGGTCGTGCTGCCGATCGCGCTGCTCACGCCGAGGCGCGGATGATGCGCCCCGCCGCGATGGGCGCGGACCTGCTGCTGACCTACACCTTCCCGCCGGTGGGCGGGGGTATCGCGCGTTGGATGGCCGAGATCGCACGTCGCTACCCCCCGCCCGGCATCGTGGTGTCCACCGGCCAGCACCCCGACAGCCAGGAAGTGGACGAGGCACTCCCGTGCGAGGTCGATCGCCTCCCGATTCCCATGCGCCGGCTCCGGGGGCTGCAGGGCCTGCTGCTCTGGTCGCGGCGCGCGGCGCAGCTCGCGCGCGCCCACGACGCCCGCTTCATCTGGTGCGGCGACATCACGCCCGCGGGCTATCCCGCCAAGTGGACGCACGAGCGTGTCGGTACGCCGTTCGGGATCCTGCTCCACGGCGCCGACCTCCTGGTGCTGCAGCACCAGGTCCACCGGTCGGCGATGAAGCGGCGCTCGGCCCGCGCGCTCCTGGGCTCCGCGGCGGTGCTGGTCGCGAACAGCGAATGGACGCGGGGACTCTGCCAGTCGCTGCTCCGGGAGCTCGAGCTCGATGCGATGGACGGACGGGTCCGCACCGTCCCGCTCGGCACCGATCCGATCTTCTTCCGCCCCGGCGCACCCACCGACGCCGTGCGGTCGCGGTACGGCCTGGACGACGGGGCCCGCTGGATCCTGTCGGTGTCGCGGCTCGAGCCCCACAAGGGCATCGACACCGTGCTGCGCGCCCTGGCCCGGCTGGGCGACACCGAGTCCGACGTCCGCTACGCGGTCGCCGGGGCGGGCGAGGGCCGGCGCGAGATCGAGGCGCTCGCCGCGGAGCTGGGCGTGGCGGATCGCGTGCGCCTGCTCGGCGGCGTTCCCGATGCCGACCTTCCCGGGCTTTACAACCTGGCCGACGTGTACATCGGCGCGTCGCGCCGCACCGCGCTGAGCGTGGAAGGCTTCGGCATCGCGCTGGCGGAGGCGGCGAGCTCCGGCCGCCCCGTGGTGGCGGGCCGGAGCGGCGGCATTCCGGAGGCGGTGAAGAACGGCGAGACGGGACTGCTGGTGGATCCGGAGTCGCCCGAGGAAGTGGCCGACTCGGTGCGGCGCCTCCTGCGCGATCGGCCGCTCGCAGCGCGGCTGGGCCAGGCGGGGCGCCAGGAGATCGAGCGCTACTACAACTGGGATCGCGTGGCGGCCGATCTCGCCGCCATCGCGGCGGAGCTCGGTCCGGAGCCGGTTACGCCGCGGTCTTGGGCTCGCCGGGAACCAGGCCGGGCACGACCGTGAGCCCGCTCACCGGCGCCCCGTAGACGCCGCTGGCGAGGTGCTCGAGACTTCCCAGCCGATCGAGCATCTCGATGGTGGCCCGGTACCCGGCCTCGATCAGCTCCGCCGTGTGGTCGAACGCGAACATCGAGATGTGCATCACCGGCGGATGAATCAGCGCGAGCGGGGGGCCCTCCCACCGCCGCAGCACCGCTTCGATCTGCGTCTGCATCACGATCTCGAGCCCGCGGATGTACGTCGCGGCGAACCCCTGGTGTTCGATGCCCTCGCGGTCCAGGCCGGCCGCGGAGACGTTCACGCCCAGGACCGGCCAGGGCGCCGCCTCCGCCGCCACGCGGACGGGCAGGTTCTCGACCACCGCGCCGTCCACGTAGTGCCGTCCGAGGATCTCTCTCGGCGGGAAGATGCCGGGCAGGGCGCAGGAGGCGAAGACCACGTCCGCGAGGCGCACGCCGGCGGAGCCCGCGCCGCCCCAGATGACCTGCAGGCCGGCGTTGAGATCGACCGTGTTGACAAGCAGGGGACGCTTGAGATCCTGGAAGGTGCCCCGCCCGATCAGACTGGTGATGAGCTCGTCCAGCGGCTCGCGCCGGTACACGGCGGGGGACAGCATGCGGCGCAGGGCCATGTCCGCGTGTGCCACCCGGAAGACATGCCGGCGCTCGACCTTGAGCGCGCGGGTCGCCATCTCGTCGGGCGTCATGCCTGCCGCCCACGCCGCGCCGATCAGCGACCCGATGCTCGAACCCACCACCAGCTCCGGCGCCAGCCCCCGCTCGTGCAGCGCGCGGAACACACCGATGTGGGCGAGGCCCTTCAGGCCCCCGCCGCTCAAGACCAGGGAGAACTTGGTGGCTTGCTTCACCGGCCTGCTCCGACGGTGTTCCATGTCCTTACCTTGCAATCCGGGTGCCATGCCTGTCCCTGAACATGGGGCGCCGTGCCAGAACCTGCAGTGATCTACAACAGTCAACGCCCGGAGCCGGCCGCACGGTTCCGGAGCGCCGCGGCTCTCGTGCTGCGCGAGCGCGGGCGGCGGGATCGCTTCTTCCGGTTCGGCGTGGGCCTCGTGGTAGTCGTCGGAGCAGCCGCGCTGCTGGCGCCGTGGCTGGCCCCGCACGATCCCCTGGTCGGGGATCTCCAGAGCGCCTACCTCCTCGAGCCGGGCGGACGGTATCCGCTCGGGACCGACCCGCAAGGCCGGTGGACCTCATCTCCCAGTCGGTCGCGGTCACGTTCGGTGTGCTCCTCGGCCTGGTGGCGGGGTATTACCAGCGATGGGTCGACGCCACGGTGATGCGCCCTGCCGACGTTACGCTGGCGTTCCCTACGCTGCTGCTGCTCATCGCCATCGCGGCGGCGGTACGTCCGTCGCGCCGCTGGTGTTCGTGGTGATCGGCATCGTGGGATGGGCGGCGATGGCGCGCATCGTCCGGGCGCAGGTGCTTGCGCTCAAGCGCGCCGAGTTCGTGCTGGCCGCGCAGGCGCGCGGCGCGGGTGACCGGCGGGTGCTCTGGCGCCACCTGCTGCCGAACGTGCAGGCGCAGGTGATCATCGCGGCGACCCTCGGCATCGGCGGCGCGATCATGGCCGAAGCCGCGCTCTCGTTCGTCGGCCTCGGCGCGCAGCCGCCGACGCCCAGCTGGGGCGCGATGGTGGCCGATGGACGGGACTTGCTGCGGGTCGCGCCATGGGTGTCGTTCGCGCCCGGCATCGCGATCGGGATCGCCGTGCTCGGCTTCAATCAGGTAGGAGACGCGCTCCGGGAGGCGTTCGATCCGAAGGTGAGACGTGAGACGTGAGACGTGAGAGGTGAGAGGTGAGAGGTGAGAGGTGAGAGGTGAGACGCCGGAGCATGCCGACGCGGGCACCGCGCGGCCGGCCGGGGAGGCCTTCTCACCTCTCACC
>JBOHSY010000102.1:0-21282 GCA_050733355.1 Gemmatimonadales bacterium | reverse complement strand
TCGTCAGCACGAGCGACTTCATGAGCGGCGCGCGCACCATCTTGTAGCACGTCTCCATGTCGGTCAGGTTCAGATCGGTGAACATGTTCGACAGCAGCGTCAGCAGCTTGTTGCCCATCGAGTGCCAGAAGTAGAGCACCCGGTGCGGCCCGCCGAGGAAGCGGGAGCCGAACACGGCGTCGGCCCTGCCCTCGACGATCGGCTGGAGCAGCAGCGGCAGCTCCGCCGGATCGTACTCGAGGTCCGCGTCCTGAATCACGATCACGTCGCCGCTGGCGTGCTGGATGCCCGTCCGAATGGCCGCGCCCTTGCCGCGGTTGACCGGGTGATGGACCACGGCGTCGAGGCACCCCTCCGTATGCAGGCGGTTCAGCACCGCGTCGGTGCCGTCGGTGGACGCGTCGTTCACCGCGATCAGCTCGAGGTCGAGCGGAACCGCTCGCACCCGGTTGACCACCGTCTCGATGGTCCTGATCTCGTTGTAGGCAGGAATCACGACGGACAGGCGCAGGCTGCCGGCCATCTGGATCTCCTCGAGTCCGTGGCTGCTGCACATGATACTCTCGCCACTTGCCTGCCGCGAGCATTCCGGCCTAGTTGTGGTGGTGACCGGCAGCCTCGCCTTCCGGGTGGCCACGCCCGCCGATGCACACGCGCTCGCGGAGTTCGCGCGCCGCGCGTTTCACGATGCCTACGTCGCGGTCATGGAGCCCGATCTGCTGGCGCGGGTGCTCGCCGAGCAGTTTGGCGCGGCCCGCCAGCGTGGGGAGATCGAGGACCCGGCCGCCGCCTGGATCGTCGCCCAGGTGGATGGCGTGTTGGCCGGCTACGCCTGCCTTCGCACCGGACGCATGCCGGAGGTCGGCACGCCGCCGGCGCCGATCGAGGTCGCCCGGTTCTACGTCGACCGCGCGTGGCACGGTCGCGGGCTGGCCCGAGCGCTCATGGACGCCACGGTCGCGCACGCGCGGCGGTTGGGCGGCCGGACGCTCTGGCTCGCGGTGTGGCAACGGAACCCCAGGGCCATCGCGTTCTACCGGAAGTACGGTTTCACGCAGGTCGGCGTTTGTTCCTGGGAGCACACGCCCGGCGCGCTGGAAGACGACCTCATGGTGCTGGATCTGGCCGGGGCCGGCGCTCCCGTGTGACGGCCCCGCTGCCGCTCGGCCCGGAGCAACTTCGCCGCCTGGAGCGGCTCCGCCGGATCACGACGCTGTTGGACAATGCGATCCCGATTCCGGGGACTCGCTACCGGGTCGGCCTGGACCCCATTCTCGGTCTGATCCCGGGTGTCGGCGACGCGATCGGCAGCGTGATGGCCGGCTACATTCTTGTCGAAGCCGCTCGCTTCGGGGTGCCGCGCAGCGTGATCATCCGCATGCTGCTCAACATCGGGGTGGACACGGCGCTCGGCGCGGTGCCAGGCGTGGGGGATCTCTTCGACTTCGTGTGGAAGGCCGACGCGAAGAACCTCGCCCTGCTGCAGGAGCACCTCCGGCAGCCGGTAGCCGCCCGCCGGACCAGCCGGCGGATGCTGCTCGCCGTCGTCGCGGTCGTGGTCGTGTTCGCGGTGGGCGCGGTGGCGCTGGTGATCCTGCTCGGCCAGCTGATCAGCCGTCTGGTCGGCGCCTGACGCCCGGCGCGAGGCCGGCGCCCCAATCCCTCGGAGCTCCCATGCGATTCGAGACGCTCGCCGTTCACGCCGGGCACGCACCCGACGGTTCCACCGGCGCGGTGAGCCCGCCCATCCATCTATCCACGACCTTCGAGCGCGCGCCGGACGGGAGCTTCCCGAGCGGCTTCGTGTACATCCGCGACGCGAATCCGAATCGGCGGATGCTCGAGGAGTGCCTCGCCGCGCTGGAGGGCGGCGCCGTGGCAGCGGCGTTCGCCTCGGGCATGGCGGCGACCCACGCGATACTGCAGGCGCTCGCGCCCGGCGACCGGGTGATCGTGCCCGACGACGCGTACTACGCCACGCCCAAGCTGCTGCGCGAGGTGTTCGTGCGGTGGGGTCTCGCCTACGCGGCGGTGGATCTCACCGATCTCGGGGCCCTCGGGCGCGCCCTCGAGACTCGCACCCGCCTGGTCTGGATCGAGACCCCGTCCAACCCGCTGCTCCGGATCACCGACATCGCCGGCGTCGCCGAGCTGGCCCACCAGGCCGGGGCACTGGTGGCATGCGACAACACCTGGAGCAGTCCCCTGCTCACCCGCCCGCTCGCGCTCGGCGCCGACCTCGTGATGCACTCGACGACCAAGTACCTGGGCGGGCACAGCGACGTGCAGGGGGGCGCCGTCGTGACCCGTGCCGACGACGAGCTGTTCGGCCGGGTGCGGCTGGCGCAGGCGCTCACCGGCGGGGTCCCTTCGCCGTTCGATTCGTGGCTCGTGCTGCGCGGGGCGCGGTCGCTCGCGTGTCGCATGCACGCCCATTGCGAGCACGCGGCCGCGGTGGCGAGGTTCCTCGCCGGGCATCCCGCCGTGGCCGCGGTCCACTACCCCGGCCTGCCGAGGCACCCGGGGCACGCTGTGGCCGCGCGGCAGATGGCGGCGTTCGGCGGCATGCTGTCGTTCGAGGTGCCGGGCGGGCGGGCGGCGGCGCTGGCGATGGCGGGCCGGCTCCGCACCGTCACCCGGGCCACGAGCCTGGGCGGGTCCGAGAGCCTGATCGAGCACCGCGCATCGGTCGAGGGTGCGCACACCCGCGCGCCGGAGGGGCTGCTCCGGATGTCGGTCGGTCTCGAGCATCCCGACGATATCATCGCGGACCTCGATCAGGCTCTTCGGGGCTGAGATCACTGCCGGATGGGTGGAGAATAACTTTGGTAGTGGTCTCGTGCCCGGACATCCGCCTCATTGGCTGAGACCACTTCGAGCTGCAGTTCTCCGCGTCCTCGCGCCTCCCGGTGAGCGTTCAGGATGGTCGATACGGCGAGATCGCTGCTGCGCGTTGCGATCCACGGAAGCAGTCCTCGATGATCTGGCCCTGCTGCTCCATTCGGTAGCCGTCGAACGGCTTCTCCGGATCGGCCTCGTAGGCATAGGGACTCGACCCGAGGCCCAGCTGCCACCGCATCTCCCGCAGGCGCTCCGCCAGCCCGCGCGAGTAGTACCGCAGGGGACCCCACGACTGGTACTGGGCGCAGTGCATCAGCTCGTGGGCGAGCACGGGGATCGATACCGGTGCGCGGCTCGGGAGAAACACGTGGTTCCCCAGCGCGATCGCGCGACCACGGCTGACGGCGAGTACGGCCTGTCGCGCCATGCGGGCGAGTAGTGGCCCCCCGCCTCGATGCAGGCGCACGCGACCGAGATCGAGGCAGTGGCACAGCGATCCCAGCGCCCGCAGCTCGTCACTCGTCACTCGCCGCCTGTCAGCCGTCACTTGCCACTCGTCACTTGCCCAGGAACTCCCCGATCGGCTGCAGCGTCTCGATGTGGTCGCAGAAGATCTTGAACGTCGCGAGGATCGGTACGGCGAGGAACGCACCGGCGACACCCCAGATCCACCAGAAGAATACCAGCCCGATGAAGATGGCCACGGGGTTCAGCGTGAGCCGCTTGCCGAGCACCATCGGAACCAGAAAGCTCCCCTGCACGAAGTTGATCGCGATGTACACGCCGGGCACCAGCATCGCCCGCCACAGGTCGTCGAACGTCGCGAGCCCGACCAGCGCGAGAATGCCGGCCAGCACGAACGCGCCGACGTAGGGAATGTACTCGAACACTACCGCGAGCACCCCCCAGAGCGCCGCGTTGGACACCCCCAGCAGCGCCATCGCGACGGCCACCACGACGCCCTCGCCGATGTTCAGCAGCGTCATCGTGAACAGATACGCCGATACGCCGGCTTCGGTCTCACGCGCGATCGTCACAGCCCGTTTCTTGTCCTTGAACTGCGGGAGCACCTTGATCAGCTTCTGGAGGAAGAGGTCGCCCGCCGCGAGCAGGAAGTAGAGCAGGATCAACACCTCGATGCCGACCGTGACGATCGATTGCGTGGTGCCGAAGAGCCGCTCGCTGAGGCTCGGCCCCTTCACCACGACCTCGGTCGCCCGCGGTGCCGTGGCGGCACTGGTCGCCTCCTCCACCTTCTCCGCCGTCCTGGTTACCTGCTCCACCGGACGGCGGAGCCGCCGCAGCTCCTCCCGGGTTTCGGCGATCGTGACCGGGGCCCTCGCCACCCACTCGCGCACCGGATCCGCCAGCGAGTATGCCGTCGTGGCGATCACCAGGAACACGCTGAGGAGCACCATCAGCGCCCCGATCGGCTCGGGAATCCGGATGCGCTTGAGCGCGCGCACCAGCGGGCTCAGCAGGAAGTCCAGCATGAGCGCGAGGATCAACGGCACGAAGAACGCGCGCGCGAAGTACAGGGTGTAGAAGAAGGCGAGAACGAAAAGGCCCGTGATGGCGATCGAGGTGATCTCCACCCGGTCCCGGAGGGCGGTTCCCATCCGCCCGATGTCCGGCTCGGAGCCGGTCACCGGGCTCGGGGCGGTCGGGGCCACCGCGACATCGGGCTCGAACGAAGAGCGGGGTGCCGTCTCCATGAATACCCCTGTCCTGTTGTGCGGAGTCGCGCTAAGGTTACCGCGCGCCGCCCGCGATCGCTGTGTGCCAGCGCACCCCTCGGGCCCGCGCGCAGACTCCTTCCCTATCCCGCGGCATGGCGCGCATCTGGCAAACAGTCGTTTCGGTCTGGATCTGGATCGTGCTCGCCGTCTGCATCGTCCTCTGGCTGCCCGCCATGGCGCTGGCGCGGCTCCTGACCAGGGGTTCCGATCCCGGCCGCTACACGGTCGGGCTGATGTTCCGGAAGATCGGAGTGGTGGTCGCCGCCCTGAACCCGCTCTGGACCTTCCGCCGCTCCGGCTCGCCCCCGCCGGATCCCCGGCGCCCGTACGTGGTCGTCGCCAACCACGAATCGTTCGCCGACATCCTGCTCATCAGCCACCTGCCCTGGGAGATGAAGTGGCTGTCCAAGGCCGAGATGTTCGGCATTCCGTTTCTGGGCTGGCTCATGCGGCTCGCCGGCGACATCCCCGTCAAACGGGGCGAGGGGCGCAGCGCGGTCGAGGCGCTTCAGGCGTGCAGGCGGGTGCTGGCCGGCAAGGTGTCGGTGATGATCTTCCCCGAGGGCACGCGCTCGGTCAGCGGAGAGATGCTGCCGTTCAAGGACGGCGCGTTCCGGCTCGCGATCACCGCCGGCGTGCCGATCCTGCCGCTGGCGCTCACCGGTACCGGCTCGGCCCTGCCCAAACGGGGGTTCCTGCTGGGACGGTCGAAGGCGGAGGTGCGCGTGCTCGAGCCGGTGGAGACCACCGGTCTCAAGGTCGCCGACGTCCCGGCGCTCCGTGACAAGGTGCGGGCGCAGATCGTCGCCGCTCGCGAGTCGCTGCGTCGGCTCGGGCCGCCCCCCAACGACGACTGAACCACAGCGGACACGGAGCACACAGAAACCGGGGAGAATTCACCGGGAGGCGAGCATCGCGGTCCCTGCATCTGCGCTCACCACGAGCGGCGGTTCTCCGTATCCTCCCATCTCGCTTTGAATTCGCTGTTGCGACACTCTGTGTTCTCTGCGTCCTCTGTGGTGCAAGCAGTTCTCAGGAAGGGGCGGGATCTCGCCCCAGGTCGGCTGGTGGCCGGGTGCGGCCCACGGCGCCGGCGAGGGCGAGCAGGGTGAGGACGTAGGGCAGGACGAGGAAGAGTTGGTACGGAGCGGCCAGACCCAGCGCCTGGAAGACGAACTGGAGCGCGGTCGCCGCCCCGAATACGATCGCCGCGAGTGCCACGCCCGCGGGGTGCCAGCGGCCGAGCACTACGATGGCGATCGCCACGTAGCCGCGGCCCGCCGTCATCCGCTCGGCGAAGCTGCCCACCTGCCCCACGAGGCTCGCGCCGGCGAGCCCCGCGAGGGCGCCGCCGAAAACCGTCGCGCCCATCCGGACGAGCCTGACCCGCACGCCCGCGGCCCGCGCCATCGCCGCCGACTCGCCGGCGGCTCGAAGCGCCAGACCGGCTCGGGTCCGGAAGAGGAACCACCAGAGAGCCGGCACCAGCAGGAGCGCGAAATACGTGGGCGCCGGCTGGGCGAACAGCGCGGGACCGACGAGCGGCAGCTCGGCGAGCAGCGGGATCGGCGCCGGGGCCAGCGTGGGCACGACCGGCACGGCGATGCCGGTCGCCACCCACGCCCGGTGCGCGGCGCCGGTGAGGCCCAGGCAGCCGAGGGTCACTGCGGTGCCGGCGATGATCTGGTTGGCGCCCGCGAGCACCACGATCGCGCCGAGCAGCGCCGACATGAGCGCGCCCGCGAGTACCGCGAGCGTCAACCCCTGCCAGGGACCCGCCTCGGCGGCGCCGAGCGCGGCTGCGAGTGCGCCGGCGAGCATCGCGCCCTCGAGGCCGAGATTGATCACGCCCGCGCGCTCGGTGACCGTTTCGCCGAGGGCGGCGAGGAGAAGCGGCGTGGCGACCCGCACCGCGGCAGCGAGAACGCCGGCGACGGCCGTCGGCTCGAGGGCCTCGATCACGCGGCGGGCACCGGGCCGACCGCCCGCGCTGCGCGTCTCGCCGTCGCATCTCCCAGCAGCACGCCGATGATCACCACCGCCTCCACCACGTACACCAGCACGGCCGGAATGCCGGCCTCCCGCTGCATCGCTCCGGCTCCGGCCTCCAGCGCACCGAAAAGAATGCCGGCCGCGAGCACGGCGA
Organism: Gemmatimonadales bacterium; assembly: GCA_050733355.1. Taxonomy (GTDB): domain Bacteria; phylum Gemmatimonadota; class Gemmatimonadetes; order Gemmatimonadales; family GWC2-71-9; genus DASQPE01. The sequence continues at coordinate 14,556 of JBOHSY010000102.1, read as the reverse complement.
GCGGCTGGAGGCGCGCGAGCAGCGCGACCGCAATGCCCGAGAAGCCGTAGCCGGGCGAGAGGCTCTGAAACAGCGCGTAGGACACGCCGCCGATCTCGATGCCGCCCGCGAGTCCCGCGACGGCGCCGGACGCGAGCAGGGCAATCGCCGTCACGCGGCGGACCGGGATGCGCCCGCTCACTTCGGCCGCGCGCGGACCGGCGCCCACCGCGAGCAGCGCGAAGCCCCACCAGGTACGGCGCATGACGTACGCGAGCGCGATCGCCAGCAGGACCGCGGCGGCGAAGCCCAGGTGCAGGCGAGTGCCCGGCACCAGCGGCAGTCTCGCCGCGGCGGCGATGGGGTCGCTCTGGGGGTAGATCCCCTTCGCCTCCTGGAGCGGCCCCTGCACCATCCAGCTCACCAGCGCTTCGGCCACGAAGTTCAGCAACAACGTGCTGATCACCTCGAGCACTCCGAAGCGGAGCTTGAGCCATGCCGGCAGCGCCACCCACGCCGCGCCGGCAGCGGCCGCAGTGAGCCAGACGCCGGGAATCGCCAGCACCGGCGGGACGCTCGCCAGGTGGAGCCCCACCCAGGTCGCGGCCATGGCACCGGCGTAGAACTGGCCTTCCGCCCCGATGTTGAACGCGCCAGCCCTGAACGCGATGCAGATCCCGAGACCGATCACCACCAGCGGCACCGCACGCACGAGCGTCGCCGACGTGAGCGCGTACCATGACCCGAACGCACCGCGCCAGAGTGCGCCGAGCGCTGCGCCCGCGTCGTATCCCGCCAGCGAGAGGCCGAGCGCCAGGAATCCGAGCCCGGCCGCGAACGCGAGCACCGCGACCCCCCAGCCGCGCATCACCCAGGGGCCTCGATGCCCGCGCCGAGCATCAGCGCGCCGATGGCGTTCCGCGCGGCGCCGGCCGGGACGTCGCGCAGCGACCCACGCGCGACCACTACAAGACGGTCCGCGTTTGCGATGACCTCGTCGAGGTCACTCGACCATGTCAGCACCGCGGCGCCTTCGCCGGCGACTCGGCGGAGCTCACCCCACACGCTCTCCGCGGCGTGCACGTCGAGTCCGCGCGTTGGATTCTCGGCGACGACCACGCGCGGCGCGCGCGCGAGCGCCCGCGCGACGACCACCTTCTGCTGGTTGCCGCCGCTCAACGCCAAGGCAGGGATCGCCACACCCGCCGTTCTGATGCCGTAACGCGCCACGAGCTCGCCGGTCCGGCGGTGCACGGCCGGCCAGTCGATTCGTCCCGCGTGGACCCAGGGCGCGTCGGGCCCGAGCCCGAGCGCAACGTTCTCGGCCAGCGAGAGCTCGCCGATCAGTCCCTCTGTGGTCCGATCCTCGGGGATGAAGGCGACCGGCCGCGCGACATCCAGCGCTCCGCCCGCCGGTGAACGAAGGCCGGCGACGGCCCTGAGCAGCTCGCGCTGGCCGCTCCCCTCGACCGCCGCGACCCCGACGATCTCGCCTGCCGCGACCTGGAAGGTCGCGCCGCGGATCGCCAGGCCCCGCTCGTCCTCCCTTCGAAGATCGAGGTCACGGCCACTGATCGACGCCTCGGTGCGGCGCACCCGGGCGACGCGCGGCGCCGACTGTTCGCCGGCCGCGCCGACCATCGCGGCGGCCAGGCCCACGGGGCTCTGCCCGTCCGCCGGCCCCGAAAGCACGACGCGCCCCCCTCGCAGGACCGTGATGCGATCGGCGGCCGCCAGCGCCTCGTCGAGCTTGTGCGTGATGAGCACCGCCGCGCCGCCTCCGGCCGCATATGCGCGCAGCCGGCGAAGCACCTCGTCCGCCTCGGGCAGCGCCAGCACTGCCGTAGGCTCGTCGAGGAGGAGAACGGACGCGTCGGCGGCCAGCGCCCGGAGGATCTCGAGCCGCTGCCTGGCGCCCACGGTGAGATCGCCCGTACGTGCGTCGGGATCGAGCGTGAGCCCCGTCCGGGCGGCGAGGTCGCACACCCGCTCGCGAAGCTCGCGCGGTCGTGAGACTGGCCAGTCGGCAAGGAGAGCGACGTTTTCGGCGACGCTCAGCGCTGGAATCGCCATGAAATGCTGGTGGACCAGCCCGATGCCCGCACGCCGAGCGTCCCGCGGTGAGTGCAGCACCAGGGCGCGCCCGCGTACGACGACCGTCCCGGCATCGGGCCGCAGCAGTCCTCCGGCGACGTGCATCAGCGTCGACTTGCCCGCGCCGTTCTCGCCGAGCAGCGCGTGGACCTCGCCGGCGGCGAGCGTGAAATCGGCCCCGCGCAGCGCGTGCACGGGGCCGAATCGCTTCTGGATGCCATGGAGCTCGAGCGCCGGCGTCACAGCCCCGTGGGGTGGTGATGAAACTCCCACGTGAGATCGAAGCGCTCGGCGAGATGCGCCGCGAGCGCCTGCACGCCGGCCTGCTCGGTCGCGTAATGCCCGGCGTAGACGACGTTCATGCCCCACTCCATCGCGTCGAAGTAGGTGTGATGCGGGCCTTCGCCCGTAATGAAGGTGTCGAGCCCCGCGTCGCGTGCGGCGGTGATCATGGTACCGGCCCCTCCGGTCACGATGCCGATGCGCCGCACGTCGGCGGACCCGCCGGGAATGAGGCGCGCGTTGGCGCCGAGCATCTCGCGCAAGCGGCCGGTCAGTACGTCGCGATCACGCAGCGCGGGCGGGGCTTCTCCCCAGACGCCGATGGGAATGCCCCGGTACGACCCGAACCACCCCGCCACGGCCAGGCCCAGGCGCATGGCGAGCACGACGTTGTTGCCGACATCGGGATGAACGTCGAGCGGGATGTGGGCGGCGTAGAGCGCCGTATCGCGCTCGAGTAGCGCGCGGACCTTGCGGAATCGCCGGGCCGTCAGCGGCACGTTGCCGTCCCAGAAGAGCCCGTGATGTACCAGCAGGAGGGTCGGTGCGACTCCCTCTCCGGCCCGCGCCCGCCCGCTCCCGACGATCGTTTCGAGCGACGCGTCCACCGCTGCCACGATCCTGGCCACCTGCCCGCCGTTTTCCACCTGGAGCCCGTTCACCGCGTTCGGCTCGTCGGGTACTTCGCGGATACGGAGATAGTCGTCCAGATAGGCGGCCAGCTCCGCCAGGGCGGTCATTGTGCGCCCGCGAAGGGGCTGGCGGTCTGGAGCGTGCCCGCCGCGATGGAATCGGCGGCGGCGCGCACCCGCGCCTCGAGCTCGGCGGGCACGACGCCGGCCAGGGCTGGGTTCGCCTCGTAGCGGATGACGCCGCTGTTGAGCCCGTATTCGTGAGGTTCCGCCTTGAGCGTGCCCGACGCGACCTCGCGGGCCACGAGCAGGAAGGAGTGGGGCAGGTCGATGATGGCCGAGCCCAGAACCCGGTCCGGCGCGACGGCGCTCTGGTCCGCGTTCGCGCCAAATACGTAGATGCCGGGGGTCTCGCGTACGGCCTGGAACAGCCCCAATGCCGCCGCATCCGCGTTGTGATGGAAGACGTCTGCACCGGCGCGGATCAGGGCCAGCGCCGCCTCCCGCCCGGCCGCGGCGTCGTCGAAGCTGTTGAGGTAAATCTTCCGTGAATCCACCTTCGGGTTGGTGGCCCGTGCACCCCGCACCCAGCCCCGGTAGGCCGCCTCGATGGGTGGTAGCTCGATTCCGCCGACGAACCCCAGCACCTGCGACCGGGTCACCCCGCCGGCCACCATCCCCGCCAGGTAGCTGGCCTGCTCCAGCCGGTAGATGAGCGGCACCACGTTTCCGACCGCTCGCTCTCCCGACGTGACGATCAGGACCGGGCGGGGATGCTGGGCGGACACCCGCTCCGCCGCGCCCTGAAACTCGAACCCGTGAGCGAATATGAGATCGTACCCCTGGGCGGCGTACGTCCGGAGCGCTTCCTCCTGTTCCGCTGGGGTGCGAGCCTCGACGTGCGAGATCGAGACGCCGAGCGAGTCCCGGATGCGCAGGAGACCCTGGTACGCACCGGCGTTCCAGGCGGCGTCAGCGATCGACCCCGGAGTGATGAGAGCGACGCGCATGCCGGGCTCGGCCGGCCGGCTCCCGCAGCCGACCAGCGACAGCATGATGACGGCAGCAAGCCACCATCTGTGCATTGTCGCCACTTGTGACGCTTTCCCTGAGGTCCTCAGCTCTGTTCCGTCGTCGCCGGCTCCTGGATCCTCACCTCACCACTCACCTTGCCACCCTCCATGACCGCGATCCTCGGGGTGTGGATGTTTCCGGTGACGGAAGCGGTCGCCTGGAGCTCCACCCGCTCAATCGCGTGGATGGAGCCCACGACGTCGCCGCCCACTACCGCTTCCCGCGTGTGGAGGTCCCCCTCGACCTGCGCCCCCTGGCCGATCAGCACCTGGCTGGCCGCCCTCACCGTGCCCCGGATCCGGCCCTCGATGCGTACCACCCCCTCGGTCTCCAAATCGCCCACGATCGACATGTCCTTGGCGATGATGGAGAAGGGCATCTGATCGCTCTTCCGGCGGCGCAGCTCGTTCCCCTGCTCGTCGCGCGGATGACTGGGCGAAAAAAGGCTCATCGTCTGTTGTCCTTGACCAGGGTCAGCGGATCGAGTGACACGCCGTGACGGCGGATCTCGAAGTGGAGGTGGGGTGCGGTCGAGCGGCCACTGTTGCCCGACAGGCCGATCGCATCGCCGGGCTGCACGGTCGAGCCCGAATCGACGAGGATTCGGGCCAGGTGGCCATACATTGTCTGATAGCTGTCGCGATGCTGTAGCAATACGAAAGCGCCGTACTCCGGATCCGCGCCGGTTTGCGCCACCGTTCCCGCGCCCGACGCCCGTACCAGGCTGCCGATCGGCACGGCGATATCGAGCCCGGGATGGGTCTCCTCGCGCCCGCTGTCGGTCACCTGGCCCCGGGTCATGAACCCGGATTCATCCAGCGGCCAGCGACGCGGCGGGGCGAGACTGTCGGCGGCGGCACCGACCGGCGCCGTCGGCATGCGCGCGCGGATGGCAGGTGCCACCGGGAGTGGGGACACCCGGCCAACCGGGGTGGGAACGATGTCCGCCCCCAGCATCCGGCGGACCTGTCCATATCGCTGCTCGAGGCTGTCGACCGCCGCGCTCAGCTCGACGATCTTGGCGTTCTCGGCCTGCAGCCGCGCGACGCGGCCCTCGAGCCCGGGCACCCGAGCGGCTGCCCGTACGATCGGCCCCCACAGCACTACGAGCGCGAGCAGCACAGCCCCGACCAGTGCGGCCGCGCCCATCGCCATCCGGACCGCCCAGACGGGCACCCGGTACGTCCTGGAATCGAGCGAGCCGTCGCGCTGGACCAGGACCGTAAACGCGCGCCGGCTCATCCGCCGTACGGCTCGCCCAACAGCAGCTCGAGCAGTCGGCTGAGATCGTCGTTGGAGTAATACTGGATCGTGAGAAATCCGCGGCCGCGCCGTCGCGGATGCAGCTTGACGTCGGTGCCGAGCCGCCGTCGGAGCACTTCCTCGACGCGCCGGGCGTCGGGAGAGAGCGTCTTCGCGTCGCGGCGTCGGCGGATAGCGGGCGACGTCCGCCCCTCGCCGCGTACGCGCTCTTCGATCTCCCTCACGGACCAGCCCTCGGCGGCGGCTAGCGTCGCAAGCCGCACGATCGCGTCGTCGTTCTCGAGCGCGAGCAGCGCGCGCGCGTGCCCTTCGGAGAGCGTCCCCTGGTGCACCAGCTCGCGCACCTCGGACGGAAGGCGGAGCAGCCGCACCAGATTGGCAACGGTGGATCGGCTTCGCCCCACCAGACGTGCCACCTCGGCCTGCGGCACCGCGAATTGATCCATGAGCCGGCGGTAGCCCAGTGCCTCGTCGATCGCGGACAGGTCGTTGCGCTGCAGGTTTTCGACCAGCGCCAGGGTGAGGAGGGTCTGGTCGTTCACATCCTTGATCACCGCGGGGATCGTGGGCCAGCCCAGGCGCTGCACCGCCCGCCACCGTTGTTCGCCCGCGATCAGCTCGTAGCCGGACCCCCGTGGTCGCACGACGACGGGTTGCAGCAGTCCGGAGGCCTCGATCGACGCGGTGAGCTCGCCCAGCGCCGCCTCGTCGACGCGCGTGCGCGGCTGGTATGGATTCGGTTGCATCCGGCTCACGGGCAGATCGCGCAGCGCACCCGTCGCTTCGGCCTGCTCCCGCGTGATCGGGCCGAGCAGGGCTTCGAGCCCGCGGCCGAGCCGTCTGACCTCCGTCATGGCGTCACCTCCGGCGTGCGCTCCGGCTCCGGTTCAGCGGGATCGGGGTTCGGCTCGGGCTCGAGGCCGGGCTCGGCCTCCGCGGCCCCCGATTCCGGCGCATCGGACGACGAGCCTTCCAGCCGTTGCAGCAGTTCCTGCGCGATCGCGAGATAGCTCTTCGCGCCGACGGACTGCACATCGTAGAGCAGAATGGGCTTGCCGAAGCTGGGCGCTTCCGCGAGCCGCACGTTGCGCGGCACGGGAGTGCGGAAGACCTGCGCGCCGAAATACTCTTTCGCGTCGTCCGCGACCTGGCGACAGAGGTTGAGCCGCGAGTCGAACATCGTAAGCAGCACGCCGTCGATCGCGAGTGCCGGGTTGAAGTTCTGTTGTACGAGTCGCACGGTATTAAGGAGCTGCGAGATGCCCTCCAGCGCGTAATACTCGCACTGTATCGGGATGACGACGCCATCGGCGGCCGTGAGCACGTTGAGGGTGATCAGGCCGAGCGACGGGGGGCAATCCACGAGCAGGAAGTCGTAGCGGCCGTCGAGGCCGTGCAGCGCGCGGCGAAGCGCGAACTCGCGGCCGTCGCGCCCCACGAGCTCGAGCTCGGCGCCGACGAGATCCTGGGTGGCCGGCAGCACGTCGAGATGGGGAAGCGACTCGTGACGCAGGACCGCGGCCTCTGCGGGACGTCCCTCCACCAATGCCTCATAGAGGGACACGTTGACTTGATCCTTCGCGATCCCGACGCCGCTGGTTGCGTTGCCCTGCGGGTCGGCATCCACGAGCAGCGTTCGCCGTTCGGCGATGGCGAGCGACGCAGCCAGGTTGACAGCGGTCGTGGTCTTCCCGACGCCGCCCTTTTGATTGGCGATGGCGATGATGCGGGTCATTTAGTGTAAGTAGTTAAACGACAACCACTTATGTGTATTTGTCGCGTGAATGGCGCCCAGCGCCTCAATCGGGGCGGCATTTGCCAATATAGTGTCCAAGCGTGCAGAGCGACATAGCTTACTCGCGAAACGTCATCGGGTGTTTCAGGTGAAACGCGGAGCGGCCATCGGCGTCCTGAGCGCCCGAAGGGTCCTCACCGCCGGTCCCCCAGCGATCGCCCTCCATCGCGCGTACCGCGTCCTTCCATGTCGGCCGGACGAGTCGCCGATCCGCGTGCCGCCTTGATAGTCGGTCCACGCCGGGGAGGGATCCCCGAAGTGGGAGCACTTGGCGGGCGGGCGCGAGGTAAGCGCCGCTGGGTGGTCGGAACGGGGGGTGGGGGCCAAGATGGTCGGCGAATGCTTGAAGGACGCGGCGGCGTACAGGCGGGTTTATCGAGTCTCGTCAGCCCCCGTTTCACGTGAAACGCGGCCACGCACGATCTCTCGGACCAAGTTCTGCAAGTCGCTCGGCGAGACACCTGGAATCCGACCCGCCTGGCCGAGGGTGCGGGGCAGAACCCGACCGAGCTTCTCTCGAGCTTCATAAGAAATTGCAGAAAGCTCCGCGTAGCGCACCGACGAAGGAATCTCCAGGTCGTCCAGCTCCGCGAGGCGGACGGCAGCCGCACGCTCCCGGTCCAGGTACCCCTCGTATTTCAGTTCGATGTCCGCCCATTCGCAGGCTTCGCCGTCCACCGGCTCCGTGCCCGCCGCCAGGAGCAACGCTGCCAACGATACGCCGGGACGCTTCGCCAACTCGCCGGCCCGGGCCGCTTGGGCCACGGGCTGTCCGCCGGCGGCCACTAAAACCGGATTGACGGCGTCGGGATCCAGGCGGGTGGCGGACGCCAGCTCCAGGGTCCGATCCTCGGCCTCCATGCGCCGCTCCGCCGTGGCGCGCTCGACGTCCGTCCAGAGCCCGAGCTCGAGCGCGACCGGCGCAAGCCGCCGAAGCGCATTCTCCTGACGCAGCAGCAGCCGGTACTCCACCCTCGACGTGAACAGGCGGTATGGCTCGTCCACACCTCTCGTGACCAAGTCATCGACCAGTGTGCCGATCACCGCCTGGTCGCGCCGTAACACCAGCGGCGCACGGCCGAGCGCCGCCGCCGCGGCATTGATACCGGCGACGATGCCCTGGCCGGCAGCCTCCTCATAACCCGTCGTGCCATTTACCTGACCGGCGAGGAAGAGACCCGCCAGCACCTTGCTCTCCAGCGTGGGGTCCAGCTGAGTCGGCGGGAAGTAGTCGTACTCGATGGCGTAGCCGGGCCGCGTCATCTCCGCGTTTTCGAGACCAGGCACGGTGTGCAGCAACTCGAGCTGTACGGCCGGTGGCAGCGAGGTCGAAAGGCCGTTCACGTACATCTCCCTCGTGCCGAGTCCTTCGGGTTCCAGAAACACCTGATGGCGCTCGGCGCGGGGAAATCGCAACACCTTGTCTTCGATCGATGGGCAGTACCGCGGACCCCGCGCACTGATCGCGCCGCCGTACATCGCCGACTCCGACAGCCGCGTCTGGACCAGCTCACGCAACCGCGCCCCCGTGTATGTCAGCCAGCACGGGAGCTGCTCCGGGTGAGACGCGCGCTCCAGGAACGAGAACCAGTAGGGATCCGCATCGCCGTCCTGACGCTCGAGCGCCGAAAAATTTACGGTGCGGCCGTCGATGCGTGGCGGCGTTCCTGTCTTGAAGCGAAGTAGCGTAACTCCTTGTGCTGCAAGTGCTTGCGACAACTGCAGCGACGGCGGCTCGCCGGCTCGCCCACCGGGCAGCGCCGTGTCGACGCCGATGTGGATGCGACCGCGAAGGAAGGTGCCCGCCGTGAGCACGACGGACGGCGCGTCAAAGCGGCGTCCGTCGGTCGTCACGACGCCCCGAACGCGGCCACCCTCGAGCACCAGCGCCGTAATCGTTCCCTGGGCGAAACTCAGCCGCGGGTGGCGCTCGAGGAGCGAGCGGACCGCCCCGCGATAGAGCGCGCGATCGCACTGCGCGCGTGGAGACCAGACCGCGGGGCCCTTGGATCGGTTGAGCATCCGGAACTGGATGCGGGCTCGATCGGTCGCGCGCCCCATGACGCCGCCGAGCGCGTCCACCTCGCGCACCACCGTGCCCTTGGCGATCCCGCCGATGGCGGGATTGCAGGACATCTGGCCGATGGTGTCGAGTTGCTGGGTGAGCAGCAACGTGCGGGCGCCCAGGCGGGAGGCGCCGGCCGCGGCCTCCGTGCCGGCGTGACCTCCACCGATGACGATGACGTCGTAGCCGCGCATGGGACGGAATCTAGCGGCGGGTGGGCGCGCGCGAGGCGCGCCGCACATCAGCCGAGGCGGCGAATCGCGGCGATGCCGGCGCGCGGGACGACCAGATGCTTGCGCTCGGCGCGAATCCCGAAGCGCGCGGTGCGCTCGAGGTACTCATCGCGCGAGCCGCCGCCGCTCGCATCGTGCATGCCGACGTCGAGCAGATGCACGCCGGCATCGTCTTCGTGATCGAAGCGGCCGACGTACGTGAGTGTGCCGGTCGTTTCGACGATGACCGTGATGCCGTGCAGCTGCTGATGGCCCGGATGGAAAACGTGACCCACCGGATCAGACCGTCGCGCCACAGTACTTGTCGAACGCCGCCGTGAGATTCGCCGCGACGTCGTGCGGCGACCGGCCCTCGATCTGGTGGCGGTGCAGGAAATGCACGACCTCGCCATCGCGCAGCAGCGCCATCGACGGCGAGCTGGGGGCGTAGTCGGGGAAATACTGCCGTGCGCGCGCCGTGGCCTCGAGGTCCTGCCCGGCGAATACCGTAACCGTCTCTTGCGGCCGCACCGGGTGCGCGAGCGCGAGACGGAGCGCCGGCCGCGCGTTGCCGGCTGCGCAGCCGCAGACCGAATTGACGAACACGAGCGTGGTGCCCCGCTGGTCGCCGAGCGCCTGGTCCACCTCGGCGACGCTGGTGAGCTCGCGCGCGCCCATCTGCACCATCTCGCCACGCATCGGCGCGACGAGACGAGGATCGTACGGCATGCTATGCGACTCCTTTCATCGGGATCGGGTCGACCATCACTCGGTGCTCACGCTCTGGCCGGCGCCGGCCATCGCAGCTTTCATCGCGTGCCAGGCGAGCGTGGCGCATTTGACGCGGATCGGGAACTCGGAGATGCCGGAGAACACGGCGAGCTTCCCGAGATCGTCACGCGCGGCCTCGGGGGGCAGCGCGCCGGTCACCAGCCCCTGGAACTGCTCGAACATGCGGAGCGCCTCGGCGCGGGTGCGCCCCTTGAGGGCCGCCGTCATGAGCGACGCCGACGACTTCGAGATGGCGCACCCCGACCCTTGAAAGCTCACGTCCGCCACGATGTCCCCATCCAGCTTCAGCCACACCGAGAGATCGTCGCCGCAGAGTGGATTGCGACCCTCGGCGTGTCCGGTCGCGCCCTCCATTCGGCGGTAGTTCCGGGGGGACCGATTGTGCTCGAGGATCAGCTCCTGGTACAGCTGGCCGATGCCGCTCAAGCGAACACCTGCCGTACCCGGGCGATGCCGCGCACCAGGACGTCCACTTCGCGTCGCGTGTTGTACAGGGCGAACGACGCCCGCGCGGTCGCCGGGACGCCGAACCGCGCCATGATCGGCTGCGCGCAATGGTGGCCGGCCCGCACCGCCACGCCCTCGTCGTCGAGCAGCGCGCCGACGTCGTGCGGGTGGACGCCCTCGACGGCAAAGCTGAGGATGCTCGCGCGCTCGCGCGCCATGCCGATCAAACGAACCCCCGGCAGCGAGCCGACGCGCTCGGCGGCGTACGTCAGCAGATCGTGCTCGTGCGCGACTACTGCCCGGCGGCCCACGCCGTCGAGATAGTCCAGCGCCGCCGCGAGCCCGATCGCCCCCGCGATGTGCGGCGTGCCGGCCTCGAACTTGTTCGGGTGCGCGGCCCAGGTGGAGCCCTCGAAGCTCACGCTCGAGATCATGTCCCCCCCGCCCTGCCACGGCGGCATCCGCTCCAGCAGCGCCTCTCGGGCCCACAGCGCGCCGATGCCGGTCGGACCGAGAACCTTGTGCCCAGAGAACACCAGGAAGTCGCAGTCGAGCGCCGTCACGTCCACGTCGAGATGCGAGACGGACTGCGCGCCGTCCACCAGGATCGGGATGCCGCGCGCGTGAGCGAGATCGGCGATCCGGCGCACCGGATTGATGGTGCCTATCGCGTTCGAGAGATGCACGACCGAGACGAGCTTGACCCGGTCGGTGAGCAGCCGCTCGAACGCGTCCAGGTCGAGCTCGCCCTCATCCGTGACCGGGGCCGGACGGAGCACCGTCCCGGTCTGCTCGGCGAGGAGCTGCCACGGGACGATGTTCGCATGGTGCTCCATGCCGGTGACGAGCACTTCGTCGCCGGCGCGGAGAAACGCGCGCCCCCAGCTCTGGGCGACGAGATTGATCGCCTCGGTGGCGCCGCGGGTGAACACCACCTCGCGGGCGGAGCCGGCGCCAAGGAATCGCGCGACGCGCCCGCGGGCGCCGTTGTACGCCGCGGTCGCCCGCTCGCTCAGCCAATGCACGCCGCGATGGATGTTGGCGTTCTCGGCCGCGTAGTACCGCGCCAGCGCGTCGATGACGACCTGCGGCTTCTGGGTGGTGGCGGCGTTGTCGAAGTAGACCAGCGGCTTGCCCCGCACGGTGGTCGCGAGAATCGGGAAATCCTTCCGGATCCTGGACACATCCAGAGGAGCCGAAGAGCTGAGCGGAGGAGCAGCAGGCTCCGCCTCGGCGATCGCTCCGTTCGCGATGCCGGCCGCGCCACCTCTGCTCTTCGGCTCTTCGGCTCTTCGGTTCATCGGCTCAGTCGGCCAGCCGTGCGTGCACCAGCCGGTCCAGCTCCTGCCGCACCGGCTCGAGCGCCACCTCGTTCACGACCTCGGCGGCGAACGCGTACGTGAGCAAGCGCCGCGCGGCGTCGGCCGGTATCCCGCGGCTACGGAGGTAGAACTGCGCGCTCGGGTCGAGGAACCCGACGGTCGCTCCGTGGGTGCACTTTACGTCGTCGGCGAAGATCTCGAGCTGGGGCTTGGTATCGACCTTGGCCGTCTCGGAGAGCAGCAGGTTGCGATTCGTCTGCTTGGCGTCCGTCTTCTGCGCCTCCGGCTTCACGAACACCTTGCCGTTGAACACGGCGCGGGACCGGTCCTCCAGGACACCCTTGTAGACTTCCCAGCTGTTGCAGTTGGGATGATCGTGAAAGATGGCCGTGTGGTTGTCCACCACCTGCTCACCGCGCGCGAGGTAGAGACCGTACATGAGGGTCTCGATGCCGGGCGCGCTGAGCTGCACGTGCAGGTTGTGGCGGCTGATGGCGCCGCCCATGGCGAGCGTGAACGAGCGGTAGTGGCTGCCCCGCGCCTGGTCCACCTGCGTCAGGCCCACATGGTAGGCCCGGTCGCCTTCTCGCTGCAGCCGGGTGTGCTCGGTCCACGCGTCTTCGCCCGAGAACACCTCCGTGACGGCGTTGGTGAAGTACGTCGCGTCGCCGCCGAGGCCGACGTAGCTCTCCACCACGGACGCGCGGGCGCCCCGCTCCACGACGATCAGATTCCGGGGATGGGCCACCGCCCCGCCGGCCTCGGCGGTCGTGACGAAGAGCAGGTGCACCGGCAGGTCGAGCGTCGTGCCGGCGGGTACGTGCACGAACGCGCCGTCCCGCATCAGCGCCGTGTTGAGCGCCGTAAACGCGGTAGTGTCCGGCCGCGCGTAGCGCGACAAGTGCGGCTCGACGAGCGCCGGATCGAACCGGAGGGCCGCCGCCAGGCTACCTACCCGGACGCCGGCCGGCAGGTCCGGGACCGACGACAGCTCCGGCGCGAGCTTGCCATTCACGAAGACGAGCTGCGGCCATTCGGCGTGCCCGAACAGGTAGGGCGCGAGCGCGGCGCGATCGAGCGTCGCCGGCGTCGCGGGACGGAATTCGGCGTGGGCAATGGGCGACACCGGGGTGAAGCGCCACTCCTCGTCGCGCGAGGTGGGGAACCCGACCCGGGTGAACTGATCCATGGCCGCCCGACGGAGCTCAGGCAGCCAGCTTGGCCCTTCCCGGCCGCCGTTTGCGGCGAACGCCTCGAAGTGGCGCTGATACGTCTCGATCACGCGACCCCCGCCGCCTCTTCGACCCAATCGTAGCCGCGCGCCTCGAGCTCGTGCGCGAGCTCCTTGCCGCCCGATTTCGCGATCCGCCCGCCGGAGAGCACGTGCACGTAGTCGGGCACGATGTAGTTGAGCAGCCGCTGGTAGTGGGTCACGACCACGAACGCGCGATCGGGGCCTCGGAGCTGGTTGACGCCGGCTGCCACGGTGCGCAGCGCGTCGATGTCGAGGCCGGAGTCGGTCTCGTCGAGGATCGCGAGCTTGGGCTCGAGCACGGCGAGCTGGAGGATCTCGTTCCGCTTCTTCTCGCCGCCGGAAAAGCCCGCGTTCACCGCGCGGCTCATGATGTCCGGGCCCCAATCGACGAGCTTGAGCTTCTCCTCGAGGATCTCGAGGAAGTCGATCGGATCGACCTCCTCCTCACCCCGCGCCTTCCGCAGCTCGTTGTATGCGGCCCGCAGGAAGTAGGCGTTGGTCACGCCGGGGATCTCGACCGGGTACTGGAAGGCGAGGAAGATGCCCGCCCTGGCACGCTCCTCCGGCTCCATGTCGAGCAGATCCTGGCCCTCGAAGCGCGCCTCGCCGCCCGTCACCTCGTAGGCGGGGTGTCCGGCGAGCACCTGCGCGAGGGTGCTCTTGCCCGAGCCGTTTGGGCCCATGATGGCGTGCACTTCGCCCGGCCGCACGGTGAGCGTGATGCCGGTGAGGATCTCCTTGTCGCCCGCCGATGCCCGCAGGTCTTTGATCTCCAGCATGTACTCTCCCTAAATGGCTATCAGCTATAAATGGCTATCAGCTATCCGCTATCCGCTATCGGCATCCGCTATCCGCGGTCGGCGCCGTCGCTCGGCGGCCGCGGGAGTCCTGGCATGACCGCGGACAGAGCCGATAGCGGATAGCGGATAGCCAATAGCTCCTAGCCTACGCTGCCTTCGAGGCTCACGCCGAGCAGCTTCTGCGCTTCCACCGCGAACTCCATGGGCAGCTCCTGGAAGACTTCCTTGCAGAAGCCGTTCACGATCATCGAGATCGCGTTCTCGGTGTTGAGGCCCCGCTGCTTGCAGTAGAAGATCTGGTCCTCACCGATCTTCGAGGTAGACGCCTCGTGCTCCACCGATGCGGTCGGATTCTGCACGTCGATATAGGGGAACGTGTTCGCCCCGCAGCCGTTCCCGATCAGCATCGAGTCGCATTGGGTGTAGTTCCGCGCGCCGGCCGCCTTCGGCAGCATCTTGATCAGCCCGCGGTAGCTGTTGTTCCCCCGCCCCGCGCTGATCCCCTTCGACACCACGGTGCTGCGGGTGTTCTTCCCCATGTGGA
>JBOHSY010000101.1:0-31055 GCA_050733355.1 Gemmatimonadales bacterium | reverse complement strand
CCAGCTCGCTCATCTGGTTGAGGCTCTTGGAGACCTGCTCCTGCATCTTCGCCTGCTCGAGCTGGCTCAGCAGCTTCGTGCGCTCGGCGAGCTTGTTCTGCAGCATCATCGCGTTGCGCTCGACCGCGGACTTCGCCTGCGTGGCCGCCTGCAGCGCCTGGTCGTGCAGCGTCTTCAGGTCCTCGATGTCCTGCTCGGCCGTGACGAGCTGCGTCGCGAACGACGACGCCGCCTGCTCGAACTGGGTGGCCTTCGCCTCGTCGCCCTTGGACCGCGCCTCGTCGGCGAGCACCAGCGCCTGGCGCGCGGAGGACTGCAACTTCTCGACATTGCCGAGCTGGCGGTTGAGCTTCATCTCCAACTGCCGCTGGTTGCCGATCACCGCGGCCGCCTGCTGGGACAGCGCCTGGTGCTGACGCTGGGCCTCCTCGATGGCCTGCTGGATCTGTACCTTCGGGTCGGCGTGCTCGTCGATCTTCGACGAGAAGGCTGCCATGAGGTACTTCCAGAACTTCACGAACGGGTTGGCCATCTCCTCCGCCTGCCTTCTCCGTGCTGGTCCGCTTCTGGCTGCCACTCCGGGCCGCTTACGCAGTTGGTATGGCAACGCCCCGTCATCGCTGTGGGTTCCATCGTGTCAGGTCCTCGGTCGTCCTCACCACCGGACCCGGTCGAAATCAGGTACCGATTCAGGGTTAGCCCTGACCGCCCGGACCGATCTCAGGGTTGGACGCCTGCCGGACCTCCACGAGGCCCTCCCTCAGGGCATCGAGCCTACCCGTGAGCTGGGCGGTGGCGGTGTCGGTCGCGCCGCCGTGCGGGCTGAGGTCGGTCGCGGCCCCGCTGATCAGCTCGGCCAGCTCGTCGCGCGCCCGCTCCAGCTCGGTGACCATGGCCTGCATCTTCGCCAGCAGCGCGTCCCGCTGCTCACGCTGCCGCTCGGCCGCGGCGATGCGCGCGGACACCGCCTCGTGGGACCGGGCGAGGTCCGCGGCGGCCGGACCGCCCTCGGCCTCGGCGAGCGCCGTGGCGAGCGTGCGGCGCTCCTCCTCCAGCGACGGCACCGGGATCCCGGCCAGCGCGTGGTCGAGCTCTGCGACCTGGCGCGCGGTGAGCCGCAGCTCCACGACGACGTGTGCGGCGTCCTCGGAGATCCCGTGCAGCGCGGCGTGCTCCCCGAGCGTCGTGCCGAGCTCGCGCAGTACCCGCTCGCCGCGTGACACCCACACCTGAGCAGGGCTGCCCATGATCGGCCGGCGGGCGCCAGGCGACACGTCCTCGACGACCTGCCGGCGGGTGCTGCGGATCATCAGCGGCACGCTCACCACCGCCGCGATGCCGATCACGACGAGGACGACGATGAGCACGGTGGTGAGCAGCACGAACCTCCGATTCCTTGCGTGGCACCGGAGTCTAGTGGCCCGGACGGTCAGCCCCGACGATCAACCCAGACGATCAGGCGGCGAACACCGCGCCCATCCGGTGGCCCCCGAGGGAGGCCTCCATCCGGTGGCTGAGCACGGGCTGGATGCGTAGGTCGGCCAGGTTCTCGCCGACCGTGGCCGGGACCAGCCGGCCGCCCTCGACGCCATCGACCGCCGAACGCCGGTCGTCGCCCGCCGCATCCATGGCGTCCATCGCATCCATGGCGTCCATCGCCTCGGTCCGCTCCGGGCGCTCGGCCGGCTCGGGTACCCGGTGGTCCACCGAGTCCAGCGCCCCCATGTCGCTCGCCACGTGGTGCAGCAGCTGGGACAGCGGCAGCTCCAGCGCGTCACAGATCGCGGCCAGCAGCTCGCTCGACGCCTCCTTGCGCCCCCGCTCGACCTCGGAGAGGTACCCCAGGCTCACCCGCGCCGCGCGGGAGACCTCGCGGAGCGTGCGGCTCTGGTTGGTGCGGGCATGCCGGAGTCGATCACCGATCGCCTCACGCAACAGCACGGCCATCGCGCGCCTCCCTCCAAGATCAACCGCCCGAAAGTCGGGTCGGGCACAGTGTCCACGTTACCGAGACCGCACGATCATCGGCAGCGACATCACCGCGCGTCCGCCACAAGCGAACGATCGAGCGCGTCCCGATGTTCCCGAAGGTAGTGCCCGCGCCTGGAGCCACAGTCGAGATCACCCAGCGGCCGGCTCCGCCAACTGCGAGCTGAACAGGTCGAACGCCGCGCGCACCGCACCCGCGCGGACCTGGTGGCGGTTGCCGTCGATCCCGATCGTGTGCACGGTCGTGCCGCCGGCGCCGGCCACCGCCAGGTGGACCACGCCGGGTTCCACCCCGTCCTGCAGGTCGGGTCCGGCGACGCCGGTGAGCCCGATCCCCCAGCTCGCCCGGCAGGTGATCCGGGCGCCCCTGGCCAGCTGCTCGGCGATCAGCGGATGCACCGCGCCGTGCTCGGCGAGCGCGGCCGCGTCCACGCCGGCGAGCTCGTTCTTCAGCGACGTCGCGTACACGACCACGCCGCCCCGCACGACCTTGCTCGACCCGGGCACGCTGGTCAGCGCGGCAACGACCAGCCCGCCGGTGAGCGACTCGGCGGTCGCGACGGTCTCCCCGCGCTCGCGCAGGGTCACGATCAGGTCGGTCAGGTGTTCGGCGTCGAGGCCGAGCAGATCGGCGAGTGGGTTCCTAGCCACTGGCGCGCAGGCGGATCGCCCGGATCACGTAGTCGACGCCGGTGACGACGGTCAGTGCCACCGCGACGCCCATCGCGGTCCACTCGACCGGGTCGAACCACGCGGGCAACGGCAGCAGGAACATCCCGATCGCGACGATCTGGATGAGCGTCTTCGCCTTGCCGCCGAAGCTGGCCGCGATCACGCCGTACCGGATCACCCAGAACCGCAGCAGCGTCACGCCGACCTCCCGGACGGCGATCGTGACGGTGACCCACCACGGCAGCTCGCCGATGATCGACAGCCCGATGAGGGCGGCTCCGGTCAGCGCCTTGTCCGCGATCGGATCGATGACCTTGCCGAAGTCGGTGACCAGCCCGAACTTGCGGGCCAGCCGCCCGTCGACGTGGTCGGTGACCGAGGCGACGGCGAACACGAACGCGGCGGTCAGCCGCCAGCCGGTCGAGTCCTCCGCGGCGAACAGGGTCAGCAGGAACACCGGCACCAGCGCGAGCCGGGTCACCGTCAGGATGTTCGCGACGTTGACGAGGGGGACCGGGACGGCCGTCACCCGGGCGTCGGGTGGCGGCGTGCCGTCGGCCGGCGTGGAACTCACGACGACCCCTCGCGGGCTCGGTGTCGCCGCTCGCGGTCGCCCTGTGACATTGACTCGTTCGCATGCTCGCGAGCTGTGTTCATTGATTCGCTCGCAAGCTCGCTCATGTGCGAGGCCTCGATGTTCTCGACCGGAGCCACGATCAGGTCCACACCCTCCGCACCGACCACCTTTCCGCGAACCAGGTCGCCCACCATCAGCTCCGCCTCACCGGTGAGCAGGCATTCGCCGTCCACCTCTGGTCCCTGGTGCGCGGCCCGGCCGGCGCACTCGCCACCCTCCACTCGCTCGACGAGCACCAACACCTCGTCGCCGACCCGATCCTCCGCCCGCTGCGCGGTGAGCTGCTCGACGAGCTCCGACAGGCGCGCGACCCGCTCGGCCACGACCCGCGGGTCGAGCTTGCCTCCCAGCCGCGCCGCCTCCGTGCCGTCCTCGTCGGAGTAGCCGAACACGCCGACCGCGTCGAGCTTGGCCTCGGTGAGGAACCGGGCGAGTTCGTCGACGTCGTCCTCGGTCTCGCCGGGGAAGCCGACGATGACGTTGCTGCGGATGCCCGCGGCGGGCGACAGCTCGCGGATCTGCTTGACCAGGCCGAGGAACGACTCGGTATTGCCGAAGCGGCGCATGCGGCGCAGCACGGTCTCGCTGGAGTGCTGGAACGACATGTCGAAGTAGTCCGCGACCCCCTCGGTGGTGGCGATGGCACGCACCAGGTTCGGGCGGGTCTCGGCGGGCTGCAGGTAGGACACGCGCACCCGGTCGACGCCGGGAATCGCGGCCAGGCGGGTCAGGACGGCTTCGAGGGCGCCCTGTCCGGCGTGCTCGCGGCCGAGGTCCTTGCCGTAGGAGGTGGAGTTCTCGCTGACCAGGACCAGTTCGCGCACACCCTGCTCGGCCAGCCACGCGCCCTCGGCGACGATCTCGTCGGGAGTGCGGGAGACGAAGGAGCCGCGGAAGGACGGGATCGCGCAGAACGAGCAGCGGCGGTCGCAGCCGGAGGCGATCTTCAGCGAGGCGACGGGGGCGTCGTCGAGGCGCTTGCGCATGACCCGCGGGCCCCAGCCGTGGCCGGGGACGGTGACGTCGGTGGCCGCTTCCTGGCGCTGCACGGGCGTGATCGGCAGCAGCGTGCGGCGGTCGACCGGGGTGTGCGAGGGGATGGCGTGGCCCTGCACGATGTCGCCGAGGCGCTCGGCGAGGTCCGGATAGTGGTCGAAGCCGAGGACCGCGCTGGCCTCGGGCAGGCTCTCGGCCAGCTCGGCGCCGTAGCGCTCGGCCATGCACCCGACGGCGACGACCTTCGCGCCGGTGTCGGCGGCGGCGAGGAGCGTGTCGACGGAGTCCTTCTTGGCGGACTCGACGAAGCCGCAGGTGTTGACCACGATGACGTCCGGGGCCGCGTTGTCGCCTTCGAGGTCGACCAGGTCCCAGCCGCCGCCGGAGAGGCGACCGGCGAGTTCCTCGGAGTCGACTTCATTGCGGGCACACCCGAGGGTGAGCATGGCGACACGGCGTGACGTGGTCGGAGAGGGCACGGACACAGGGTAACCGCCTTGGACAGCCACTTTGACCAGTGGCGGCCACAGGTCCTTCGAGGGCGACCGGGGCACTGGGGTTGGTCAGCGCCACCGGCCGCCATCGGTAATGGTGCCATCCCGTTTTCCGGCGGAGCCCGCCAGGGCCGTCGGTAGGGTGCCCACCATGGGTTTGGAATGGGAACAGGTCATGGTCGACTCCGCGGATCCGGAGGCGCTGGGGCGATGGTGGGTGGAGGCGCTCGGCTGGGTGGTGGTGTGTGACGAGCCGAACGAGTTCGAGATCCGGCCGAGCGAGAATCAGCTGCCTGGACTGCTGTTCACGACCGTCCCCGACGCGAAGATCGTGAAGAACCGCCTGCATCTCGACTTTCGGCCGCAAGACCAGGCGGCTGAGGTCGCCCGGCTCATCGCGCTGGGGGCTTCGCGGGTGGACATCGGACAGGGGGACGTGCCGTGGGTGACGTTGGCGGACCCTGAAGGCAATGAGTTCTGTGTGCTCACGGCGCGGGCGGGCTGATCAGACCCGCTCGAAGATGGCGGCCAGGCCCTGGCCGCCGCCGATGCACATCGTCTCCAAGGCGTAGCGCGAATCCCGGCGGTGCATCTCGCGCAGCAGGGTCGAAAGGATTCGGACGCCGGTGGCGCCCAGCGGGTGACCGAGGGAGATGCCGGAGCCGTTGACGTTGGTGCGGTCCCAGTCCGACTCGGTGAACTTCCACTCGCGGGTGCAGGCGAGGACCTGGGCGGCGAAGGCCTCGTTGAGTTCGATCAGGTCGAGGTCCGCCATCGTCAGGCCTGCCCGGCCGAGCGCCTTCGCGGTGGCGGGCACGGGACCGATGCCCATGGTGCGGGGCGGGACCCCCGCGCTCGCCCACGTCACCAGCTTGGCCAGCGGTCGCAGGCCCAGCTCGGCGGCCTTCTCCGGCGTGGTGACGATGCAGGCGGCGGCTCCGTCGTTCTGGCCGCTGGCGTTGCCCGCAGTCACCGTCGAGTCGGGGTCCTGGCGGGCCATGATCGGCTTGAGGGCGCCCAGGCTTTCCATCGTGGTCTCGGGTCGCGGGTGCTCGTCGCGGTCGATGACCGTGTCGCCGTGGCGTCCGGGCACGGTGACGGGGACGATCTCGTCGGCGAAGCGGCCCGCCGCGATCGCGGCGACGGCGAGGGTGTGCGAGCGCAGGGACAACGCGTCCTGCTCTTCGCGCGGGATCGAGTATTCGCGGCGGAGGTTCTCGGCGGTCTCCAGCATGCCGCCGTCGACCGGGTGGTTGACCCCGCCCGCGGTGACGCGGGCGCGGGCGAGGCGGTCGTGGAACTCGACGCCGGTTCCCTTGACGCCCCAACGCATCGCCGAGGAGTAGAACTCGACCTGGCTCATGCTTTCCGCGCCGCCGGCCAAGACGACGTCGTTGACGCCGGTCTGCACGCGCATCGCCGCATCGATCACCGCCTGCAGGCCGGAGCCGCAGCGGCGGTCGAGTTGGATGCCGGGGACCTCGACCGGCAAGCCCGCGTCGAGCGCGGCGACCCGACCCAGGGCCGGGGCGTCGCCGTTGGGGTAGCACTGGCCGAAGACGGAGTCCTCGATGACGGCCGGGTCGATGCCGGTGCGCCGCAGCAGTTCGCGGATCACCGTCGCGGCGAGGGCGGTGACGGGAACGCCCTTGAACACCCCGCCGAACCTGCCGACGGGAGTACGGACGGGCTCACAGATCACTGCCTCGCGCATGGTCCTCCTTGGTTCGTGCCGCCCCACGATTCTGCCCGCCCACCCGAATTGCCGAACTACGTACCCTGATCAGGGCAAACCCTGATGCGCGTCGAACTGCGCGGGGTCATGGTGGAAAGGTGACGTTTGCCGGAGTTCCGCTGTGGATCCTGGGGCTGGCCGCGCTGGTGCCCGCGATCGTGTTCGTGTTCGTCCACCCTCGGGTCGAGGCGAACGGCTTTCGCGCGTGGCTGCTGCGGTGGGGGCATCCGCTGGCCTGGGTGCTGATCTCCGCCGCCGCCTTCGTCGGCTACCGGTTCTCCGGCGAACTGGCGTACTACACCGCCCTGGCCGGGCTGACGGCCTTCCTCGGCTTCTTCGGAGCGTGGAGTACGACCACGCAGGCGGAAGGCTAGATTTCCCTACGTGAAGCCGTCTCCGCTGGTGCGCCGCGCCAGGACCACCGATGTCCGCGCGATCAAGTCCGTCGTCGACACCTACGTCGGGCGCGTGCTGCTCGCGAAGGAACTGGTCACCCTCTACGAGGACGTTCAGGAGTTCTGGGTCGCGGAGGTCGACGGCGACCTGGTCGGCTGCGGCGCCCTGCACGTGCTGTGGGAGGACATCGCCGAGATCCGGACGATCGCGGTGCTCCCCTCGGCCGTAGGGCTCGGGGTGGGACACGCGCTGGTGGAGCGGCTGGTGGCGACCGCGCGTGAGCTGGAGCTGTCGCGGATCTTCGTGCTCACGTTCGAGACGGAGTTCTTCGCCCGGCACGGGTTCGTCGAGATCGACGGCACCCCGGTCAGCCCGGAGGTCTACGAGGAGATGCGCCGGTCGATGGACGAGGGTGTCGCGGAGTTCCTCGACCTCCCGTACGTGAAGCCCAACACCCTGGGCAACACCCGCATGCTGCTCAAGCTCTGATTGTTCGAGTAATCACTCGAAGAGTCTTGACTAGATGAGTCATCGTCCGACAGGATCATGCCTGTGGGACGAGACGCCGCGTTGACCGTCGAACAGCTGGCCGCCGAGGCCGGGCTGCCGACGAGCACGATCCGGATGTACCAGACGAGGGGACTGCTGCATCCACCTCGGCGCGAGGGCCGCACGGCCCGTTACGACTCGTCCCATGTCGAGCGGCTCGGGCTGGTGAACCGGTTGCAGCAGCGGGGTTTCTCGCTGCCCGCGATCGCCGAGCTGATCGCCGCGCGGGACCTGGGGGCTCGCGTCGGCGACGTGCTCGGCCTGACCGGTCAGGGGGGCCCGGACGACTGGGTGCCGGTCGGCATCCGGGAGCTGCGGGCGTTGGTGTCGGTCAGGGACCTTCGCCCGCAGCTGTTTCGCCGGGCCAGCCGGATGGGCCTGGTCCGGTGGGAGCGCGGCAAACCGTTCGTCCGGCGCTGGGCGATGGACTCGGGCACCGCGATGACCGAGATGACCATGCCCCCACGCGAGATCCTCGACGCATTCGAGCGGCTGCGCGCGCAGACCGACCGGATCGCCGCCGATTTCGTCGACGTCTTCGAACGCGTCATCTGGCCGCGGCTCGCCGATTCGGCGGGCAGCGACGACCAGCTCGACCGGGTCCGCGCCCTCCTCGTCGAACTCACCGAGACCGCGCAAGGCGTCGTGGCGGGCGCACTGCGCGACTCCATTCGGGACTCCGCGGAGACCTTCGCCCGTAAGCACGATCTGCTGCCCGAGGACCGTCCGCCCACCTGGGCCGGGCACACCGTCCCGGTCTTGGCCGAACGCCTCGAAGGCGCCGCGGCCCACCCGGACGAGCCCGCCGACGCCGACATCGACCGTTTCCTCGCCGAAGCCGACGCGGAGGAGGAACGGTGACCGCGAAGGTTGTCGCCGATCCGGCGTGGCGGGCGCAGGCTCGCGACGAAGGGCTGGTCGTCTTCGCCGGGGCCGACCTGATCTACCTCGTGCCCGACGTGTCGCGGGCCGACGCCGAGCAGCTCGCGGCGGCGTTCGACGGGCGCGACATCGATCCGGGGGCGTTGACCTCCTCCGCCCGGGATGTGCTGCCACAGCTGCGATCCCTGGGCGCCCTGCGGCCCGCCGCGCTGCCCGGGCCGGGGCAGTCGCGCACGCTGCGCGTCGGCACCCAAGTCCTCGGGGACGCCTCCCCCGACCTCACCTCGGCCCTGGCGAAGGCGTTTCCGCCGGTCGGCGACCCCGACGTGCTCGTGGTGGTCCGCACGACCGCCCGGCTGGCCGAACTGGTCGGCCTGAGCGCCGGACTGGTCCGAAGTGGACAGATCCACGTCCTGCTCGACCTCGCCTTCCACCACACCATCGCGCTCGGACCGCTGGTCGTCCCTGGCGCAAGCGCTTGCCTGGAGTGTCTGGCCCGCCGCGCCGGGAGCCGCTGGGGCGACCCGAAACCGCCACCCGCGCCGAAAGCAGCCGCCGAGCCGGACCTGCCGATCGCGTTGGCCGCGCACGCGTTGCGTGAGTTGGGCGACGGGTCCCTGGCCCTGTTGCAGCGCAGCGTGTCCTACGACCTGCGGACGCTGAGCAGCACCGCCGAGGATGTCCTGCCCAGCGCCGACTGCGAGTCCTGCAGCAGGCCGCATCCCGGCCGGATCACCCTGCCGTGGGAGTCGGCATGACCGCCTTGCGCCTGCCCGACCAGTTCAGCCCGGGGGCACTCGGCGCGACGGCCGCGACACCGACCTGTTGTTGCTGCTGCTGCTGTTGCCTCGCCTCCACGCTCACCACGCCGATCGTCCTGCACGGCGGACTCGGCCAGGACTTGGCGCGCGTCGCCGAGCCCGAGCGCCCGGAACGGCACAGCCCCGCTCGGGCCTTCTCCGCGGAGATCTGGGTCGCCGCGCTCTTCGCGGTCGTACTCATCGTGATCAATCTGGACCTGCCGGGCGACACCCTCCCAATCGTCGTGGCCGCCGTCGTTCTGGGTGCGGCGGCGGCGGTGTCCCTGGTCGCGGCGTGGGCGGGCTCGCCGAGGCCTGCAGTGGCGGCGGTCCGCCTGGTGGTGGGCGCGGTCGCATTCGCCGCGGAGTTCTACCTCATCCTGGCGGGCACCGTCCTGGTCATCCCGGTGATTGTCTTGGTCGCCGTGGCGCTCGCGGTCTCGGCGAACCGGCGATGAGGCCGCCGCTGTCGTCGGTCCTGCTCGACCGCGCGGTCGGGTGGCGCCAGGGCGTGGTGTCGCGACTCCAGCCCACTCCGCCTTCCTTGTCCGATGTGGACATTCCGGGGTTCGCCGCGATCCCTGATCCGTCCGCGACGGGCGGAACCTCCGGCGGCGCGGGGTTCGACGCCGAGTCCGCCAGGCTGGCCGCGCTCGCCGAGGCCCTCGAACGGCACGCCGCCACCCGCTGTCCACTGGAGACCACGGACGCCGACGGCCCGCGGTGGGACCTCGACGAGTTCACCCTGCACTCCGCGGATCAGCGTTCCCGCAACGACTTCCCGTACGCCGGATACGAGAACCCCGGCTACACCACCGCGTGGACGTTGCCCGACAACGAACCCATCCAGGTGCCCGCCGGCCTGATCTCCCTGGACGCCAGGCACGGGCTGCCCGCGACCTCGTCCGGCCTCGCCGCCGGTCCTTCGGCCACTGCGGCACTGGTGAGCGCGGTCAGTGAGATCGTCGAGCGCGACGCGCTGGCCACGGTCTGGTTGCACGGCCTCGCCCCCGCCCGCATCCCGCTCCCCGACCGGCTCACGGAACCCGTGCGAGCGCTCGGCGGCGACATCACCGCGTTCGACCTGACTCCCGCCTACAGCCCCTACCCGGTCGCCGCCATCGCCGGAACGCTTCCGGTGGCGGGCGAACTCCGGCCCACGTTCGGCCTGGCCTGCCGGGCGACTTGGGCCGACGCGGTCGACAAGGCGTGGCTGGAGTGGTGCCAGGGCACGGTCTTCATCCGGGTGTGGCTCGCAGGCGACGACACCGCGAGCAGGCGACCGGACGAGGTGACCGACTTCGACCGCCACGCGGTCTACTACGCCCGCGCCCTCGACGCCTGGGCCGACCTCCCGCTGTGGACCGGAGAAAACAAGGAACCTCCCCCGGACGCCGCCGAACCCGGCCTGCGGCCGTTCATCGACGCCCTCACCCAGGCCGGTGTCCGCCTCGCCTACCGGGACCTCACCACGCCCGAGCTGAGCGCCGTGGGCCTGCGCTGCGTCCGCGCGCTCTCCCCCGACCTGACCCCGCTGCACGCCGACCACCGGTGGCCCAACCTCGGCGGCCGGGCGCGCGAACTGTCCTGGCGCTACCCAGACCTGGTGTCGCGCACCGGGTTCCCGTCGCCGTATCCGCATCCCCTGGGGTAAGCCGATGTCCTTCGACGAGTTCTGGACCGAGAGCGGCCTGAGCACGCTCACCCAGCGGGCCTTCGCCGAACGCCTGGGCGAGTACCGTGACGCGCCGTCGCCGCTCGACCCGTTCGTGCTGCCCAGTCCCCCGATCGCGCTACACCGACCGAAAAGCGCCCTCACCAAGCTGTTCGCGAAGCGGCGCAGCGAGCGGCGATTCGACACCGGCCCCGTGCCCGCCCGCGACCTCGGCGCCGTGCTCGCCGCGTTGGCCGAGACCGCGCCGGGCAGGCGTTCGTACCCGTCCGCGGGCGGGCTCGCCGCGGTCCGCGCGTACCCGATCCTGCTCGACGCCGACCATGCCCTGTCCGGCCGGGTCACCCGCTACGACCCGCGAACCCATGCCCTGCAGGACATCGCGCCCTGTCCCGAGTGGACGGAGCTGGCCGCGCTGGTCGGCACGCCGCCGGACAGCGCGGCTCCGCAGCTGGTCGTCGTGCTGGTGCTCACCGACATCGAGCTCTTCGCCAAGTACGGGCCGCGCGCGGGACGGTTCGGGCTGGTCGAAGCCGGTGCCGCCGCGCAGTCGCTGGCACTGGCGGTCGCCGACCGGGGGCTCGCGGGGTACCTGCTCGGCGGCTCCGCCGACCGGGAACTGCTGGCAGCGCTGGGTTTGGCGCCGGAGCAGGCGCGACTGGCCGTGACATTCGCGTGCGGCCGAACTTCACCCGATGTTGGTGTCCGCTGACCCGAACGGCGGTCGCCAAGCACCGCGGGTGCCATGCGTAATAGGCGCAGCGTCGACGTCATCGAGGAGTTGTCATGCTCGCCGTCCGAGCCCTGCTCGCCACCGTGATCATGCTTGTCATCGGCGCGGGGACCGCCGCCGCGGAGCTGCCGCAGACCGAGCTGCGCGCCACCACCGACGCGTTCCTCTTCACCCTCGCGCTCCCGCAGTTCGCCCAGACCCGGTCGGCCCAGCCGTTCGCAAACCAGATCGACTGGTCGTCCGACGGGTGCTCCAGTTCGCCGGACACCCCGCTGGGCTTCGACTTCCTGTCCGCCTGCCACCGGCACGACTTCGGCTACCGCAACTACAAGGCGCAGACCCGGTTCGACGAGACGGCCCGGCTGAGCATCGACAACGTGTTCCGGGCCGACCTGTACTCGGTCTGCGGCCGGAACTGGCTGTGCAAGCGCACGGCCGACATCTACTACGCGGCGGTCCGCGAGTTCGGCGGCGGGTACCGCGGCACCGCCGACACCCTGCGTCACGCTCGAAGTCAGGAGGCTTTGCTCACCAGCAGGGTCGCCACGTCCCCGGCGGTGTCGAGTCGGACGAGCTTGATCCGGTAGCCCTCGGACACGACCGACGTCGGGAAGTCCCGGTGCGTGTGCAGTTCGATCGCCTCGGGCCCGCCACCCTTGTTGACCGTGACCCTGATGGTCGCGTCACCCTCCCAGACGCACACCTGGCCGGGCTTGCATCGGCTGTCGTCGACGAGCGTGTGGTACCCGACTGTGAGGCCCTCGGCGGACAGGGTCAGCGACTCGCCTTTGCGCAGGGGGAAGTCGGCGTCGAGCGTCGGACCCGGCGCCTGCGTCGTCGGCGGCGGCTCGGTGGTCGACGACCCGCCTTTCTCCGCCCCACCGGTCATGCACGCCGACACCGCCATCAGCGCGGCCAGCGCCAGGACGCGGATCAAGCCGTTCACCATGGTCATTCCTCCAGTCTTCACCCGTCAGACGGATTTCGCGGCCGATGCGGTTGCCTGAGAAGCACAACGGGCGCCCCGGCAATGCCGGGACGCCCGTGTGGTGATCGGGACTTACTGGCCGTACGGCTGCTGCGGGTAACCACCCTGCTGCGGGTAGCCCGGCTGCTGCGGGTAACCACCCTGCTGGGGGTACCCGGGCTGCTGCGGGTAGCCAGGCTGGGCGGGCGCCTGCTGCTGCGGGTAGCCGGGCTGCGCCGGGTAACCAGGCTGCTGCGGGTAACCGGGCTGCGCGTAGGCCTGCTGCTGCGGGTGACCACCCTGCTGCGGGTAGCCGCCGTGCTGGGGGTAGCCGCCGTGGGGCGGGTAGCCGCCACCGGCAGCGAACGCCGGGTCGGCGACGGGGCCGACGTAGCGGGCGCTGCCGAAGCCGAGGATGCACCAGCCGATGAAGCTGAACAGGATCAGGACCACGGCGAAGCCGCCGCCCTTGCCGAACGCCTTCGCCACGTCGATCATGACGATGATCAGGATCACCAGGTTGACCAGCGGGATGAACAGCAGGAGCAGCCACCACCCAGGCCTGCCGACGATCTTGAGCAGCGTGTAGGTGTTGTAGAACGGGACGATCGCCGCCCAGCCGGGCTTCCCGGCCTTGGTGAAGACCTTCCACATGGCGATGATCATCACTGCGCCGAAGGCAAGTCCGATGATCATGACGGGTACCAGGGCCGCCATATCCGGTCCCGAGCTGTAGCTGTAGTCGTACTGCACGCGTGTCCTTCCGTCGATCATGCCGCTACGACGGCACGCCACATTCGTCCGCCGGTACCTTCGCCGCCAATACGCCCCCCTGGGGCGAATATCCACTTGTCGTTAGCAATTCGAGACCTAGGAGGACCTTCGACCCCGTCAGTCGTCGGGGTCGTCGTCCGCGGGCGCGCCACCGCGCATCGTCCACAGGACGTTCTCCAGCTCGTCCGGCTTGATCAGCACCTCGCGGGCCTTGGACCCCTCGGACGGCCCGACGACGCCGCGGGTCTCCAGCAGGTCCATCAGCCTGCCCGCCTTGGCGAAGCCGACGCGGAGCTTGCGCTGCAGCATCGACGTCGAGCCGAACTGCGACGTCACGATCAGCTCGGTGGCCTGCAGCAGCACGTCGAGGTCGTCGCCGATGTCGTCGTCGATCTCCTTCTTCTCACCCGCCTTGGCCGCGGTGACGCCGTCCTGGTAGTCCGGCTGCGCCTGCTCCTTGGTGAACGAGACGATCGCGGAGATCTCCTCGTCGCTGACGTAGGCGCCCTGGATGCGGACCGGCTTGGAGGAGCCCATCGGCAGGTACAGCGCGTCACCCATGCCGATCAGCTTCTCCGCGCCCGGCTGGTCGAGGATTACCCGCGAGTCGGTGAGCGAGGACGTGGCGAACGCCAGCCGCGACGGGACGTTGGTCTTGATCAGGCCGGTGACGACGTCCACCGAGGGCCGCTGGGTCGCCAGCACCAGGTGGATGCCCGCGGCACGGGCCTTCTGGGTGATCCGGACGATCGCGTCCTCGACGTCGCGCGGCGCGGTCATCATCAGGTCGGCCAGTTCGTCGACGATGGCGAGGATGTACGGGTAGGGCCGGTAGACGCGCTCGCTGCCGGACGGTGCCTGAATGACACCGGATCTCACTTTGGCGTTGAAGTCGTCGATGTGCCGGACCCGGTTGACCTGCATGTCCTGGTAGCGCTGCTCCATCTCCTCGACCAGCCAGGTCAGCGCGGCGGCCGCCTTCTTCGGCTGGGTGATGATGGGCGTGATCAGGTGCGGGATGCCCTCGTACGGCGTCAGCTCGACCATCTTCGGGTCGATAAGGATCATCCGGACCTCGTCCGGGGTGGACCTGGCCAGCAGTGAGACGAGCATCGAGTTCACGAAGCTGGACTTGCCGGAACCGGTCGAGCCCGCGCACAGCAGGTGCGGCATCTTCGCCAGGTTCGCGGTGATCATGTGGCCTTCGATGTCCTTGCCGAGGCCGACCACCATCGGGTGGGTGTCCTTGATCGCGGTGGCGCTGCGCAGGACGTCGCCGAGTCGGACCATCTCGCGGTCGCTGTTGGGAACCTCGATGCCGACCGCGGACTTGCCCGGGATGGGCGCGAGCAGCCGCACGTTGTCCGTGGCGACGGCGTAGGCGATGTTCTTGGTCAGCGCGGTGATCTTCTCGACCTTCACGCCGGGGCCGAGCTCGACCTCGTAGCGGGTGACTGTCGGACCGCGGGTGAAGCCGGTGACCTGGGCGTCGATGGAGAACTGGTCGAGGACGCCGCTGATCGCCTCGATCATCATGTCGTTGGCCTTGCTGCGGGTCTTGGGCACGTCGCCGTCGGCCAGGATCGACGGGTCGGGCAGCCGGTAGTCGCCGTCGACGACCCGGGTGACGGTGATGGCGTCCTTCGGCTTCTTCGGGTCGGTGGCCGGCTTGTTCTCCTTGACCTGGTCGGCGCGCACCCGCGGGGTCGGCTCGTCGATCGGCAGATCGGGCTGCACGGCGCCGTCCTCGGCCGCCATGCCGACCCGGCGCCGCGACGGCCTGCGCAGCTTGACCGGCTCCGGCTCGGGCTCTTCGAGGTCGTCGAGCCCTTCGTCGTCGGGTTCCATGCCCGCGAGTTCGCGCAGCCGGGTCGGGATCTCGCGGATGCGGGTGCCTGTGAAGACGAGGACACCGAAGCCGAGCATCAGGACGAGGACCGGGATGGCCACCCACGCGGTGACGCCCTTCGCGAGCAGGCCGCCAGAGACGTAGCCCAGCGCGCCGCCGGCGAACATCCGCCCGGCGTTGTCGGTGGGCAGGTCACTGATCACATGCAGGACACCGAGCAGCGAAAGGATGATCAGCAGCGCGCCGACGACGAGCCGGGGGCGTTTCTCCGGCTGGGGGTCCGAACGCATCAGGACGATGCCGGTGACCAGCAGCATCAGCGGCAGCGCCACGGCCAGCGCGCCGAACACGCTGCGCACACCGATCTCCATGCCCCGGCCGACCGGGCCCGCGGCCCGCCACCACACGGCGGCGCCGAGGACGACACCGAGGGCGATCAGGCCGAAGCCGACACCGTCACGGCGGTGGGCCGGGTCGAGTTCCTTGGTGCGCCCGACAGCCCGCGCGATCGAACCCGCGCCTTTGGCCAGCAGGCCCCAGCCGCCGGCGAACATCGCGACGAGGACGTTCTGCCTGGCGGCGGACTTACGGGCCGGAGCCTTGCGGGCAGCCGGTTTGCGCGCCGGCGCACGCTTGGCCGCGGGTTTGCGCGCGGCGGGACGCTTGCCCGCGTTGTTGGAGGAGGTCGTCCGGCTCGCCATAGCCCACACGGTAGTCGGCCCTGCCCTCCCGCCCCACGGGTCACACGGACAACATCAATCCGTGTCGACCTGGCGGCCGACACCGACCTGGGGCATGTCATGCTCTGGCCATGGTTGCGCTGCGGACCGACGGAGAACAGTCGACACGCCGTGGAAAGGCTTTCGGCAAGTCACCGCTGGTCTGGCGGGCGATGGTCTGGATCGATCGAGCACTGGTGCGGTCGGTCGGACGCATCGAGATCACCGGCGAGTTCCCCGAGGAACTGCGCGGACGGTCGGTTTTGGTCGCGGCCAACCACATCGGCATGTTCGACCCGTTCGTCCTGATCGCCGCGTGCGCGAAAGCCGGTTTCCCGCCCCGGTTCATGCTCACCGCCGGCTTGCTCGACGCGCCCGTGCTGGGCTACTTCCTGCGCAAGGCGGGGCATCTGCGGGTGGACCGCGGCAAAGCCCATGTGGCTGAAGCGTTCCACCGGGCTGTCGAGGCTCTTGGGGAGGCGCGGGTTCCGCTGCTGGTTTACCCGGAGGGCCGGGTCAGCCGGGAGCCTGGGCTGTGGCCTGAGCGCGGCAAGACCGGGGTGGCGCGGATGGCGCTCGGTGGGAACGTGCCGGTGGTGACCATCAGCCAGTGGGGGGCGCATGAGGCGGTCTACTGGGGGACTGAGGTTGTCAGGGGGTGGCGTGATGTGAAGCCGCTGCTGCTGTCGTTCTTCCGGGCGGTGCGGGATCGGCCGGTGTTTCGAGTCCACTTCGGACAGCAGGTGGACCTTTCCGATCTGACCGCGGGGAAGCCTGGGGATGCTGTTCGGGCGCATGCGCGGATCATGCAGGCGATTACCGCGGACTTGATTCCTCTTCGTCCTGACGAGCCTGAGGTGCCTGCGTTTGTCGACCCGACTCGGCCTTGTGATGCCAAGAGTCCTTGGCGGCCGGTTCGCTGATTCTTCCGGGCTCTTCGGGGGTGCCTGTCCCAACGCTAGCTTGCGTTGTCCGGTAGGCCGAAGGCGTGTTCCGGTGGGGTGGGGGTGGCCATGGGGGAAGCATCCGTGATGGGTTCCGCGCTTGCCGACAGGGCCAACAGTTGTGCTGTGGGGACACATCTGGCTGGGAAGGCCGCCGATGCCACCCGTGATGCCAAGTCCTTTACCGGCAGCGGCTCATGGGACGCGGCCACCACCAGGTTTCCGTAGCGTCTGCCCCTCAGGACGTTGGGTTCGGCCAGCATCACCACGTGGGGGAACACGGCCGTCATCGTCGCGATGAACCTCCGCGCGAAGCGAAGGCCGGGGCCGTCGGAGATGTTCACCACGACCGTGCCTGCGGGTCTCAACACGCGGGCTGTGTCGGTGATGAATTCCAGGGTGGCCAAGCCCCCAGGCATGGCCGCACGCACGTAGGCGTCGAGGATGACCAAGTCGTACTGGTTGTCCGGGAGTTCGGCCACGGCCGGGCGGCCTTCGGCGACGCGGACTTCCAGGGCCGGGACGGAGTCCAGGTCCAGTTCGGCCCGCACCAGGTCGATCAGGGGGCCGTCGGCGTCGATGATCAGTTGGGTGCAGCCGGGGCGGGTGGCATGCAGGTAGCGGGGCAGGGTGCCCGCTCCCCCGCCGACGTGCAGGACGTCCATCGGGCCCGCCGGGAGCACGTCGATCACGTCGCCGATGCGGCGGACGTAGTCGAATTCGAGGTGCCACGGATCATCGAGGTCCACATAGGACTGGGCGACGCCCTCGACGGTCAGCAGCCAGGCGTTGTCGCGGTCGGCGTCGGCGAGGAGTTCGGCGGTGCCGAATCGGACCTCGTGGAGTCCGGGCACGGGCCTACGTCGTTCGCCTCGCATGACACCTCCGCCGCCTGTGCGCGCGCAAGCATAGAGGGCGGCCCAGGGGTTACCGACGGCCGGATACGTCCTACCATCCAACCATCACTTCCGTTGACTTAAGGCAGACTGGACTTCGTGACGACTGAACTCAAGACACCGGTTATTCACCGAGGTAGAGGGACTCTTTACATCCTCGGCGCCTCGGTGGCGTTCGGCAGCTCCGGGCCGATGGCCAAGGCCGCGATGAACGCCGGGCTCTCGCCCGAACACGTGGCGAGCGCCCGGGTGGGCATCGCGGCGGCGGTGTTGCTGGTGGGTGTCGCCCTGATTCGGCCGTCGGTGCTGCGGGTGCGGCGCGACCAGTGGCGGCTCCTCGTGGCATACGGGCTGACGGGAGTCGGGCTGGTCCAGCTGCTTTTCTTCATCGCCGTGTCCCGGCTGCCGGTCGGTATCGCCTTGCTGCTGGAGTACACCTCGCCGGTTCTGGTGGCGTTCTGGGTGCGGTTCGTGCGCAAGGTGCGGCTGCCGACGCTGTCCTGGGCAGGGATCGCGCTGGCCTTTCTGGGCCTGGCGCTCGTGGCGCAGGTATGGAAGTCGCTCGAACTCGACACGGTCGGGATGCTGGCCGGAATCGGCGCGGCGCTGTGTTCGGCGGCGTATTACCTGCTTGGGGAGCGTGGGGCGAGCCGGCACCACCCGATCGGGATGGTGACTTGGGGAATGGTGGTAGGCGCGCTCGCGCTGTTCGCAATCGCGCCGCCGTGGACGATGCCCTACGCGGCCGTCCGGACGACCTCGGCCTTCGGCGGCGCGCAGGTGCCGGTGGTGGCGCTGCTGGTCACGGTCGCGCTGATCAGCACCGCGCTCGCCTACACCCTGAGCATCAGTTCGCTTCGGCATCTGCCCTCCACGGTGGCCAGCGTGCTCGCCCTGTCGGAGCCGATCGTGGCCACCCTGCTGGCCTGGCTGATGCTCGGCGAGACACTGTCACCCGGCCAGCTCATCGGCATGGTGGTGCTCCTGAGCGGCGCCGCGCTGGTCCAGGTCGCGTCGCACGGGCCGGTCACGCCCGCCGACCCACTACCCACCGATTGAGACCCACACCACACGCTGTCGAGTGAAAGTTGATCTACGCGGGGGTCACTGGACGCGTCGGAAGTAAAGCGATGTTTACTTGTCGCAGGCGACACATCGTGGTCGATCGGTCACCATGTGCTCATCTCGGTCCCAAAACACGGTGCACCCGAGAGCGTCCATTCCGACCGATTTCCAGGAGGTACCCGATGGGTGCACCACGCTCCAGTGGCCCGGCCCACGCCCCGCCCCGCCGCCTGCTCGACATCCGCCACGACGTGCAGGCCTCGCTCGTCGTCTTCCTCATCGCCGTCCCGCTCTCCCTCGGCATCGCGGCCGCGTCCGGCGCGCCTGTCATGGCCGGGCTCATCGCCGCCGTTGTCGGCGGTCTGGTCGCCGGGCCGCTCGGCGGCTCCCGACTGCAGGTCAGCGGCCCCGCCGCGGGTCTCACCGTGGTCGTCGCCGAACTCATCGGCCAGTTCGGCTGGGCGGTGACCTGCACGATCACGGTCTGCGCGGGCTTGCTGCAACTCATCCTCGGCGCGTGCAAGATCGGCCGGGCCGCGCTCGCGATCTCCCCCACGGTGGTGCACGCGATGCTCGCGGGCATCGGCGTCGTCATCGTCATCAGCCAGGTGCACGTGCTGCTCGGCGGCTCCGCGAGCGCCAACACCTGGCACAACCTGCGCGACCTGCCCGCCCAGATCACCGACCTGCACCAACCCGCCACCTTCATCGGCCTGGCGGTCGTCGCGCTGCTGCTCGTCTGGCCCAAGCTGCCCGCGCGGATCAGGGCCGTCCCCGGCCCGCTGGTGGCGATCGTGCTCGCCACCGTGGTCACCCTGGGGATCGACGTGCAGCGGGTGTCGCTGCCGGACGCGCCGCTCTCGGCGATCGCGCTGCCC
Organism: Gemmatimonadales bacterium; assembly: GCA_050733355.1. Taxonomy (GTDB): domain Bacteria; phylum Gemmatimonadota; class Gemmatimonadetes; order Gemmatimonadales; family GWC2-71-9; genus DASQPE01. Next base: position 11,408 of record JBOHSY010000101.1, on the reverse strand, counting down.
GCGCTCCCCGACGGCCACTGGGCCGCGTTCGCGCTCGGCGTGTTCACCATGACGATCATCGCCAGCGTCGAGAGCCTGCTCTCCGCTGTCGCCGTCGACAAGCTGCGCGACGGCCACCGCACCGACCTCAACCGCGAACTCGTCGGCCAGGGCAGCGCGAACGTCGTCTCCGGTCTGCTCGGCGGCCTGCCCATCACCGGCGTGATCGTGCGCAGCGCGACCAACGTCCGCGCGGGCGCCCGGACCCGCGCCTCGGCGACCCTGCACAGCGTGTGGGTGCTGCTGTTCACGGTGCTGCTGGTCAACCTGGTCGAGCAGATCCCGATGGCCGCGCTGGCCGGGCTGCTCGTGGTGGTCGGCATGAACCTGGTCAAGCTCGCCGACCTGCGGACCGCCCGCAGGCACGGCGAGCTGATGGTCTACCTGGTCACGATCTCCGGCGTGGTCATGCTGAACCTGCTCGAAGGGGTCGTGCTGGGCTTCGCCGTCGCGCTCCTCGCCACGCTGCGCCGAATCGTGTGGGCGCGTGTGCGAGTCGAGCAGGGCGCCGACGACGTCTACGCCGTCGTGGTCGAGGGGACTTTAAGCTTTCTTTCGGTGCCAAGGCTTTCCCGAGTCCTGGCCCAGGTGCCCGACGGCAGCTCCGTCCACTTGGAACTGGTCGTGGACTACCTCGACCACGCCGCCTACGAACACCTCTCGGCGTGGCGGCGCCAGCACGAGTCGACCGGCGGCACGATCGTCATCGACGAGATCGGCGGACCGGGTCCCAACACCCGGCGCAAGCGAACCGGGCCGGGGCCGCGCTGGTTCCTGCCGTGGTCGCACTGGCAGGACAGCGAATCGCTGAACTCGCACAAGAAGCACGACCACACGCACGTCCCGATTCCGCAGCAGTCCCGCGACCACGTCCTGCGACCGCTGCTGACGGGGGCTCGCGAGTACCACCGGCGGACCGCGCCGATCATGCGCCCACACCTGCGCAGGCTGGCCGCCAACCAGCACCCGCACGCCCTGTTCCTCACCTGCGCGGACTCGCGGATCGTGCCGAACGTGATCACCACGTCCGGCCCCGGCGACCTGTTCACCCTTCGCAACGTCGGCAACCTGGTTCCCGGCGACCTGTCGATGCGCGCCGGCGTGCTCTATGCGCTCGACCACCTCAAGGTGCCGACGATGATCGTCTGCGGGCACTCCCGCTGCGGCGCGATGACCGCGCTGCTCTCGGGGCCGGAGAACGATCCGATCGGGCGGTGGCTGCGGTGGGCCGCGCCCAGCCTGCAGGCATGGAAGGACGGGCATCCGCTGGGGAAGCGGGCCGCGGAGTCGGGGTGGTCGGAGATCGATCAGCTGGCCATGGTGAACGTGGCGGTGCAGCTGGAGTCGCTGGGGAAGATGCCGGACGTCGCCGCCGCCGTCACCGGCGGTCGAGTCCGGCTGATCGGGCTGTTCTTCGACATCCCGAGCGGGACCTTGCTGATGTTGGACGACGCGGGCGAGCGGTTCGAACCTCTGCGCGCGCCGTCGGAGGCCGTTACGCCGCAGGCGGATTGAGCGACACCGTATAAGACGCGAGCGGAAACGGAGCTGCGATGAACCAGACGAAGCGGGAACGCCGCCGTGAGCGCAACCTCCTGCTGCGCCAGCTGTTCAGCGCCGCCGTAGCGGTGGTGCTGGCCTCGGCGGCGCGCCGGGCATAGCGGTCGCCGATGGTGCTGGGGCGCTGAGGCGGCGGGTGCGGGCCAGGTCGTGTCCTGTAAGTCCGGTGCGCGAGATCCGTGATCCGCGTGGTTCCTGGCCGTGCCACGGCACGGCCGCTCGTACTGGGTGTACTTGGGTCGTGTCGTGGTGCGGCCAGGGGCCGCGCGGGCGCGGATATCGTGTGCCGGACTTGCAGGACACGACCTAGCCCCGCAACTCGCCGCCGACGCCCCAGTGCTCCGCCGGGACCTCGTTGATCACGACCCACACGCCTTCGCGGTTGCCGCCGCAGGTCTCGACGAACGCGTCCGTCAGCTTCGCGACGAGTTCGCGCTTCTGTTCCTGGGTGCGGCCGGGGTACATGGACACCGAGATGTGCGGCATTTCGCTCCTATACCGGGATGACGGTCGGCACGATCATCGGCTGGCGACGGTAGGTGTCGGCGACCCAGCGGCCCACGACTCGGCGGATGTGCTGGGCGATGCGGTGGGTGTCGGTGATGCCCTCGGACTCCGTGTGCGACAGCTCCATCTCCACCAGGGACACGACGTCGTCGAGTGCCTTGGGGTCGTCGGAGAAGCCGCGCCCGGAGATCGTGGGCGGTGCCATCGCGCGGCCCGTGGCCGAGTCGACGGCGATGGTGATGGAGATGAAGCCACCCTCGCCCAGGACGAGCCGGTCCGACAGAGTGGACTCGCCGACATCGCCGACGGACAGGCCGTCGACGTAGACGTGTCCGACCTCGACCCGGCCGGTGATCTTGGCGCGGCCGTCGATGAGGTCGACCACCACGCCGTCCTCCGCGATGACGACGTGGTCTTCGGGGACGCCGGTCCGCACGGCCAGAGCGGCGTTGGCGCGCAGGTGGCGCCACTCGCCGTGGACGGGCATCACGTTGCTGGGGCGCACGGCGTTGTAGAGGAACAGGAGTTCGCCGGCGGGGGCGTGCCCGGAGACGTGGACCTTCGCGTTGCCCTGGTGGACCACGTGGGCGCCGAGGCGGACCAGGCCGTTGACGACGCCGAACACAGCGGTCTCGTTGCCGGGGATCATGGAACTGGCCAGGATCACCGTGTCGCCCGGGCGAATGGAAATGTGCCGGTGCTCGCCGCGCGCCATGCGGGACAGGGCCGACAGCGGTTCGCCCTGGGAACCCGTGGAGACGAACAGGACCTGGTCCTCGGGCATGGTCATCGCCTCGTCGAGGCTGACGAGCAGGCCCGGCGGGACGGTGAGCAGCTTCAGGTCGGCGGCGATGCCCATGTTGCGGACCATGGACCGGCCGACGAGCGCGACCCGGCGGCCGTGCGCGACGGCGACGTCGAGGACCTGCTGGACGCGGTGCACGTGGCTGGCGAAGCAGGCGACGATCACCCGCTGGTTGGCCCGCTGGATGACGCCATCGAGGACCGGGCCGATCTCGCGCTCGGAGATGACGAAGCCGGGGACCTCGGCGTTGGTCGAGTCGACGAGGAACAGGTCGACGCCCTCGTCGCCGAGGCGGGAGAAGCCCGCGAGGTCGGTGAGCCGACCGTCGAGCGGGAGCTGGTCGAGCTTGATGTCGCCGGTGTGCAGCACCAGGCCCGCGGGCGTGCGGATGGCCACGGCCAGCGCGTCGGGGATGGAGTGGTTGACGGCGAAGAACTCGCAGTCGAACACGCCCCAGGCGCGGCGTTCGCCTTCCTTGACCTCGTGCAGGCTCGGGGTGAGGCGGTGTTCCTTGCACTTGGCCGCGACCAGGGCGAGGGTGAACCGGGAGCCGATGATCGGCAGGTCGGGCCGCAGGCGCAGGAGGAACGGCACGGCGCCGATGTGGTCCTCGTGGCCGTGGGTGAGGACCAGCGCGTCGATCTCGTTGATGCGGTCTTCGATCGCGCGGAAGTCCGGGAGGATCAGGTCGACGCCGGGCTGCTGGTCTTCGGGGAAGAGCACACCGCAGTCGACGATCAGCAGCCTGCCGCCGTACTCGAAGACGGTCATGTTGCGGCCGATCTCACCGATCCCGCCGAGCGCGACGACGCGCAGCCCGCCGTCGACCAGCGGGGCGGGCGGATTGTGCGGCCACTTCCCCGATGTGCGGTTGGCACTCACTTATGAACCGTCCCGGCGCTTGTGTGGGTCGTGGTGTTGACGTAGGCGGCGTTGGCGTCGGTGTGCGCCACCCGCGCGGTGGCCGGGTCGATGCCCTGGCCGTCGGCGTTGGTCAGTCCGGCCTCGCCGAGGTCGCCCGCGATGGCGGCGATCTGCTCCTCGGTGGCGGGCAGCAGCGGCAGCCGCGGGTCGCCCGCGTCGATGCCGCGCAGCCGCAGCGCGGCCTTGGAGAACACCACACCGCCGACCCGACTGAACGCGCGCAGCACCGGCAGGAGTCCATTGTGGACTTCACGGGCCGCGTCGATGTCGCCGCTCTCGTAGCTGTCGACCATGGTGCGCAGGCGGTCGGCCACGACATGGCCGATGACACTGACGAAGCCGACGCCGCCGATGGACAGCCACGGCAGGTTCAGCGCGTCGTCACCGGAGTAGTAGGCGAGGTCGGTGGTCGCGATGACCTGGCTCCCCGCGAGGAGGTCGCCCTTGGCGTCCTTGACCGCGAGAATGCGCGGGTGCTCGGCCAGCTTGCGCAGGGTGTCGACCTCGATGGGGACGACCGAGCGCGGCGGGATGTCGTAGAGCATCACGCCCAGGCCGGTGGCGTCGGCGATCGCGGTGAAGTGCGCGAGCAGGCCGGACTGCGGCGGGCGGGAGTAGTACGGGGTGACCACGAGCAGGCCGTGCGCGCCCGCCTTCTCGGCCTCGCGGGCCAAATGCACCGAGTGCGCGGTGTTGTACGTGCCGACCGAGCCGACGACGGTCGCCCGGTCCCCCACGGCCTCGACGACGGCGCGGACCAGGTCCGACTTCTCCTGGTCGGTCGTGGTCGGCGATTCGCCGGTGGTGCCGTTGACGATCAGACCGTCGTTGCCCAGGTCGACGAGGTGCGCGGCGAGTTCCTGCGCCCGGTCGAGGTCGACCGCCCCCTCGGCGTCGAAGGGGCTGACCATGGCGGTGAGCACCCGGCCGAACGGTCTGCCGGGCGTGGCTGTGGGACTTGCGGTCATGGGACTAGACGCTACCTCGTGGTCATCGACCCGACGCCCGCAACCTGCGGTCACCGGCGCAGGTCTGGCTGCTAGAGGCCCCTGTTGAGGCCGGAAACGACACTGATCGACGACTGCTCGCCCTCGAACTCGACCCGGCACTCGTCGCGGCCGAACGCGAACAGCAGCAGCTCACTCGGCTCACCCACCAGGGTGACGGTATTGGGGCCGCGCTTGAGCCTGGTGTGCCTGCCGGACGGGGTCCGGGCGTCGACGCCGACGGGGCTGTTGCGGAAGAACATCCGGCCGGACCGGACCAGCGCGCCCCACAGCGCCCGGTCGCGCTCCTTGTCGGCGGGGCGCGGCTCCCAGCCGGGCACCGCACGGCGGACATCCTCGTGGTGCACGTAGTACTCGGTGGTGTTGATCAGCTCGTCGAGGAACGCCGGGCGGTAGACCGACAGCAGCGGCGGACCGCTGCGCACCAGGTCGACCAACTCGGGCCACGGCTTGGCGGCGTAGCTGTCCTGGACTTTCCGCAGGTAGCCGGCGAGGGCTTTGACCAGGATGCCGCCCGCCGCGTCGGGCCTGCGCTCGCGGACCACGAGGTGGGCGGCGAGGTCGCGGGTCTTCCAGTCGCCGCACAGCGTCGGCGCGTCCGGCCCGACTTCGGCAAACAGGTCACTGAGCCGCGCGCGTTCGTCCTTGGCTACACCCATGGATCAACCTTACTCGCGGTAAGTTAGTTGAGCTCGGTGATCTGGGACTCAGTGAGGTTCGCGCCGTTCTTGGCGCTGAGCACGCAGAAGATGGTCTTGTCGCCGCCATCGGAGGAGTCTGCGTCCCACGTCTTCGGCGACGGGACGATGACCGAGTACACCAGGTTCGCCTTCTTCTCCGACTTGACCCGGCCGGTCGCGAACAGCCAGGCGCAGTACCTGTCGCCCAGTTCCTTGAGCTCCTCGCCCGCGTAGTCCACCGGCTTGGAGGTGTTGATCGGTTCCAGCTGGCCGTAGACCTGGAACTGGAAGGGCTTCTTGCAGTCGGAGCCCGATTCGAAGGACGAGTCCGCCTGGAGCGTGCCGGTCTCGCAATTCCCGTTGGAGATGCCGAACTCGACGAGGTCGCCTTCGTCGCCGTAGGTGAACTTCCGCGCCACCGGCTTCGAGTCGTCGGGGGCGTTGATCGCGTTGCTCAGGAAGAAGCCGCCGACCGCGCCCGCGATCAGCAGGATGCCCGCGAGAGCCAGCGCGAGGTTCTTGTTCACCCGGCCCTTCGGCGGCGCGGTGACCGCCCTGGTCGCCTGGTTGCGCGGGAAGTACGCGGTGCCGCCGGTCATCATCGTCGGACCGGTCACCGGGCCCGGCTGCACGTGCGTGAGCAGGCCGCGGGCCTGGCCGGAGGTGAGTCGGGCCTGCGGGGTGTTGATCATCAGGCCGGTGATCACCGAGGCGAGCGCGCCCTGGCCACGGGTCAGGTACGGGACCTCGTTGAGGATCGAGTGCATGGTGGCGGCGGTCGTGGCCCGCTCGTAGGGCGAGTAGCCCTCCATCGCGAAGAACAGGACCGCGCCCAGCGCCCACAGGTCCGAGCTCGCGCTGGCCTCTTCGCCGCGAATGCGTTCGGGGGCCATGTAGGACGGCGAGCCGATGAGGATGCCGCTGCTGGTCAGGCGCGGGTCGTCGAGGGACTGGGCGATGCCGAAGTCGGTGAGCTTCACCCGGCCGTTCGCGGCCAGCATGATGTTGCTGGGCTTGACATCACGGTGCACGATGCCCGCCTGGTGCGCGGCGTCGAGGGCGGAGAGGAGCCGGTCGGCGAGCTTGGCGACCTGGTCGGCGGGCAGCGGCCCGCGCTCCTTGACCACGTCGGACAGCGTCGGCGCCTGGATCAGCTCCATGACGATGTAGGTGGCGCCCGATTCCTGCACCACGTCGTAGACCGTGACCACGGCGGGGTCGTTGAGCCGCCCGGCGGTGCGGGCCTCGCGCAGGACACGCTCCTCGAAGATCTGCCGCTCGCTCTGCGGCACCCCTTCGGGCAGGTGCAGTTCCTTGATCGCGACGTGCCGCCCGATCATGGTGTCCTCGGCCAGCCACACGACACCCATGCCGCCGCGGCCCAGCTCGTTGAGGACCGCGTACCGGCCCGCCACCATGCGCGGCCCGTGCGCCACGGTCGGCCCTTGCTCCTGGGACACCCTGCTACCTCCTCAGCCGCCGCGAATCCTAGTCAGACCGCGATCGGCCGTTCGGCGGTTCCGCATAGACGATCGCCGGCGGCGCGGTTTTCGTGTCCTCAGGCCGACTCGAACACCTCGTGGCCTGCCTCACGCAGGGCCGCGACGGCCCGGGTGAGGTCGGTGGCGTGCACCAGGATGTGGTCGGTGTCGAAAGTGGACAGCGCGAACAGCGACACGCCGGCGGCGGCGAGCGAACCCGCCAGCGAGGCCATGATGCCTGTGAGGGTGAACTCCAGTGGCCCGCGCACGGTCAGCAGCCGCCAACCCGGCTTGGCCTGGCCGCCCTCGGGCGCCGCGGCGCTCGGGGAGACGATCGAGACCTCGGTGGGCGTGCGGCTGACCGACACCAGCCCGTCGCCGTCGAACAGGTTCGCGGGGACCGGGGTTCCCGCGGCGAACCGGGTGACCGTGTAATCGCCGTCGATGACGTCGATGGCGAGCCGCTTCACCCGGCTCAGCCTTCGGCGACGAGCGGGCTGGAGGCGACCTCGGTGCCGTCGGGCAGCGCGGTGATCGTGAAGTCGGCGAACACGCTCGACGCCGCCTTCTGCAGCTGCCGCAGGCACTCGATGGCCAGCGCGCGGATCTCGACGTCGGCGTGCTCGGTGGCGCGCATGGCGATGAAGTGGCGCCAGGCGCGGTAGTTGCCAGTGACCACGATGCGGGTCTCGGTGGCGTTCGGGAGGATCGCCCTGGCCGCCTGTCGCGCCTGCTTCTTGCGCAGGGTGGCGCTCTTGACGTCGGCGAACTTCCTCTCCAGGCCGGCGAGCAGCTCGTTGTACGCGGCCTGCGCGGCCTGCGCGGCCTCGACGAACTTGGCGTGCAGCTCCGGGTCCTCGGCGATGACGTCGGGCTCGACCATGGCGGCCGACTTCTCCGGCACGTAGCGCTGCGAGAGCTGCGAGTAGGAGAAGTGGCGGTGGCGGATCAGCTCGTGGGTGAGCGAGCGGGACAGGCCCGTCATGTAGAAGCTCACGCTGCCGTGCTCGAGGACCGACAGGTGGCCGACCTCGATGATGTGATTGATGTAGCCCGCGTTGGTCGCGGTGGCCGGGTTCGGCTTCTTCCACGACTGGTAGCAGGCGCGGCCGGCGAATTCGGCCAGCGCCTCACCGCCGTCGGCGTCGGTGGACCACGGCACGTCCGCTGGCGCGAAGAACTCGGTCTTGGCGATGAGCTGCACCTTCGGCGACACCGTCTCGGTCACGTGGCCCGTCCTCTACTCGATTGCGACTTCGGCGGCCAGCCTAACCGCACCCACCGACTTCCTTGACCGATGTCAGGAGTGATGTCATGGTGGTGTCATGGACCTGAACCCGTACCTCGCAGCTCTGCGTGACGACCTGGCCACCACAGCGTCGGCCGGTGACGAGACGATGCGGCGCGCGGCGGCGGTGTTGTCCGCCGCCATCGAGCCCGCGGCACGTCTGGCGATGATGAACGCCCTGTCCGACCTCGCCGCCGAGGTGACCGCGGCGCTGCCGGAGCACGTGGTGGATATCCGATTGGACGGCCGCGATGTGCGTGTCGTCGTCACCGAGACGTCAGGTGGTGCCACAGAGACACCACCTCCGCCGCTCCAAGACGGCGGCGATATGAGCCGGATGACCCTGCGCCTGTTCGAGGAGCTCAAGGCGAAGGCCGAGCAGGCCGCGAACGCCCAGGGCGTGTCGCTCAACACGTTCGTCCAGCAGGCTCTGCAGGGCGCGCTGCACGGCAGGGCGAAGGGTGGCGACAAGGGCTGGCCGAAGGCCGATGGCTCGCGCGTGCGGGGCTGGTACAGCGGATGACCGACACCCAGCCGGTCGCCGCGCGGACGTTCGACGCGGACGGCCCTATTGAGATGACAGTGACCATCGGCGCCGGGGTCATCGAGGTGCGCCTGGTCGACGAGCCCAACGTCGCGGTGAGCGTGCGGCACGCGCCCGACAGCGGAAGTCCCTGGGTGGAGGGCCTGTCCAACCTGGTCACGTGGTTCAGCGGCCAACTCGGCGAGCAGGCGCCCGCCGACGTTCCCGGCGAGGCGGTGCGCCAGACGAAGATCGAGTTCGGCGGCGACAGGCTGACCGTGCGCACGCCGCACCAGGCGAGCCTGCGCGGCGTGCCCGTAGCGGTGTCGATCCGCGCGCCCCTCGGCTCACACCTGACCTCACGCTCGGGCGCGGCCTCGATCACCGTGACCGGCCAGGCCGGGCGGATCGAGGCGGCCACCGCGGGCGGCGCGATCGACGTCGAGGCCGCCGCGGGCGCCCACCTGACCACGGGCTCGGGCTCGATCCGGGTCGGCAGGTCCGGCTCGGGTCTGCGGGCGCGCACCAGTTCGGGCGCGGTCGAGGCGACCGAGATCGCAGGCCCCTCCTCGGTCTCCACCGGCGGCGGCGACGTCTGGCTGGGCGCGGTGACCGACGATGTCCTAGTGCGCACCGGCACCGGCGACATCACCATCACCGACGCCGCGTCCGGTCAGCTCGAACTCACCACCGGCTCGGGCGACCTGCGGGTCGCGGTGCGGGCGGGGTCGGCGGCCGAGATCGACCTGTCCTCCGGCTCGGGCGAGGCCCGCAGCGAACTGCCGCTGTCGGACGAGCGGCCGGACGGACCGCCCGCGCTGCGGGTGAACGGCCGGACCGGCTCCGGTTCGGCACTCATCACGCTCGCAACTCTCTGAGCACGAATGACTCCGTTCCGCCTAAACGTCAAGGCCACGACCTGTGACGTTCGGATCCGATGATCACGCTTTTGCTCGAAATCCGACAGTTGGGGCCCATAGACGGTGGATATAGGTACGTAGGTACGTAGTTCTGACGATGTAAGTACGTGTCGCCGGAAGGCATCGTGATCACGCGGGCAACGATGCAGGCTGGAGAGGCAAATGGGACTTCAACACGGGTTGGTCAGCGACACCCCGGCGCAAGCGTCGACAGTCCGACGGGATGTGCAGACGCGGTGGTCGCCATCGGTGCAGCGGGAGGCGGTCGCCGGGTTCCGGGCACACGCGGGCCGAGTGGCCATGGCGATCATCGCCGAGGTCCGCCGGGCCGTGCCCGACCTCGCGACCCCGCTGGCGGGGCCGATCGGCGGGCTGCTGCCCTCCGCGATCCAGGCGGTGATCCTGCGCGGCATCGACACGGTGCTCGCGCCGCGGTCGACGTCGGACGACTGGACGGAGATGTTCCGCGGCATCGGCGCCATGATCTACGGCGCGGGCTGCCCGGCGGACGCGCTGCCCAAGGCGTACCAGGCGGGCGAGCGGGTCATGTGCGAGCAGATGCGCACCTACGGTCTGGCGAACTCCGTGTCCGCGCAGGCGATCACCGTGCTGACCGGCGCCGTGTCCCGGCAGGTCGACCGGCTGCGCGCGGTGTCCGTCGAGGGGTACGAGACCGCCCGCGCCACGTCTACCGACACCTTGGCCGACCGCCGCGCGCGGCTGCTGCGGCTGCTCCTCGACGAGCGCACCACCGACGCCCACGCGATCACCGATGAGGCGCACGCGGCGCGGTGGCGGGTGCCCGAGGCGATCGTCGCCGTGGCGCTGCGCTGCCCGCAGGGTCCGAGTGTCCCCGGGCAGGGTCCGCTGGGCACCGAGATCCTCGCCGACCTCGACGGCGCCCGGCCGTGCCTGGTGATCGCGGCCGACGACGTCGACCAGGCGGCGCTGGCCAAGTCGTTCCCCGGCTGGCGGATCGCCGTCGGGCCACCGGTCCCGATCACCGCGATCCGGTCGTCGCTTCGGGTGGCGCGCAAGGCGATCGAGCTGTCCGAGCGTGGGCTGATCACCGACTCGCCGGTCGTGGACTGCGCCGAGAACGGGTTGGCGCTGGCCCTGTTCTCCGACGACTTCCTGATCGAGCAGCTGGTCAACCGGCGGCTCGCCCCGTTGAACGACCTGACGCCCCGGCAGCGGGAGCGGATGCTGGTGACGCTGCACGAGTGGCTCGCGCTGCGTGGCCGCGCCGGTGAGGTGGCCGACCGGCTCGGCGTGCACCCCCAGACCGTGCGCTACCGCCTTCACAAGATCGAGGAGCTGTTCAGCGACCAGCTCAGCGACCCCCGGTCCCGCTTCGAACTGGAGTTGGCGGTCCGCGCCGAACTCCTCCGCACCGCCTCCCGCCAGTCCGACGAAGACCCCGTCGAAGAAGCCTGCTAACCACGACCGCGAGTCCCCAACTCCCGACAATGAGTTCTCGGTTCCCGACAGTGAGTTCTCAGTACGCGACAGCCAGTTCCCCTGATCCACACCTGTCCGAGGGTGCTTCTGACGTTTCGCAGTTATGCGGCGGCTGAACTGCTGGTCACGGGCATGGCGGGATATTGATCGAGTGTGGCCTGGCCTGCGGTGACGGCGGTAATTCGGGTTCGCCGGAAGGCGATGAGCATGTCG
>JBOHSY010000100.1:0-1959 GCA_050733355.1 Gemmatimonadales bacterium | reverse complement strand
TCTTCGCCTGTGTGTCGGCGCCGTTCGGAACCTCGCTCGGCGGCTCGGCGACGTATATCCTGGGCAATTACTCGAAGACGTTGATGTACGCCTTCCTGCTGATCGCGGCGATCCGGGGGTCGGCTGATCTCTTCACCTTCGTGTGGGCCTACGTGATCGGCTCCGGCATGCTGGTATGGTTGGCGTTCTTCGTCTTCGGGCTGAGTGAGACCAACCGCGGCACGCTGGAGCGGCTGGGAAACCTTTACAGCTTCGACGCCAACGACATCGGGCTGGTCCTTGTGGTCGGCCTGGCGCTCGCGTTGCTGGCCTTCCAGACCTCCGGCAGGCTGGGCAAGATCGCCGCCGGGATCGTTATCGTCGGGATCGGGGCGACGATCGCGCGCAGCGGCTCCCGCGGGGCGTTCGTCGGTCTCATGGCGTTCGGGCTGGCGCTGCTGGCGATGCTTCGCACCGTGCCGGTGGGGAAGCGCCTGGCCTTCGTCGCAATTACAGCCACCGGGCTCGCGGTGGCCGCACCCAGCGGGTACTGGCAGCAGATGGGCACCATCATGAGCCCGACCTCCGACTACAACTGGGACAGCCAGGAGGGGCGCCGGCAGGTGGCGATTCGCGGGATGGGCTACATGATGGCGCATCCGGTATTCGGACTCGGGATCGGCAACTTCTGGCGGGCCGAGTGTTACATCTCCGACAAGGCCGTGAATGCCGCCCCCGACCAGGGCATCCGCTGCACCTCCTCCCACAACTCGTACCTTCAGGCCGGCGCCGAGCTGGGGATCCCGGGGCTGATCCTGTGGAGCTCGCTGGTCTGGGGTGGGTGCATTGCCATGGCGCGGCTTCGCCGCCGGCTGCCGCGGGCCTGGGCCAAGGGCACCACGGAGCAGCGCTTCCTCTATCTGGCGACCATGTACCTCACGGTGGCGCTGGTCGCCTTCGCGGTCACGGCGCTGTTCGTCGCATTCGCCTGGCTCGACATCATCTACATCCTTGCCGCGTTCATGGCGGGCCTCTATGTCTGCGTGTGGCGGCTCCTGCCTCGTCCCACCGGGCCTCAGCGTCGCGCGCTGATCCGCGGCCGCGGACGGCCGGTCCCGCAGGGGGTCCCGCGCCTCCCCTGAGCGGCGAGATGCGGATCCTGGTCAAACGCGCGGCGGAGGGGATTCTCGCCCGGTCCGGGATCGCCTGGCTGATCGGCCGGCCGGCGCAGCGCAGGGGCCTCATCCTCGCCTACCACAACATCGTTCCCGCAGGCTGCGCCCGCGTCGGCGATCTCTCGCTTCACCTGCCGCAGGCAGCGTTCGAGCGGCAGCTCGATCGTCTGGAGGCCCTGGCCGACGTCCTTCCACTTCCGGAGCTCCTCCGCACGGACCGGCCCGAGTCGTCGAGGCCCCAGGTCGCGATCACCTTCGACGATGCGTATCAGGGCGCGGTGACGGCGGGCGTGGAAACGCTGGCGCGGCGCGGTTTCCCCGCCACCATCTTTGTGGCGCCGGCCTTCTTGGGCGGTGGGTCGTTCTGGTGGGACGCACTTGCTGGAAAGGAAGGCAGCGTGCCGGCGCCGATCCGGCGCATGGCGCTGGACACGCTGCGCGGCGAGCACGCGCGGGTTCGCGAGTGGGCCGGGGAACAGGGGCTGCCGATGGCCGACCTGCCGGCCCACGCACGGGCGGCCGCCGAGATCGAGCTGATCGCCGCGGCGCAGCAGCCCGGCGTCACCATCGGCTCACATTCCTGGAGCCACCCGAATCTCGCACGCCTCGGCGACGCCGACTTGCGGGAGGAGCTGGTGAAGTCCCGTGACTGGCTCGCAGCCCGTTTCAGCCTCCGGTTCATTCCGTGGCTCTCGTTTCCCTACGGCGCCTACTCCGAGGGCGTCGCTCGTGCAGCCGCGGAAGCCGGGTACCTCGGAGCGCTGCGAATTGACGGAGGTCGGCTCGCGCGGGCATCGTCGTACAC
>JBOHSY010000099.1:0-1319 GCA_050733355.1 Gemmatimonadales bacterium | reverse complement strand
CTAAGGGCTTGTCACAAAATAAATGTACCATAGAATGGGAGCGCCGCCGGTAGTGTATCCCATGGATGGTGGCCGAAGCGGCGATCCGACGACGGTTCCGACTGATCGAGCGACATCTCGACGAACGCCTGCGCCGGCTGGTGGCGGCAGCAGAAGTGACGGCGGCCGGCGCGGGCGGCGTGTCCGCGGTGGCCAGGGCCACGGGCGTGTCCCGGCGCGCCATTCGCGCGGGAGTCCAGGAGCTGAAGGCCCGCGGCGCGGCCGCCTTGGCGCCGGGGCGGATCCGGCGCCCCGGCGGCGGGCGCAAGCGCACGATCGATCAGGACCCGACCTTGCTGACGGACTTGGAGAAGCTGATCGAGCCGACGACGCGCGGGGATCCGGAGTCCCCCCTGCGGTGGACCTGCAAAAGTGTGCGGCGGCTGGCCGCCGAGTTGACTCGTCAAGGGCATCGCACGAGCCATCGGATGGTCGCGGCCCTGCTCCAGCAGTTCGGGTACAGCCTGCAGGCGAACCGCAAAACGATCGAGGGCACCCGGCACCCGGATCGCAATGCGCAGTTCGAGCACATCAACGCCCGGGTCCGGGCGTACCTTCGCCACGGCGAGCCCGCCATCTCCGTCGATACCAAGAAGAAGGAGTTGGTCGGAAACTTCAAGAACGCCGGCCGCGAATGGCGCCCGCGCGGGCAGCCGCGGCCGGTGCAGGTCCACGACTTTGTGCAGCCGCAGTTGGGGCGCGCCATTCCCTACGGGGTCTACGATCTGAGCGCCAACACGGGCTGGGTCAGTGTCGGCATCGACCACGACACGGCGGCGTTTGCCGTCGCGAGCATTCGCCGGTGGTGGCAGACGATGGGGCGCCGGGGCTATCCCCGCGCCCGCCGGTTGCTGATCACCGCCGACGCCGGCGGGAGCAACGGCGCTCGGGTGCGGTTGTGGAAGGTGGAACTGCAGAAACTGGCCGACCGCCTGCGCCTGCCGATCTCGGTGTGCCACTTCCCGCCCGGTACCAGCAAGTGGAACAAGATCGAACACCGCCTGTTCTCCTTCATCAGTCAGAACTGGCGCGGCCGGCCCTTGGTCAGCCACGCGGTCATTGTGAATCTGATCGCCGCCACGACCACCCCGACCGGCCTCCGCGTGCGCGCACGGCTGGACCGGACCCGGTATCCCTCGGGGCTCACGGTCAGTCGCGAGGCGCTGGCCGCCGTCCGCTTGCGCCCCGATCCGTTTCACGGGGACTGGAACTACACGATCCTTCCCACCCGATCGGCAACGCGATAGGACCTGGTCCACTTATTTCGCCGCGGGCCCTTA
>JBOHSY010000098.1:0-33185 GCA_050733355.1 Gemmatimonadales bacterium | reverse complement strand
GTGTACGACCCCGCCGCGTGTCGCCGGATCGCCGGCCTGCTCCGCTTCCGTCGATGAGTGCCGCTCCCGCCCGGCCGCCCGCCAGCGCGTCCGCCCGCCCCATCCGCGTGCTCGTCGCCAAGCCGGGGCTCGACGGCCACGACCGCGGGGCCAAGGTCGTCGCCGCCGCGCTCCGCGACGCCGGCATGGAAGTCGTGTACACCGGTCTCCACCAGACGCCGGAAATGATCGCGGCCGCGGCCATCCAGGAAGATGTGGACGTCGTGGGACTGTCGATCCTCTCCGGGGCCCACATGACCCTGTTTCCGAGGGTGCGCGAGCTGCTCGCGACCCAGGGTCGCCCGGACATCCTGGTCACGGGCGGCGGGATCATTCCACGCGAGGACATGGAGGCGCTCCAGGAGAAGGGCATCGGTCGGCTGTTCGGACCCGGCACGCCGACATCCGATCTGATCGCCTACATCCGGAGCTGGGCCGCCGCGAACCTTGCCTCCTGAGCGCCCGGTCGTAACCGCCGCAACGCCGGCCCCCAAAGCCGGACGGCTCCGAACGCTCACCGAGGAGTATCGCCGGCTCGCGGCTACCCTCCAGCAGGGCGGCGGCGCCGAGCGCGTGGCGAAGATGCACGCGCAGGGCAAGCTCGCGCCGCGCGAGCGCGTGCAGCGGCTGCTCGATCCGGGCACGCCCTGGTTCGAGCTCGGCCTCCTGGTTGCCCACGATCGGTACGACGGCCAGGCGCCGGGGGCGGGCGTGATCACGGGCGTCGGCGTGGTGGAAGGGCGGGAGACCGTCGTCGTCGCGAACGACGCGACGGTGAAGGCGGGCTCGTGGTGGCCCGAGACCATCA
Organism: Gemmatimonadales bacterium; assembly: GCA_050733355.1. Taxonomy (GTDB): domain Bacteria; phylum Gemmatimonadota; class Gemmatimonadetes; order Gemmatimonadales; family GWC2-71-9; genus DASQPE01. Next base: position 32,338 of record JBOHSY010000098.1, on the reverse strand, counting down.
GCAAGATCCTGCGGGCGCAGGAAGTCGCGATGCGCCAGCGCATCCCCATCGTGTATCTGGTGGACAGCGCGGGCGTCAACCTCCCGTACCAGGGGGGCGTATTCCCGGGGCAGTACGGCGCGGCGCGCATCTTCTACTACAACTCGATCATGCGGCGGTACCTCCACGTGCCGCAGATCGCCGCCGTGATGGGGAGCTGCATCGCCGGCGGCGCGTACCTGCCCGCGCTCTCCGACGTGATCTTCATGGTCGAGGGTACCAGCTTCATGGGGCTCGGCGGCCCGAACCTCGTGAAGGGCGCCACCGGCCAGACGGTGGACGCCGAGAGCCTCGGCGGCGCCCGCACCCACACCGAGCTCAGCGCGGTCGCGCACTACCGCGTCGCCGCCGACGCCGAGTGCCTGGTCCGCATTCGCGAGTACGTCGGGCGGCTGCCGCGGCACGAAGGCATACGCCATCGCGTCCTCCCGGCCCGCCCACCCGCCCGCCCGCCCGCCGAGCTCTACGAGGTGCTGCCTCAGGACCATCGCATGTCGTACGACATGCGGCAGCTGCTCGCCTGCCTGCTGGACGAGGGCAAGCTCGACGAGTTCCAGCCCGACGTGGCGCGCGAGATGATCTGCGGCCACGCGCACATCGAGGGCTGGCCGGTGGCGGTGATCGCGAACCAGCGCGGCGTGGTCAAGGGCCGTCCCGGCGACCGGCCCCGGTTCGGCGGCATCATCTACGCCGAGAGCGCGGACAAGGTCGCGTACTTCATCGAGACCGCGAGCCGGGAGCGGCTCCCCATCCTCTTCGTGCAGGACGTCAGCGGCTTCATGGTCGGGCCGGAGGCCGAGCAGGCCGGCATCATCCGCGCCGGGGCGCACTGGGTCGAGGCCATGGCGACCGCCGTGGTGCCCAAGCTCGTGCTCACGGTCAATCACGCGTCGGGCGCCGGATACTACGCGATGGCAGGGCAGGGGTTCGACCCGGACTTCATCCTGTCATGGCCCACCGGCCGGATGGCGGTGATGGAGGGTGAATCCGCCGTGATGGCGGTGCACGGCCCCGATGTCGAGCGCGCCCAGAAGGCGAAGAAGGCCCTCCCGCCCGACAAGCAGGCCGCGATCGAGTCCATGCGGGCCGACTACGAGCACCAGCTGGATGCGCGCTACGCGGCGGCCCGCGGGTTCGTCGACGCGATCGTGACCGCGGACGAGACCCGCGACGTGCTCGCCTTCCTGCTGCGGGTCTCCGCCAACTACGCGGGGCCGCATCTCGGGCCGTTCGTGCTTCCGCCGCTCGATGCCGCGTCGCGGTAGGTTCGTGGCCCTCATGCTCGCGCTGGCGGGCTGCGGCCCGCGTCCCCCGGCTTCGCCGCCGGCGCCCGTGGAGCCGCCGGCACCGTCCGAGGCCCCACCTCCCAAGCCGCCCCGGCCGAACATCGATCCCGCGCCGCGCGAGCGGCCCGACGTCATCATCCGGCCGGACACGACGCCGGCGGTCCCCCGGGTCGCCCCGCCGGAGGTCGCGCGGGAGCGCGACTGGCTGGGGCTCGGCGCGACCGGTGTCGCGGCGTTCCGCCAGGCACACCCCACCTGGGACGGACGCGGCGTGCTCATCGGGATTCTCGACACCGGCATCGACCCGAGTGTCGCCGGGCTCGGCACCGCCGCCACCGGCGAGCGCAAGGTGCTCGACCTGCGCGACTTCTCGGGCGAGGGCCGCGTCGCGCTCGAGGAGATCAAGCCGCGCGGCGACACCGTAGCGGTGGCGGGCCGCCGCCTGCGCGGGTTCGGCCGGGTGGCCGCACTCGACGCCGACGGGCCCTGGTGGGGTGGCGCGCTCCGGGAGATCGTGCTGGGCGCCGCCCCCGCCGCCGACCTCGACGGCGACGGCACCGTGAGCGACACGCTGCCGGTCGTCGTGGCTCGCGCCAGCGACGGCTGGGTGGTCTTCGCCGACACCGACGGCGACGGCTCCCTGGCCAACGAGACCGCGGTGCGCGACTACCTCGTGGGAGGGCAGACCTTCGGCTGGGCCCCGCGCGGCCGCGCCGCGGCGCTCGCCGTGGCGGCGAACTTCGGAGAGCAGAGTGACCGGCCGGCACTGGATCTCCTCTTCGATACCAGCGGCCACGGCACCTTCGTCGCCGGCATCGCCGCCGGCAACGACGTGTACGGCGCGCGCGATCTGGATGGCGTGGCGCCGGGCGCCCAGCTCCTCGGCCTCAAGATTGCGAACAACGCGCACGGCGGGATCTCGACCACGGGCAGTATCCTGCGCGGGATCGACTACGCCATCCGGTTCGCGGAGCGGCGCCGGCTGCCGTTGGTGCTGAACTTGAGCTTCGGCGTTGGAAACGAGCGGGAAGGTGGGGCACGGATCGACGAGCTCGTGGATTCCGTCCTCGCCGCGCACCCGGCGCTGGTGCTGGTAGTGAGCGCCGGGAACGACGGCCCCGGGCTCTCGACCGTCGGGTTCCCCGCCTCCGCGGCACGCGCGCTGACGGTCGGCGCCACCATTCCGAGGTCGTTCATTCCGCGCGCGAGCGGCGCCGCCGACGGCCAGATCGCGTCGTTCAGCGCGCGCGGCGGCGAGCTCGCCAAGCCCGATGTGATCGCGCCCGGGGTGGCTTACTCCACGACGCCGCGCTACGACACGGGAGACGAGATCAAGGAAGGTACGAGCTTCTCGGCCCCGCACGTCGCGGGCCTGGTGGCGGTCCTCCGCTCCGCGGCGGTGCAGAGCCGGCGCACTCTGGACGCGCGGACGATCCGGCACGCGCTGATGGTCACGGCGCGCCCCACGCACGACGCGCCGTTCATCGAGGAAGGAACCGGCCAGCCGGACATCGAGGCCGCCTGGCGTTGGCTCGAGGGGAGCCGCTCCGCGCCGGAGGTCGAGACTCGGGTGCCCCGACGCCGGGGCCAGACCGCGGCCTTCCGGCCGCGGGGGCTGGCCTCGGCCGCCGACACGGTACAGCGGTTCGAGCTGGTGCGCCCGGGTGATGCCGCGCCGGCCACGTTCACGCTGCGCTCGACCGCGCCGTGGCTGCTCGCACCCCGCACCGTCGCGGCCGGCCCCGGAGTCACGGTCGTGACGCTCCGCTACCGCGCGACGCTCCTCCGTCAGCCGGGCGTGCACACCGCCACCGTGAGCGGCTGGACCGCCGACACGATGGCCGGCCCCTCGTTCCGGCTGGTGAACACCGTCGTCGTGCCGCACCGCGCCGTGAGCGCCGAGCTTGCCCGCTCCGCCCGGCTCGAGCCGGGTGGCGTGCAACGCGCGTTCCTCGCCGCCGACAGCGCCCGACCGTTCGCCGTTCGGATCGGCACCTGGAGCTCGCTCCAGGGCGCGATGGCGGCGCTCCATGAGCCCGGCGGGATGCCGTTCCGTGACGGCGGCCAGCGCCAGGCGGGCGCCGACAGCGGCGCGGCCACGTTCCGCGTGGACGGGCGGGACGTGATCGCGGGCGTGTACGAGGCCGACGCGATCGGCCTGCCGTTCGGCGGCGCGACGGTGTCGATGCGGGTGGATCATGCCCCGTTCCGGATCTTCGCGGACGCGCAGGCCGACGGTTCGGTGGCGCTGCTGCAGAGCGCCACGAGAACGCCGGTGGACGCGGAAGTGCGGCTCCTCGTCGTCGGCGGCGAGCGGCGGGATACCATCCGCGGGCGGGGCGGCGACGTGGTGCTCGTGCCGTTCACCGCACCGGCCTGGGCGAGAGCCGCGGTCGTGGACCTCTCGATGAATCCGGAGCAGTGGGGCCGGTTCACCGACTTCGGCCTCAGCGTGATCGATGCCGACGGCCGCATCCTCGCCAAGCATCCGCTGAATTACGCCGTGGGCCGGCTGCAGGTGCCCCTGCCCCAGGGTCACCCGGACCTTCCGCTGCGGCTGCACCTGCTGCCCGGGCTGGCCGAGCCGGGAAGCGCAGAGCCCTGGACGGCCGTCGCGAGCATTCGCCTCTACGCCGACTCGGGTATCCCGGTCACCGCGGGGGTGACCGCTTCGCACCGGCTGCGGCTCGCGCCGGGAGAGACAATGGCGGCCGCGTTCGAGGGGGTCCGGTCGCCCTGGCCGTTGCCCGAGCGCTTCGATCCGCTCGCCGTCGTCCTCGCCGCCGCCGCCGGCGAGGTGTGGACCCGGGAGATCAGCCTTCGCCCCGCCCCGGCCCGATGACGGAGAAGCTCGTCCGAGTGGCGGCGGGGCAGGGCTTCTGGGGCGACTGGCTCGAGGCCCCCGTGCGCCAGGTCGAGGGCGGACCCATCGACTACCTCATGATGGACTACCTAGCCGAGGTGACCATGTCCATCATGCAGAAACAGCGTTCGCGCGACCCGTCGATGGGCTATGCGCGCGATTTCCCGCCTCTCATGGAGCGCATTCTGCCCGCGGTGGTCGCGCGCGGCATCCGGGTCACCTCCAACGCGGGTGGCGTGAACCCGCGGGGCTGCGCCGAGCGCGTCCTCGAGGCGGCGCACCGCGTCGGTCTCGGCGGTGAGGTGCGCGTCGGGCTGGTGAGCGGCGACGACATCCTTTCCCGGCTCGACGAGCTGATTGCGAACGGACATGAACTCCGCGACATGGACACGGGGCGCCCGCTGTCCGACGTGCGCGCCAGCGTCGTCTCGGCGAACGCGTACCTCGGCATGGCGCCGGTGGTCGAGGCGCTCGATCGCGGGGCGAATGTCGTGATCACCGGGCGGGTCACCGACACCGGCCTGACTCTCGGCCCGCTGGTGCACGAGTTCCGCTGGAAGCGCGACGCCTGGGACCTCGTCGCGGCGGGCACCGTGGCCGGCCACATCATCGAGTGCGGCGCCCAGTGTTCCGGCGGCAATCTGCTCAAGGACTGGAAGCGGGTACGGGGGCTCGAGAATCCTGGATTCCCGATCGTCGAGGCGGCGGCCGACGGCAAGTTCGCCGTGACCAAGCACCCCGGCACCGGCGGAATCGTGTCCGTCGCGTCGGTCACCGAGCAGCTGGTTTACGAGATGGGCGACCCCCGCAACTACATCACGCCCGACGGCACGGCCGACTTCACCACCATCCAGCTGAAGCAGGGCGGCCGGGATCGCGTGCTGGTCTCCGGCATCCGCGGCGGCCCCCGCACGCCCATGCTCAAGGTGAGCATCGCGTACGCCTACGGCTGGAAGGCGGTGGGCACCCTGGTGTACGCCTGGCCCGAGGCCTGGGAGAAGGCGAAGCACGCCGACCGGATCCTCCGCGCCCGGCTGGCCGATCTCGGGCTCGAGTTCGAGCAGATCCTCACCGAGTTCGTGGGCGTCGACGCGACGCACGGCCGCCTCGCCGGCCCGCCCGATCCCGAGGCGCCGGAGGTCCAGCTCCGGATCGGGGTGCGCGCGCGTGACAAGGCGCCGGTCGAGCGGTTCACCCGCGAGATCGCGCCGCTGGTGCTCACCGGTCCCCCGAGCGTCACCGGGTTCGCCGGCGGACGTCCCGCCGTGGAGGAGATCGTCGCCTACTGGCCCGCGCTGGTCGACCGGCGGCAGATCGAGCCCCACGTGACGGTCGAGATCCTGGACGCATGAAACGGAAGCGCAGAGGAGCAGGGGAGCGGAAGAGCAGCTCTGCCGCGAAGCGCCGTGGCGTCGGGCAGGGGCGCCGTCGAAAGCCTCGGCCCTTCCGCTCTTCCGCTCCTCGGCTCATCCAGCTCCGCTGGCTTGCTCATGCCCGCTCCGGCGACAAGGGCAACACCGCGAACGTCGGCCTGATCGCGCTCGAGCCGGAGCTCTACCCGCTGCTCGCCCGCGAGGTGACGGCGGCGCGGGTGCGGCGCCATTTCCGGGGCATGGTCAGCGGGGTCAAGCGGTTCGAGCTGCCCAATCTCGGCGCGCTCAACTTCCTCCTGCACGACGCGCTGGACGGCGGCGGGACCATCTCGCTCAAGACCGACGCACAGGGCAAGGTGTACTCGACCGCGCTGCTCCGCATGGAAATCCCGGTTCCGGCCCACATCGCGCGCCGCTTCCGGGGGGCGCGTGGCTGAGCCGCTCCTCGTCCGCCGGGAGGGCGCCGTGCTCACGCTCGCGCTCAACCGCCCCGACAAGCGCAACGCGCTGTCGGCCGAGCTCATCGGGCGGCTGGCCGACGCGCTCGACGCCGCCGATCTCGATTCCGACGTCCGCGTGGTCGTGCTGCGCGGCGAGGGCCGGGACTTCTGCGCCGGCGCCGATCTGGCGGAGCTGCTGGCATCGGCCGGACGGGAGATCAGTGAGAACGAGGCCGATGCGCTCCGGCTCGGTGAGGTGTTCCTGCGCATTCGCCGCCTCCCCAAGCCGGTCGTCGCGGCGGTGCACGGCAGCGCGCTCGCCGGGGGCTGCGGCCTGGCTACCGCCTGCGATATTGTGGTCGCCGCCGAGACCGCCCGCTTCGGCTACCCGGAAATCCAGCGTGGCTTCGTGCCTGCCATGGTGCTCGCCATTCTCCGCCGCCTGGTGGGAGAGCGTGTCGCCTTCGATCTGGTCGGCACGGGCCGCGTGCTCACGGCCTCAGAGGCGGCCGGGCTCGGCTTCGTGTCGCGGTTGGCGCCCGAGGCCGAGCTCGACCGGGTCCTGGCGTCCGTCGTGGGGCCGCTCGCCGGAGGGAGTGTCACGGCGATGGCGCTCACCAAGAAGCTGCTCTACGAGTTGGACGGGCGGGAGTTCGAGGAGGGCATCCGGCTCGGCGCGCGGGTGAACGCCATCGCGCGCACGACCCCGGACTTCCGGGAGCGAATCGACCAATTCCTCAGCCGCTGACCTCCCTCCGCCGCTACCTCGCGCTGATTGGCTTCGTGATCGGAGGCGCCGGGGTAGCGCTCGAACGCCCCATACTCGTCTGGGCGGCGATCGTCCTGCTCGGTCTCTCGCTCCTCCTGCGACTGGTCGCGGCGTTTCGCGACCGTCGAGCGGCCTCGGCCTCGGACAGCCTGTCCGCGCCGGAAGACGGGTGATCGGCGTTACAGACCACGTTTCGTTGCAGTCTGAATGTTGCGACCACTCCCGCGTCACACCGCCGGTGGCAGGGTGCTTGCTCGGCTCCGGCGGCAACGCGCCTGTCGGCGCGTGAGTCCTGCGGGCCATCAGTCAACAGCGGCGAGGAGGCGATATGCGAGGTCTGCTCAACAGTCTGGTGATGTGCAGCGTCGTGACAGCGGCGGGTGTCGGTGAGGTTGCAGGGCAGGTACCGGTATCGTTCGGCGTCGGCGGCGGGCTCACGATCCCGCTCGGTTCGACCAGTGACTTCCCTGGAGGTGAGGGTCTCAGCACGGGTTGGCACGGTATGGCGCTGGTACGGTTCAAGCCCGCTGTCAGTCCAGTCGGATTTCAGATAGATGGTATGTACCAGCGTCTCGGGTTCTCGGACGAGCTCGAGGCGGCAGTAGGCGCAGGCAAGAGGCAGATCATCAACGGAACGGCCAACGTTGTGTTCGGATTCCCCGTTTCTGAAGAGACCCGGTTCCGGCCGTACCTCATCGGCGGGGTGGGCTTGTACAACCAGAAGAACAAGTTCGACGTCGGGGGAGACAGCGAGTCTGAAACCGACTTCGGCGTCAACGCGGGTGCCGGGTTCGATGTAGGCTTCGGCGGGGGCACGTTCTTCGTCGAGGGACGGTTCCACAATGTGTTCGTAGCGGACTTCGACGACACCAAATTCATCCCGATCACCGCGGGGTTCCGCTTCGGCGGCAACTGACCCCTGCAATCGCTGAATGCCTGTCGCCTCACCCCCCGGGTGGGGCGGCCTGCATTCGAGGGGTGACGGCGGGGGCTTGACGAACGTGCGGCGGACTCCGAAAGTAGGTAAGGAGGACGAGTCCCTTCGCGGAGGGCTTGCTTATGAAGCTTCGGACGTGTCTGGCAGTGCTCGCGCTGGCATTGGCGGCCGGCAGTGGCGCCGCCGCCCAATCTCCCCTCACGTTCGGTCTTGGCGGCAGCCTGACGGTGCCGGTGGGCGGCACACCTGGTTTCGGCCTCGACGGGGCGCCGGGGAGCTTGGGCGCGGGCTGGCAGGGCATCGGCCTGCTGCAGGTACGCCCCTTCGGCGGCAACTTCGGGTTCCAGCTCGACGGTACGTATCAGCGGGTCGGCCCGGGGGCCATCAGTTACGCCGGGCGGCAGGTGTTCAGCGGCACCGCCAATCTGGTCTATGAGTTCGGTCGGTCGCGCACCTCGACGGTCGTCCCCTACGTGATCGGCGGAGCAGGAGTCTATGGCTTCCAGCGGGGTGCCGACGCCAACACCACCCGGTTCGGGCTGAGCGGCGGCGCAGGGGTCAACCTGAACCTGGGGCTCGGCTCCATCTTCGTGGAAAGCCGGCTGCACAACGTGTTCGGCGCGGGTCTGGGAGCGGACGGGACCAGCTCGTCTACCCGCCTTTTGCCGATCACCGCGGGATTCAAGATCAGCGGACCTTGACCAGGAGCGAGTGAGCACGCACCGGGCCGCGTGGCCCGGGTGACGGTCGGGCAACTTGAGGAGGCCATGCTTCGGCATGGCCTCGCTCGCGTCCGCCCGGCGCGTCCTGCTGCACCACTTCGGCCATCCCGATTTTCGGCCGGCCCAGACGGCCGTCGTGGCGTCGGTCCTGGCGGGCAGGGACGTGCTCGCGGTGCTGCCCACGGGCGGCGGGAAGTCGGTCTGCTTCCAGGTGCCGGCGCTGGTCCTGGGCGGGCTCACCGTCGTGGTCACGCCGCTGGTCGCGCTCATGGACGATCAGGTGGCCGCCGCAACGGCGCGCGGGATCGCGGCCGCGGCGCTCCACTCGGGAATGAGCAGGGCGGCCCGGGCCCAGGTGCTGGGGCGGGTCAGCGCGCGCACCCTGGTGCTGCTCTACTGCTCCCCCGAACGGCTCGCCACGCTCGCACGGCAGCTCCGGGCGCTCGCGGGTCCGCCCGCCCTCCTCGCGGTCGACGAAGCGCACTGTATCAGCGAGTGGGGACACGACTTCCGCCCCAGCTTCCGCGCGCTCCGGCGCGTGCGATGGCTGCTCGGCGAGCCCCAGACCATCGCGCTTACCGGCAGCGCAACGGCCGACGTGCGTGCAGACATCGCCGCGTGTCTCGGCCTGGGTGTGCGCCTCGGCCGCCCGCCCCGCGGTCTCGAGGCGCACATCAGCTCGTTCGATCGTCCCAACCTCTGGTTCGGCGCCGCCCGCGTCGCCACCGATCGCGAGCGCTTCGAGCGCCTGCAGACGCTGCTGTGCGGCGCGGACGGGCTCGCCATGGTGTACGTGCCCACCCGCGGACTGGCGGAACGCGTGGCAGGCCGCCTCCGACGCTACGGTTGGGTGGCAGCCGCCTACCATGCCGGGCTCACCACCGAGCGCCGGGCCGAGCTGCTGCGAGAGTTTCTGGCCGGCCGCTACGAAGTCGTCGTGGCGACCTGCGCGTTCGGGATGGGCATCGACAAGCCGGATGTGCGCCTGGTGGTGCACTGGACCGTGCCGCCCACGCCCGAGTCCTATTACCAGGAAGCGGGACGGGCGGGTCGCGACGGGTGCCCGAGCCGCTGCGTGGCGCTCTGGAACCCCAGGGACCTGAAGGTCCACCGCCGCCAGCTCGACGTGACGTTTCCGGTCGCGGCGCTCTGCGAACGCGTCTGGCAGGAGCCCGTCGCGGGCCTGCGCCTGCCGCGGGCGGTCGCGGCCTCCATCGAGCGGCTGCGGCGGGAGCTTCGGCCGGAGAGGGGACGGGTGCGCTGGTCGGGAGTACGGGAGCGTCGCCGGCGCGCGGAGCGTCGGCTCGAAGCAATGGCCGCCTATGTCACGGGGCGGGGGTGTCGGCGTCGCCGGCTGCTCGAGTGGTTCGGCGAGGGGAACGTCCGTTGCACGGGCTGCGACGCCTGCCGATGAGCCGATGGGCAAGGATGTACCCGCTCATCCTTATGCATCGGTTATATTTGCGTTCGCGCTTCCGGCCGTGTACCCCAGCCCGGTAGATCATGGATCTCTCCCTGTATTTCAACGAGCAGCATTATCAGGTGCGCGACATGGTGCGCGAGTTTTCCGGCGCCGAGATCGCTCCCGTCGCCCGTGAACTCGACAGCACCTCCGCCTTTCCCTGGGACAACGTGAAGAAGATGGGAGAGCTCGGCCTCCTGGGCGTGCCCTGGCCCGAGGAGCTGGGCGGCGCCGGCATGGACCAGCTCTCCTACTACATCACGATCCACGAGATGGCGAAGGTGGATGCCAGCCACGCCCTCACCCTCAGCGCCCACACCAACCTCGGCACCTCGCCCATCGTGGAGTTCGGCACCGAGGAGCAGCGTCGGCGGTACGTGCCGTTGCTGGCGTCGGGCCAGGTGCTCGGCGGGTTCGGTCTGACCGAGCCTGGTGCCGGCAGCGACGCGGGCGGAACCGCGACCACGGCCGTCGACAAGGGCGACCACTACCTCCTCAACGGCTCCAAGATCTTCATCACGCACGCCGGCGTCGGGGAGATCTTCTCCGTCACGGCCCGCACCGAGCCCGGCCCGGGCAACAAGGGCATTACCAGCTTCATCGTCACCAAGGACACGGTGGATCGAGACACCGCGCGCCGGCTGGGGGTTGGGCACTGCGAGGATCTTCCCAAGACTCGCGGTGTCCGGGCCGGCAAGAAGGAGGACAAGATGGGCTGGCGCGCGAGCGATACGCGCGAGCTCGTCTTCGAGGACGCGGTCGTGCCCAAGGAGAACCTGCTGGGCGAGCGCGGCATGGGCTTCGTCAACTTCCTCAAGACGCTCGACGCCGGCCGGATCGGGATCGCGGCACTGTCGCTCGGCATCGCGGAGGGGGCGTACGACGAGGCGCTGCGCTACGCCGGGGTGCGAAAGCAGTTCGGCAAGCCGATCGGGAGCTTCCAGGGCGTGAACTTCCAGCTGGCCGACATGGCCACGGAGCTGGAGGCCGGGACTCATCTGCTGTATCACGCCGCGTGGCTCAAGCAGACCGGCCGCCCGTTCAAGAAGGAGGCGGCCATGGCCAAGCTGTACTGCTCCGAGCTGGCCATGCGCGCGACGACCAAGGCGGTCCAGATTTTCGGCGGCTACGGCTATACGACCGAATATCCGGTGGAGCGCATGATGCGGGACGCCAAGGTGTGTGAGATCGGGGAGGGGACGAGCGAGATCCAGCGGATGGTGATCGCGAGGCAGATCCTCGGAGAGATCGCCGGGTGAAACGCGAGATCCTGATCAACGGCAGCCAGCGGGAGACCCGGGTCGCGATTCTCGAGGACGACCGGCTGGTCGAGTTGCTCGTGGACCATCCCGACCGCAGGCGCACGGTGGGCGATATCTATCTGGGACGGGTCGAGGCGGTGCTGCCCGGCATCCAGGCCGCCTTCGTGGACATCGGCCAGGAGAAGAGCGCGTTCCTCCACGCCTCGGACCTGCTGGAGCCCGACGAAGACGAGGAGCCGGCGGACGAGGAGGACCCCCCGGATGTCGAGACCCCGTCCCCCGCGGTGGGCGAGGGCGAGCCGGCGGACGAGCGGCGGGGCCGGGACCGGCGGCGGCGGAGCCGGGGCAACGATGGGGGCGAGCGGCCGAACGGCGATACCCGCCAGCGGGAGGTCACCCCCCGGCGCGCGGTGCCCAACATCGCCGAGATCCTCAAGAAGGGGCAGGTTCTCCCGGTGCAGGTCACCAAGGAGCCGATCAGCACGAAAGGCTGCCGGGTCACCGCCCAGATCTCGCTGGCCGGCCGGTTCCTCGTCTATATGCCCTACGCCTCGAAGGTGGGGGTGAGCCGCAAGATCGAGAACAAGGAACAGCGCCAGCGGCTCCGCGAGATGGTGAGCAAGCTCCTGCCCAAGGACGAGGGCGGCGTGATCGTCCGCACGGTCGCCGAGGGCGTGACGGAAGACCACTTCCGCCGCGAGATCGAATCGCTCACCGCACGGTGGCGGCGCGTCAACCGGAAAAAGACGTTCATCAAGCGTGCCCCCGCGCTGCTGGAGCGCGAGACCAGCCTCACCCGCGGCATCATCCGCGACGTGTTCAGCTCCAAAGTGGACGCGCTCTGGGTCGACTCCCGCGAGCTCTACAACGAGATCGAGCAGTACCTGAGCCAGGTGGATCCCGAGCTGATGAGCCGGGTGCACCTCTACGCCGAGCCGACCCCGCTGTTCGACAAGTTCGACATCGAGTCGGAGATCCGCGACCTGTTCAAGGCCCGGGTCGAGCTTCCGACCGGCGGCTCGCTGGTCATCCAGCCGACCGAGGCGCTGGTCTCCATCGACGTGAACACGGGCCGGTACACCGGAAAGAAAGATCCCGAGAAGACGATCCTCCGCACCAACATCGAAGCGGCACGCGAGATCGCGCGACAGATCCGCCTGCGCGACATCGGCGGCATCATCGTCTGCGACTTCATCGATATGGAGTCGCGCGGCAACCGCGACAAGGTGCTGCAGGAGCTGCGGACCCATCTCGGCCGCGATCGCGCCCGCACCAAGGCGCTCGCCGTATCCGAGCTCGGCCTGGTCGAGATGACACGGCAGCGAGTACGGCCGTCGCTCTGGCACTCGATGACCACCGAGTGTCCTACCTGCGCCGGGAACGGCCGGGTCTTCACGCCCGAGGTGGTGGTGCGCCGCCTGGAGCGCGCGCTCAAGCGGGCGGGGCACGAGCAACGCGAGCGGCAGATCTCGGTGCGGCTCCACCCGGAAGTGGCGCTGTACCTGCTCGAGGACGAGCCCAGGCTGCTCCAGGCGCTGGGGAAGCTCACGGGGCTCGACATCGACCTCCGGGACGACCCGATGATGCGGCTGGACGAGTTCCGGCTGATGAGCCGGCCGGCGGGGCGGGACGTGACGGAACTCTACGCGGTGGCTTAGGACGGTAAGGGCGGTAGAGACGGTAAAGGCGGTAAGGTCTGGTCGCTCGATGGCCGAACCTTACCGCCCTTACCGCCTGCTTGCCACCCTTGTAAAGGGGTACAGTGGTCGTTACGTTTTCAGGTTCGACCTAAAGACTTTGGGTACCTAGAGATGTACGCAATCTTCCGCGCCCTGGGCAGACAGTTCCGCGCCGAAAAGGGCAAGACGCTCCGGCTCCCGCTCATGGCGGCAAAGCCGGGCGACAAGCTCACCTTCGACGAGGTGCTCCTCTCCTCGGACGGGTCGACCATCAAGGCCGGCACGCCGCTCGTGAAGGGGGCCAAAGTGAAGGCGGAAGTCGTGGGCGACGGCAAGGAACCCAAGATCTACGTGTTCAAGTTCAAGCGCCGGAAGAACTACCGGCGGAAGACCGGCCATCGGCAGGGGTTCACCGAGGTCCGGGTGACCGATCTGACGCTCGGGTGAGGTAGCCATGGCACACAAGAAGGGCGTCGGTTCCAGCCGGAACGGCCGCAACAGCAACCCGAAGTACCTCGGCGTGAAGCGCTATGGCGGCGAGTCGGTGACCGCGGGGAGCATCCTCGTGACGCAGCGCGGCACCCGGTTCCATCCGGGCAAGAACGTACGCCGCGCCAGCAACGACACCCTGTTCGCCCTGGTGGCGGGTGTCGTGCGGTTCGAGTTCAAGGATAAGAACCGTCAGAAGGTCTCGGTCTATCCAGCCGAAGCCGCGATCTCCTGATCCAGCCGCCCAGCAACCATGACGTGGGATGCGGACCTGCCTCCGCGTCCCACGTTTTGCTTTATTTCAGGAGGGAGGTAGTCGTATGGCCCAGATCATGGATCGCCTGAATCGCGAGCTGGAGTCGTTCGGTCGCCGCGCGCAGGCCGCGCTCGACGAAGGCAAGCTCCAGATCGAGCTGCTCCGTCTCCGCCGCCAGCAGGACACGGTGGCGCGGGACGTTGGCCTGCTCGTGCATCGGCGGGAACGGGGCGCGGAAGTGGAACAGCGCCGGCTCGACGCGCTCTTCCTCCGGCTGGACGATCTCGAGGACGACATCGGCCGACTCGAGGGTGACATCGCGGCACGCCGCCGCGCCCGCGCCGAGCGCGACGCGGCCCCCGAGCCGCCGGTGGCCGCGCACAGCTAGTCACGAGGTACCAGTGACGGGCTACGAGCGACTCGTCACTTGGTTGTCGGAACTCCTGACTCGTCACTCGTGACTCGTAGTCGCTCCGGGTAGTTTCCGCACAGCCCGTCTACGCCGAGTCGCACGAGCCGGCCGATGTCCTCGGGGGCGTTCACCGTCCATGCGACGATCGCGCGTCCCTCGGCGTGGACTCGCTCCACCAGGGCGGCGTCGATGAGGTGCTGCTCCTGCCACAGCGTCGACGCGCCGGTGGCGATCAGGGGCGCGAGCGGGTCGAGCAGGTACGAGGACACGAGAACGCCGCGCGGGAGGAGAGGCCGGGCGCGCCCCAGCCGGGCGACGATCCGATGGTCGAAGGCGTGAACGGCATAGCGTTTCGGGGCGGGGCCGCCGTCCAGCGCATGCAGGAGCGTCTGGTCGAACCGCGGGTCCAGGGTCTTGACCTCCACCCACACGTCACGGTCGCCGATGGTCTCGAGGGCGTCCGCGAGCAGCGGCACCGGCTCGGCGTTCGGCAGGCGATGGGCGCGTACCACCCCTCCGGCCAGCTCCGCGATCCGGCCGGTGCCCGGCAGCACCGCATCGTGGTGTACCACCAGCAGGCCGTCGCGGGTGGTGTGCAGGTCGAGCTCGATACCGTCGGCGCCCAGCTCCACCGCCCGGCGGAACGCGGCGAGGCTGTTCTCGACCTCATGGCCGGACGCGCCGCGGTGGGCGATGACGGTGGGGCGGTTCCCGGACATCGATCCAGTATAGCCGGCTCGGGTGCGACCGGAAGTTCCACTCTCTTGGCCGTCAGATAAGCCACTGTCATTCATGCCGTTGTTGCGCCACATCTCATCTTGTTTGTGAGCCTGGAGCGGCGCTGCGTCGAGCCACTCGCCCCGGGAGCCGGTCTTAACTCCGCGGGTCCGGTCGCGTCTGCTGCCATCGGATGAGCGCGACCGCGAGCTCCGGGGCCGACGCGCGTCCGGATGCCGAGCTGGTGGCGGCGTATCGGAGCGGCGACGAGCGGGCGGCGACCGAGCTGGTCAGGCGGCATCTCGCGGCGATCGGCCGTTTCCTGTACAGTGCTGGCGCCGGGCGCAGTGACGTCGAGGATCTGGTTCAGGAGACGTTCTTTCGCGCCTTCCGGCGGATCGACGGGTGGCGAGGGCAGGCCTCCTTCAGGAGTTGGCTATTCACCATCGCCGGCAACCTGCACAAGGACGAATACCGGCGCCGGCGCGGCCGCCAGGTCGTGTCGATCGACGATCGCGACCTGCCGGACCGGGCCGACCCGCACGCGGACTATGCGGCCGGAGAAGCCGAGGAGCGGCTCAGGGCCGGTCTGGCCGCGCTGCCGCGTCTTCAGCGTGAGGTATTTCTGCTTCGCGCCCAGGAAGGCCGTGAATACGCCGACATCGCGACCGCGCTCGGCACCACTCCCGGAGCCGCGCGCGTGCATTATCATCACGCGGTGAAGCGATTGAAGGAGCTGGTGCGATGAGTCCCTGCGAACGACTCTCGGATCGGATGCCCGCGGTGGCGGGCGGCGAAGCGTGGGCCGCCGACGAGCGGGCGCATCTCGACGGCTGCGCCGACTGCTCCGCCGAATGGGCGCTGGTCCGGTCCGCGCGGGCGCTGGGCGCGAACCTTTCCGACCAGCTGAACGAGCACCACGTGACCGAGCGGGTGCTCGGGCGGCTCCGGGCCGAGCGGGTGGCCGGCCGGGGGCGCCGGCGGGGGCTGGTCTTCGCCGCGGTCGCGGCGGCCGCCGCTCTTGCGTTGACCGTGTGGACCTGGGACCCGGGGCAGTCGGGCGGACGCCGTGCTCTCGACGTCGCCGCGGCCGACCTCTCGATTCCCGAGCTGGACAGCCTGCGGGCGCCGGAGCTCGAGATGCTGCTTCGCACCATGGATCGGCCGGCCGACGAGCCCGCCATCGACCTGGTGCCGGTCTGGCCGGGGGATCTCGAGAGCGGCGAGCTCGACGGCGTTTTGGAGGCGCTGGAGGGCTGATGCGACCCAACCGGTGGTGGCTCGCGCTCGCTGCGCTGTTCCTGGTGCCGCCGCTCAGCGCGCAGAACCAGGATCCCGACGAGCCGCGACGGGCCGAGCAGCTCCGCCAGCAGGTCGAGGGGCGGTTCGCCGAGCGGGTGCGGGAACGGCTCCAGCTCTCCGACGATCAGATGACGCGGCTTCGGGGCACGGCGCGCACGTACGCCGCCCGCCGCCGCGAGCTGGCCGACCGGGAGCGCGGCATCCGCAGCGCGCTGGCCGAGCAGCTCCGGCCGGGCGTCGCCGCCGATCAGGACAGCGTCTCGCGGCTCACCGATGCCCTCGTCGGTCTCCGCAGTGCGCACGCGCAAACCCTGCGCGACGAGAACCGCGAGATGTCGGAGTACCTGACGCCGCTCCAGCGGTCGCAGCTCTTCGTCATGCGCGAGCGGCTCATGCGTCGCGCCCGCGAGATTCGCGAGGAGCGCCGCGACGAGCGACGGGACGAGCGGCTTCTCCCCGGCCGGCCCGACCGGGTTCGCCCTGACGATTCCGGCGACCGGCCGCGCCCGCGCCGCGCCAGGCCCCAGCGCGATCGCCCCTAGTTAGATTCCGGTCATCTCTCGACCGGATCCAGCGATGCGGATCGTTCGGCTGGCCCTCCTGCTCGCCGCCGGCACCACCACTGCGGCAGCCGCCCAGGATCATACCGTCTACCGCATTCCGATCACCGGGACCATCGAGAACGGTCTCGCCCCTTACGTTGCGCGCGCGCTCCGCGAGGCACGCGAAGCCGGCGCCGCGGCGGCCGTGCTCGACATCGACACGCCGGGGGGCCGGGTCGACGCGGCGCAGCGCATCGTGGACGCGGTGCGAAGCGCCGATCTTCCGGTGTACGCCTTCGTCAATCCGCGCGCCCTCAGTGCCGGCGCGCTGATCGCGCTTGCCGCCGACTCCATCTTCATGCGCCCCGGAGCCATCCTCGGCGCCGCCACCCCGGTGGACGGACAGGGGACCAAGGCGCCCGAGAAGTACGTCTCGGCGATGCGGGCCGAATTTCGCGCGCTGGCGGAGGAGCGCGGCCTCGATCCGCGAGTGGCGGAGGCGATGGTCGATGAGAGCGTGGGCGTTCCCGGCGTAGTGAAGCCCGGGCGCCTCGTGACCCTCAGCACCGCGGAAGCGCTCAAGCTCCGCTACGCGGCCGGACAGGTGGCCAGCCAGGCCGCACTGCTCGACACCCTCGGGCTGGCGGGAGCCAACGTGGTCTCGCCCGAGATCAACTGGGCCGAGAAGCTGGTGCGGTTCGTGACCAATCCGCTCGTCGCTCCCTTGCTGCTCTCGCTCGGGATGCTCGGGCTGGTGGTGGAGCTCAAGACCGGCGGGTTCGGCGTCGCTGGCCTCGTGGGGATCACGTCGCTCGCGCTGTTCTTCGGCTCGAGCTACCTGGTGGGCCTGGCCGGCTGGGAAGAGGTCCTGCTGCTGGGCGCCGGGCTGATCGCGCTGGCCGTGGAGGTATTCCTGCTGCCCGGCTTCGGTCTGGCGGGCGTGCTTGGCATCGGCCTGTTCGGCGCGGCGATCGTGCTCGCCATGACCGGCACGGCGGCCACGCTCTCCGATTTCACCCAGGCGCTCGCGGTGCTCGGGGCCAGCGCTGTCATCACGATCGCGGTCATCTACGCCTGGGTGCGCCATCTGCCCAGCAGCGGCCGGCTCAGCGGGCTGCTCCTCCGCGACGGGCTCGCCGCGGAAGGGGGCTTCATCAGCGCGCCGATGCGGGAGGATCTCGTGGGGCGGGATGGAGTAGCGATGACGGATCTGCGCCCGTCGGGCACCGCGCTGGTGGGGGAGGAACGCGTGGACGTGGTCACGGAGGGCGAGTTCATCGCGCAGGGGAGCCCGCTCCGCGTGCTCCGGTCCGAAGGGTACCGCCTGGTGGTCGGGGCGGCCGTCTAACTCATCCTGAGGTAGAGGAGCGCTCCGGTGGCCGACGATTCTGCGGTGGGCATCGCCCTCATCCTGGCTCTGATCTTCTTCGCGGTCCTGGTGATCGCGGTGTTCCTGCACTTCATCCCGATCGGCCTCTGGATCCGGGCGCTCGCGTCGGGCGTGCGGGTGTCGTTCCTCACGCTGTTCGGGATGCGGTTCCGCAAGGTGAACCCGGCCGCGATCGTGGATCCGCTCATCACCGCGCACAAGGCGGGCATCGGGCTCAACGTCAACGAGCTCGAGGCGCACTTCCTCTCGGGAGGCAACGTCCAGCGGGTGGTGAACGCGCTCATCTCCGCGGACAAGGCGGGCATCCCACTCGCGTTCAAGCAGGCCACCGCAATCGACCTCGCCGGCCGCGACGTGTTCGAGGCGGTGCAGGTGAGCGTGAACCCGAAGGTGATCACCACGCCCAAAGTGGCTGCAATGGCCAAGGACGGCATTCAGCTCCTGGCGGTCGCGCGGGTGACGGTGCGGGCCAATGTGAACCGGCTGGTGGGCGGCGCCGGCGAGGAGACGATCCTCGCGCGGGTGGGCGAGGGCATCGTGAGCACGATCGGCTCGGCGGCGAGCCACAAGGCGGTGCTGGAGAACCCCGACCTCATCTCCAAGACCGTGCTGCAGAAGGGACTCGACGCGGGGACGGCGTTCGAGATCCTGTCGATCGATATCGCCGACGTGGACGTCGGCAAGAACATCGGGGCCGAGCTGCAGACCGATCAGGCCGAAGCCGACAAGCGGATCGCGCAGGCCAAGGCGGAGGAGCGGCGCGCGCTCGCGGTCGCGATGGAGCAGGAGTTCAAGGCCGAGACGCAGAACCAGCGCGCCAAGGTGATCGCCGCCGAGGCACAGATCCCGCTGGCCATCTCCGAGGCGTTCCGGAAGGGCAATCTCGGGGTGCTCGATTACCAGCGCTATCTGAACGTGCAGGCCGACACCGCCATGCGACAGTCGATCGCGGGACCGGAAGATCGGCCCACCCCGCCGACGTCGGGCTGACGGTGGACGGCGACTTCCCCTGGGTCCTCGGCGCGGCCCTGCTGCTGTGGCTGTTCAACCTCATCGGCGGGCGCAAGCGAACGAAGGTCGAGCGGCCTCAGCAGCCTCGTCTGCCGCGCACGCCCCGAGCGGCGCCGCCCCGTGCGGAGACGGGCTCCCGGCGAGCGGACCCGACTCAGACCGAAGGCGGGCAGCTCGAGGAACTTCTCCGTGCGCTGGAGCGGCGCCTCGACCCCCCCACGCCGCCCCCGCCGCCAAAGCCTGCGCCCGGCCGGACGCACCGTGGCCCACTGGGCCGGCCCGCGTCCGTGCCGCTCCCCGCGGCGGAGGAGTTGGAGGAGCGCGAGTCGCTCGAGTCCGAACCGGTGGTGGAGAGCCTCGACATCGAAGTGCGCCGGCCGGCGCGCGTCACGAGGGATTGGCAGGCGCAGGCGGAAGCGAGGGAGCAGACCCGTCAGGCGCAGGTGGAAGCGCGCGACGACGAGCGGCACAAGTCGCGTCACGCCAGCTTCGACAAGCGGATTCGCGCCCCGGTGGCCGCGCCGGAGCCGGCCGCGCGACGGCTCACGACGGCGCAGATCCGACAGGCGTTCATCTGGAGCGAGATACTCGGCAAGCCGAAGGGGCTTGGTGGCGATCGGTAACGCCAGCAGCCGGGCCATGCCGCTCTCGCGCAGCGTCGCGGAGACGTGCGCGAAGATGTCCATCACGTCGTCGTAACCGTCTGCGTAGTGACGGATGGCCGCGAAGATGAGCCGCCGGTACCGGTGGATGAACCGGTCCCACGCCGCGTCCGGCCGGCCCTGGCGTAACTCGGCTTCCCAGTCTTCCATCGTGGCTCGCGCAGGGCAGCGGCTGGCGCCGGCGGACGCGCCGTCTTTGTCGGGATGCGGTTCAAGGTAGGTTCGGCGGGTGAATCCGGAAGAGATCGCTGAACTTCGTCCCGTAGGCAGCCATCGCGCGCACGATCGCGACGCGGGCCGCGGCGGCGCCTTCG
Source organism: Gemmatimonadales bacterium (assembly GCA_050733355.1). Classification (GTDB taxonomy): domain Bacteria; phylum Gemmatimonadota; class Gemmatimonadetes; order Gemmatimonadales; family GWC2-71-9; genus DASQPE01. The sequence continues at coordinate 12,411 of JBOHSY010000098.1, read as the reverse complement.
AACCCGCGCGACTCCGTGTGGGTGCCCTCCAGGTCCTTGTAGACCTTGAAGAAGTGCTCGACCTCGCGCAGGTAGTGCGGGGGCACGTCCTTCAGGTCGTGCACGCCGTCGGAATAGGGGTCGCCCACCGGCACCGCGACGACCTTTTCGTCAGCCACGCCGCGATCCACCAGGTGGAACAGTCCCACCGGACGCGCTTCGACCAGGCAGCCGGTGAAGACGGGGATGGTCATCAGCACCAGCACGTCGAGCGGGTCGCCGTCATCGCCGAGAGTCCGGGGCAGGAACCCGTAGTCGCCGGGATACTGCACCGCACTGAACAAAACGCGGTCGAGGCGAAACACGCCGAGCTCCTTGTCGAGCTCGTACTTGTTGCGCTCGTTGGTGGGAATCTCGATGACCGCCGTGACCGTGTCCGGCGGAGCCTTGCCGGTGGGGATGTCGTGCCAGGGATGAAAATGGCGGATCGGTTGCATGGAGCGGAATCGTAGCCGCGCCCGGCCGCCCGCACCAACCCTGGTGCAGCGGCCCCGCCCCGATCAGCCGAAGGCTTCGTAGCTCGGACGGAACGCCCGCTCCCGGCGCGCCGGTGCCGCGGCGCGCGGGGCCATCGCCGCCGCGGCCACCGTCATTCCCGTGCCGACGAGCATCGCGCCCATCCCGGCGAGCGCCGCGAGGCGGCGGGACGCGCTGAGCGGATCCGCGAACGGCTCGTAGCGGAGCGCCCAGGTCCAGGCGCCGATGCCCGCCGCCACCGCCGCGAGACTGCAGGCCGCGTCGATCCACGCGCGGCAGCAACCGTCCTCGGCCTGCCGGACCAGACTCGCGTGCACCAGCCCCACGAGGACCGCGACGGCGATGGGGAGCATCTCCGCGCTGAGGCCGTCGCTGGCCAGCCAACCCAGCAGCTCGGAGCCCCAGGGGGCCGCCGGCGCGCTCCAGTTGATGGCGAGTGTCGCCGCGGCCCAGCACCAGCTTCCTGCGACGAAGCCGGCCGCCCGCGGTGTGCCCATCCAGTGTCTCGGTCCCTCCATCGTGTCTCCGTCTCTGGGTTCTCCGTCGACACGAAGCGCAGAAGCGCGGTGCCGGGCGGTGAGCAGGCGCACGTGTGCGCTTGCCCCCCGGGTCTCGAGTGACGGGCCTCACAGGCTCATGAGTTGGCTTGCCGAGCGGTGCGGGCCGGGAGATACTTGCGGAGGCCCGAGTGGCGGAATGGCAGACGCAGCGGACTCAAAATCCGCCGGGGGCAACCCCGTGCGAGTTCGACTCTCGCCTCGGGCATTCTTCAGGAAGTCACTTCACTTCAAGGTGTTGTGCTCCGCACCTCAAGCTATTTCTTCGGCGGCACTATCTCGCCGCCGCCGTGAGGCGCTGGTGGCGCCGCGGCAGCAGCCCTCAGCGTTGTTTTCGACGACACGCGACAAGGCTCAGCGAGTGCACAAGAAGAACTTGGGAAACGCTCCTGGTCTCGTTACCGCCTCCGACCGGCCGGTCAAGTGGCGCCGGGCGCTGCGCATCGCGGCGGGCCTCGTGCTGGCGGCGGGCGCCGTGGCCCTGTCCCTGTGGCGTCTGCGCCCGCTCGCCTACACCAGCGGCGTGACCACCGCCCTGCTCGAAGCCGCCGACACGGCGCGGAGCTGGCCGACCTTCGGCCACGACTACGGGAACCGCCGCTACGCGCCGCTCGCGGAGATAGACAGTCTCACCGTCGGACGGCTTCGGCCGGCGTGGACCTACACGTTTCCTCCCGCGCCCGACGCGAAGGGGACCCTGCACACGACAACGCCGCTCTTTTCCGAGGGCGTGCTCTATCTGACCGGCGCGGGCAGTTCGGTCGCCGCGGTGGACGCCCGAAACGGCCGCGAGATCTGGCGCCATGTGCCGGTCCTCGGCGATCTCCGGCTCTGTTGTGGCGGACGCAGTCGCGGCGCGGCGCTGTTGGAAGATCGCGTCTTCGCCGCGACAGTCGATGCCCGGCTGCTCGCCCTGCGCACCCGGGACGGGCGACCCGTGTGGCAGGTTCGCCTCGCCGATCCCGCCATGGGTTATTCGGTGACGATGGCACCGCTTGTGGCGGACGGGAAAGTGATCGTGGGCGTGAGCGGGGGGGAGTTCCGCGCGCGCGGATTTCTGGACGCGTACGACGCGCATACCGGTCGCCGCGTGTGGCGCTTCTGGACCGTTCCGTCGCCGGAGCAGGGCGGGTGGTGGGGGCGGTGGGCGAGTACCACGCCCGATGGCGATACGCTCCCGCGCGACGTGGTGCGCGAGCGGGCGGACAGCGCGCGGTACGCGGACGCGTGGCGGCACGGCGGGGGCGGGATCTGGGCGACGCCGGCCTACGATCCGGAGCGCCGTTGGCTGTACGTCGGGACCGGAAACCCGGCTCCGCCGCTCGACGGTAGTGAGCGGCCTGGCGACAATCTCTACACCGCGTCTCTGCTGGCGCTGGACGTGCGGACGGGGCGACTCGCGTGGTACCACCAGTTCGTGCCTCACGACTTGTGGGACTACGATATCGGGGTGCCGCCGGTGCTGCTCCAGCTTCGCGCGAACGGCGCAGCGGCGCCCGGGGTAAGCGTCGCCACCAAGATGGGCTGGGTGTACATGCTCGATCGACGGGACGGCCGGCAGCTCGTTCGATCCCAGGCATTGGTACCACAGCAGAACCTGTTCGCGGCCCCCGGGCCGGAAGGCACGCTCCTCCGGCCCGGCCCTCAAGGCGGCTCGACCTGGGCGCCCGCAGCCTACTCGCCACGCACCGGGCTGCTGTATGTCGACGCCCTCAACCTGCCGATGCAGCTTTTCGTTGGGGCCCGTTCGCCTGGCGATGCGGAGGGGAGGTACAACTTCGGCGGTGGGGGGGTGGCGTTCAAGGAGGAGCAATGGAGCGTGATCTCAGCGGTCGATCCCCTGACCGGCGCGATCCGATGGGCTCACCGCCTCCTGGGCGGGGCGCGGTACACCGCTGCGCTGGCGACGGCGGGCGATCTCGTCTTCGTGACCGAGGGGAGGACGCTTCGCGCCCTCGACGCCTGGACCGGCCGGCCCCGCTGGGCGTACGAGCTGCGCGACCGGGTCGAGGCTCCGCCGATCAGCTACGAGTTCGGCGGGCGACAGTACGTGGCGGTGGCGACGATGAAGCAGCTCGTGGCGTTCGCGCTCGAGGCCCCGTGAGTGGGTTCGGCAGCCTCCTCGGAGTGACCCCCATCACAGAATACCTGCCCATTCCCCGCTAGCCTCTTCCCTCGACGCGCGTCCGGCCCGGCGGTCCCGGCGCGCGTTGGCCCGGTTGGTCCCCGCGGAATCTCGCCGATTTCGTCGACCCATCCCAGGTGCCCCGCTTATTCGACGGCCGGCCAGCGACCGGCCCGACGGCGTATGCGCAGGGAGGCGAGCGAAGATGCGGAAGAACACGCAGCTGACTGGAGCCGCTGGGGTCGTCCTTGGCGGGGTGCTGATGTACTTCCTCGACCCGAATCGCGGCGCACGCCGGCGCAAGCTCGTGCGCGACCAGATCGTCCACGCCGGACGCAGGGCCGGCGTGGGTCTGGATACGACCGTTCGCAGCCTGGGCAACCGGGATGCAGCGCCTGCGCGGCGGGGAGCCCCTCCCGCGCGCGGTGAGTCGGCGCGCGAGCGGCGCGACCGCGAGCTGTTCGACCGCGTCGCGGCCGACCATTGCGCCAAGGATCTGCACCCGACGGCGCGCGTGGCGCGGAAACATCGGCTCGAGCAGACGCTCCGCGCCGTGCCGGTTCCCCCAGGGGCGCGGCTGCTGGAGGTCGGCTGCGGCGCGGGCTTCAGCGCCGAGTACCTCCGCGGTCGGCGCATTCGATTCTGCGGCGTCGATTACTCCGAGCGGCTCATCGCCTACGCCCGGGCGCACTTCGCCAGGCCCGACACCCGCTTCGAAGCGGTGAACCTCAAGGACTTCCGCGACGAGGAGGGATTCAACGTGGTGTTCATGATCGGCGTGCTGCACCACGTTGACGAGGTCGAGTCAGCCGTGCGGCAACTCGTTGCGCTGCTCCGGCCCGGCGGCTGGCTCGTCGTCAACGAGCCCCAGCCGGCCAATGCGCTGATCTGCGCCGCCCGCCAGGTGCGCAAGCGCCTCGATCGCGGCTATTCCAAGGAGCAGGCGCAGCTTACGGCCGCCGAACTCCGTGCCTGGTTCAGGCGCGCCGGCCTCAGGAGGGTGCAGGTCGTGCCCCAGGGCCTGCTCTCCACGCCCTTCGCCGAAGTGCCGATGGGTCCCCCCCTGCTGACGCGGTCGCTGGCACGGCTCGCCTGCACGCTGGACCGCTGTGTGGAGCGGGCAGCACCGCGTCTGCTGGCACGGGTGAGCTGGAATCTTGTCGCCGCCGGCCAGCGGCCTCGTGCGGCAGCATCGTGAGCCCGGCGTGCGACGGTAGCCGGGACGCCGGGGTCATTCGCCGCTCCGCTTGTCGATCATGTCCGCCAGCAGCGCGAACAGACCCGTGTTGAGCGCGAAGAGCAGCAGGATCAGCGTCTTCTCGGTCAGGTCCTTGAGCACCCAGATATCATAGGCGAGGCTTACCGCGAAGCCTGCCAGCAGAAGCCCTACCAGCGGCAGGAACACGCGCAGCGGCGCGAAGTACATGCCCGTCCGCAGGACGAGCTGGACGAACTTGAGCGTGTCGCGGATCGGCCTGATCTTGCTTCGGCCAATCCGGCCGCCATAGCTGATCGGCACATAGACCACCTCGTAGCTGTTGGTCAGCATCGCGATCGTGATTGTGGTCGTGAAGCTGAAGCCATCGGGCAGGATCCTGAGAAAGCGCGAGGCGACCGAGCGGCGGAACACGCGCATGCCCGAGTTGATGTCGGGGATGGGCGTGCCGGCGGCGTACGACGCGTAGCCCTTCAGAAAGATCTTGGGAATCCGGCGGACGAGCGGGTACTTCACGTCCGCTCCGATGCGGGCACCCACGACCATGTCGGCGTCCTGCGCCTGCGCGACCAGATCCGGAATGCGGTGGATCGGGTACGTCCCGTCGGCGTCGGTGATGACAATCCACTCGGTCGTCGCCCGGCGGATGCCGCTCTTAAGGGCCGCACCGTACCCGCGATTGTAGGGGTGGTGGACGACCAGCAGCGACGGGTCGGTCGCCTCGGCCTGCTTGAGCAGCTCGCCCGAACCATCGCAAGAGCCGTCGTTGACCACGATCAGTTCGTAGGGGCCGTGGCCGGCCAACGCCAGCCGCAGCGAATCGAGCGTCGAAAGGATCGCCCCCGCCTCGTTGTAGCAGGGCACGATCAGCGAGAAGCGAGGCGCGAGCGACACGGCCACGACCAGCTCGGGCTTCAACGCTTCGGGCATCGATTGACTCAAGCGCCCCCCACTCACGTGCCGCTAGGACCTGCCTTTACCGCCTGCCGGACGAGCAAAGATCCACCGATCATACAGCAAGAACTTCAACGTAAACGACACGCAGAGCACGATCACCAATGCCACGAGGTATCTCACCTTGAACATGAGATTCAGCACCAGAAAGCCGAGGTATTCGAGCCCCCGGAACACGCCGCTCGAGCTCAAGAACATCAGACCCTGCCGGACCGGCGGGACAACCGAGCCCCGAAACACGTAATATCGCAGAAAGACAAAGTTCACGATCAGGGCTGCACCGATACCCCCCGCGGCGGCGACGGGTTCGGCGATACCCAGCACCTCGTGCAGCAGCGCGCTCGTGCCCAGCAGGACGGAGGAGCTCAGGACGCCCCCAGCCGCAAATCGCACCACCGACCGAAGGCTTGCGTGGTTGCTCAAGCAGGCCCGCTCCGCGAAGAAGCCACGCGAATCACGTACACCTCGCCGCTACGGAAGAGGACGCGGTCCCCCGTGGGCTTCGCCAACACGAAGCCTTCCTGTCTTCCTCCAGCGAGGAGCCCCTCAACCAGATCGTTGTACGGCGCGTAGTACTCTTCCCGCGCCCAGACCGACGGGGCGGTCAGTACGACATCCACACCGTACGGAGTGAGCACGTCATCGAGTTCCCGCCAACTGGTCGCGTAGGCTGCTCTGAGCGATGCCTCGATGCGCGGCCGCACCCGTGCATAGTAGCCCACCATGTAGGCGTGGGCGCCTTCGGTCGATGCCAGGACCGAATGACGAGTGCGAACGGGAACGTAATCGGCGAGATCCGGATGGGCAGCAACCACCGCTTCCGTGGGTAGGGACGCAAGAAACGCGTACGCGCGTTCGAGATCCAGGTCGACCGGCGTCTGCCACGCGCGGGTGGCGGACGGCAGCAGGGCGCGAAGCACCACCAGCGGTGCGGCCAGGGCGATGGCCCAGCGGACCCGGCCCATGGCCACCGGACCCAGGCGTGCGCGGCGGGACACTGTGGACACGATGGCCCAACCTGCCGCCGTGAACGCGACGACGACGAACGCTGCCATCGCCCAACGAAGATGCCGCTCGGGCAGGTAGAGGTGGAAGAGCCAGAGTCGCGCTGCCGCCCAGAGCGACGCGCCCGTCAGCACGAGGGCCCACGCCGGACGGGGGATGAGCGCACTCCCACCAGACAACACGGCCGCGAGAACGGCGGCAGCGATCGTCAGGAGCCGCCGGGGCGACCACCCGAGACCCGTCCGATGGTGGGTGAACCAGTACCCGGTCCAGGTCGTTCCGAAGAGTTCCTGGCGGCCGCGTGGGCTGAACTCCGGCATGGTCCGCGCCTGCTCATACGTCACCATCGGTCCGACGCCGTCCGGGGTCCCCGCGCCGAGTAGCACGATCGCCATGGCGGCACAGCCCAGCGCCGCATTCCACCACGAGTATGGCGGCAGGCGCCGTTCTCGCGCGAAATCAGCCAGCAGCACAATGCCACCAGTAAGACCGAGGCCGGGAACAATGATAGGGTAGAACAGCGCCGCGGCGAGCCACGACAAGCCTACCCACGCATATCGGCGCGCCACGAGTGCCCAGAGGCAGAGGAGGGTGATCGGGAGGGCGAAAGCCCGCTCCAGGCCCATGGCCGGAAGCAGATCCCGCACGGGAAGCAGCAGGAGCATGGTGGCGCAGGCGAGCAGCCCGGCCAGGGGACGGTTTTCGGGCACGAGCGACTTCCCCAGGTGCCATGCCAGCACTCCGCTCACCAGCAGGAGAAACACCGAGACCACTTCGGCCGCGAGCAGGGCGTCAACGAAGGGGACGAGGGCTGCGTAGAAGGCACGGTACCCCCACGGCGACACCGAGGCGAAATACCCGATGCTCAGGTCGCGAGGGAACAGCGAAGGGTCGGCGTACCGGTAGAGCCAGAAGACGTGATGCGCGGCATCGCCGTTGAACAGGTCGCGGCGGACGAGGAACGGCCCCATCCAGAGCACGACTGCGATGCCGACGCATGCGGCAGCGGAGAAGCGCAGCGCGCGCTCACCTGCCGCATCGGGTGCCGTCACCGCCTCGGCAGTCCTGGCTCCGGTCGCCGGCGACTGCTCGAGCGCAGCTGGCGCGGATGAACCGGCACGTCCTCCATCCGCGCTCACCTCCGCCACCACCCCAGCCCGATATCAGCATCCGCGGGCGCGGGGGTCATGCGCCGGGCTTGTAGGAGAACTTCTGGCCGCCGACGGACGCCTCGTACATGAGCCCGCCCTTGCCCATCGTCACCACCGCCACCCCTTTGCGGTAGGGGAGGTCGCCCGCGGCGCGCGCCGTGACCGCGATGGCGGAAACCTGCGCGTCGAACTCAAAGTTGCCGCGGGTGAAATCGTCGAGCGCGGTCTTGTCCTTGAAGAAGATGACCTCGCTGTAGGCCTGCCCGCCCAGCTGAAACCCGATGGTCACCTGGGTCAGCGTTGCGCGCCCGATCCGGCGCCCCCGCTCGTACACCCAGCCCTTGCCCCGCGCGCCCCCGATCCCGATCGCGCCCTTGCCGACGGTGGGAAACACGACGTAGCCGTAAGCCTCGTCGAACGCCTTCGCCACCCGCTTGTCCTTCGCCTTGAACTTGGCGATCACCGGTGGGACGTTGTCCTGCGCGGCCGGCGCGGCCATGGGTACGGGCAGCACGGCCACGGCGAAGGACACCAGGGAACGGAGCATCGGATTCTCCGGGCGTGAAGGGGCTACTGCTACCCGCATGGACCGACAGGCGCAGATCTTCGGCATCAGGAAGAGCGCCGACACCCGGAAGGCGCTCCGCTTCTTCGCCGAGCGGCGGGTGACGTCGCACTTCGTGGACTTCGCGGTGCGGGGCCCATCCCTCGGCGAGCTGCGCCGCTTTGCCCAGAAGTTCGGCGCGGCCGCGCTGGTCGACCGCGACGCACCGCGCTTCGCGGATCTCGGGCTCCGCGCTGCCCAGCTCGACGCCGACCGCTGGCTCGATAGGCTCGTCGCCGAGCCGCTCCTGCTTCGGATGCCGCTCGTGCGCTTCGGCGGTCAGCTCTCGATCGGTCCCGACGAGGCGACCTGGCGGTCCTGGTTTTCCTGAGCCTGCAAACTACAACAACAACCTGTGTTGCTGTTGCCGGGCCCGGTCAACCGATGAGCACGCTGTGCCAGCGGGGCATGTCCTCGAGGATACGCCCGGTGCCGCGGACGACCGACGTCAGCGGGTCGACGTCGATGCGCACCGGCAGGCCGGTCTCGAACGCCAGCAGCGAGTCCAGCCCGCGGAGGAGCGCGCCGCCCCCGGTCAGCACGATCCCGTTGTCCAGAACGTCGCGGGCAAGCTCCGGCGGGGTGAGCTCGAGGGCCCGCCGCACCGCGTTCACGATCCGCTGGATCGACTCGGCGATGGCGTCCCGGATCCCGGCCGACTCGACGGTCACCGTACGCGGCAGGCCGGACACCAGGTCGCGGCCCTTCACCTGGAGCTCCACCTCCTCCTCGAACGGCATCGCCGACCCGATCCGCATCTTGACCGTTTCGGCGGTGGGCTCCCCGATGAGCAGGCTGTAGTTCTTCCGCAGGTACTGCACGATCGACTGATCGAGCTCGTCGCCCGCCGTCCGGATCGAGGCATCGCAGACCACGCCGGACAGCGCGATGACCGCCACGTCCGTGGTCCCCCCGCCGACGTCCACGATCATGTTGCCGATGGGCCGGTCCACCGGCAAGCCCGCGCCGATCGCGGCGGCGACCGGCTCCGACACCATGAGCAGCCGCTTTGCGCCCGCCGACCGCGCGGCGTCGCGCACCGCCCGGCGTTCGACCTCCGTGATGCCCGACGGCACGCAGACGATGACCGTGGGCCTCACCCGAAAGAGATATCGGTCCAGCGTCAGCTGGATGAACCGGCGGAGGAGCTGCTCGGCGACCTGGAAGTCGGCGATCACGCCGTCCTTCATCGGCCGGACGGCGCGGATCCCGGCCGGCGTCCGGCCCACCATCCGCTTGGCATCGAGGCCGACGCCGAGCACTTCGCCCGAGGGCCCGAGCGCTGCGACCGACGGCTCGTTCAGGACGATGCCTTCGCCCTTCACGAACACGAGTGTGTTGGCGGTGCCGAGGTCGACGGCGAGCTCGCCGGCGGAACGCCAGGAACGCTTGATGGAGCGACCAGCGGGAGGCGCGGTCACGGCCTGGCGGTCCCCGGTGGCGATGTGCATTGGCGAAAGTCCTTCCTGCGCGAGACCGAACCGACGGCGGGCGTTTGAGACGCTGCGGCCGTGCAGAATTCCCGAGACCTCGCGAATCACGCGAGGCGCAATAAGGTGCGCGTCCGTTGCCGCCCAGAGTGCGAAACCGTGCAGCGGGACATGCGCGGTGGCGCGGGATTCCAAGTTCCGTGCCAGCCGAAGGATGCAGCACCCCGCACTGGCCTGTGGCTTGCTCGTTTGGGGCAGTGAACCAACCGACCGATGCTCCCGTGATTCGTTCGCGCACTTGCACCTTCGCCCTTGCTCTGGCGGCGCTCCCGGCGCATGCCGCGGCCCAGGCCATGCCGGCCGAGGTCGCGCAGGCGCTCGAGGCATGGTACGGGCAGGCCCGCCGGTCCGCGCCGGGGCAGTGGGGCATCGCGATCTTCACGTCGGACGGCCGGCTGGTGTGGGCGGCGAACCCGAACGAGCCGCTGATCGCGGCGTCCACCACGAAGATCTTCACCACCGGGTACGCGCGGAGCGTGCTGGGCGGCGACGCCCGCTTGAGCACCCGGGTGCTCGGCGCCGGCTACGTGGATCGCGACGGCCGCTGGGTCGGTCCGTGGGCACTCGAGCTGAACGGCGATCCCACCCTCGATCGCGCGGCCGGGAACGGCCCGTCGCTCCGGGCGCTCGCCCGGCAGCTCCGCGCGATGGGCATCCGGGAGCTGCGCGGCCCGATCACGCTGCGGAGCACCACCGGCGGCACCGCGACCGCGATTCCCTCCGCGTGGGCGGACCGGTATCCCGGCCAGCTCTACGCGCCGCCGGTGGGCGCCGTCAGCCTCCACGAGAACGTCATGAGCTTCACCGTGCGGCCGAGCTCCCAGGTGGGCGCACCGCCGGAGGTGGTGTGGGCGGTCCCGGCGGGCTGGGAGGCGCTGGTGCGCATGGAAGCTCGCACCGTCGAGGGGAGCCGAAGCCGGCTTCGGCTCGAGCCGTTCCCCGACGGGAGCTGGGCACTGACGGGGACCATCGGACGGTGGGCCCGTCCGGCCGGATTCGCCTCCATTCCCGCTCGTCCGGACCTGGTGCTGGAGCACGCGTGGGCCGCCGCGCTCCAACGGCAGGGGATTCGGTGGGAGCGCACTACGCCCGCCCCGGCCCTGGGTGACGACCGGCTCGTGACCATCGCGCAGGTCACGTCGGCGCCGCTGGACACGCTCGCAAGCGAGGTCAACCGCCGGAGCATCAACATCGGCGCCGAGATGCTGCTGCGCTGGGCGGCCGGCGGAGCGGGCGCGGAACGGGTGAGCGCGCACGTGCGCGAGATCGTGGGACCGACGGCGCGCGTCCACCTCGTCGACGGCAGCGGCCTCTCGCCCCGCGATCGGGTCGCGCCGCTGACCCAGGCGCTGTATCTCGTCCGGGCGCCTCGCTTGGCGAGCCTTGCGCCGCTGCCGCTGCTCCTCCCGCGGAACGGCACGGGCACGCTCCGCGGCCTCGGCCGGGGATCGTTGCCGCACGGCGCCCTGCGGGCCAAGACCGGCACACTCGACAACGTGGCGGCGCTGGCCGGCTACCTGGGCCGCCGCGACGGCGTGCTGGTCGTGAGCGCGATCTACAACGGCAGCCGCATCCGGGCGGCAAAGCGGGCGCAGTGGGAGCTCTTCCGGCTGCTGGGCGCGGACGGGGTGGACGTCGCGTCGGCGGCCTCGCGCTCACACTTCGGCGGCGACGAGGTCGAGCGCCAGTAGCCCGGCCTCCGACGCGCACTTGTGTCCGCCCGGCGGCGGCGGCATGATCCCTCCCGTCCTCAACTTGGACGGCCCATGCCCGCGCCCGAGCGCCGCGCCCGCGAGCGGTTCCCCTACGCAGACGAAGCCCGCCCCCTCCTGATCCTCGGCGAGCAGGCCTACGAGATCATCGACATCGGCGAGCGCGGCCTGCGTGCCCGCTGCGGCGACGCGGAGCGATGGCTCCTGGGCGCCGTCGTCGAGGGATCCGTGTGGTTCCAGCGGGACTCGCGAGTGCACGTGGAGGGGCTTGTGGTGCGGGCGGGCGCTGGCGAGCTGGTGCTCCGCCTGGCCGGCGACGGCATTCCCGCGCGCACGCTGATCGACGAGCTCCGCTACGTGCGGGGCCCGGTCGCCTGAGCCTCACGCGTTCCATGGATCGCGGCGGACTCGTCTTCGACTGGAACGGCGAGCGGGGCGCCCCGCGCGTCCGGGTCGAGCTCAACGACGAAACCCTCCGGGACGGCCTCCAGAGCCCCTCCGTTGCCGAGCCGCTCGACGACGCGAAGCGTCGCCTCGTCCACCTGATGACGGAGCTGGGCATCGGCGCGGCGACGATCGGATTTCCGGCCGCGGGCCCCCGGATGCTCGCGCAATGCCGGCTGCTCGCCCGGGAGGTCTCCACCGCCCGACTGCCCCTCTCCCTCAACTGCGCCGCGCGCACGCTCGAGTCGGACCTGATGCCGATCGCCCAGCTGGCCCAGGAGACCGGGCTCCCGATCGAAGCGGCGGCGTTCATCGGCACCTCCGCGGTACGCCAGGCCGCCGAAGGCTGGTCGCTGGACCGGATGCTCAGCGCGGTCGATCGCGCGGTCACGTTCGCCTCCGGTCAGGGCATCGCCGTCATGTTCGTGGCGGAGGATGCCAGCCGGGCGCATCCCGACACGCTGGCCGCCGTCTGTCTCGCCGCGATCCGGTGCGGGGCGGGGCGCTTGTGCGTGGCCGACACGACCGGGCACGCGACACCGGCGGGGGTGACCCGGCTCATCCGATACGTGCGCGACCGGGTGATCAGGCCGTCGGGCGCCGGCGTGGCGCTCGACTGGCACGGCCACCGCGACCG
>JBOHSY010000097.1:0-5340 GCA_050733355.1 Gemmatimonadales bacterium | reverse complement strand
CGAGCAGCCGGTTCCGGCGGCGGCGGTCGTCGGCGGCCGGCGAGCGCGGCAGCTCGCGCGTGGGAACCGGTCGCGCGCCCGTGCGCTGCGATATGCGGTCGATCTCGGCCGACCGAAGCGCCTCGCCGAACTCTGCCATGGTTTGAAAGCGGTCGGCCGCGACCTTCTCCAGCGCCCGCATGATGACCCGCTCGACCGCTTCGGGAATCGAGTGGCGCACGATCTGGAGGCTTGGCACCCGCTCCAGGGAGTGGCGCGCCAGCACCGCCATGGGGGTCGGCCCCGTGAACGGTGGCTGGCCCGCCAGCAGCTCGTAGAGCACGCAGGCCAGGCTGTACTGGTCGCTTCTGCCGTCGAGCCCCTCACCGATCGCCTGTTCGGGGCTCATGTAGTACGGCGTCCCGACCGCCATGCCGGTCTGCGTAAGCTGCTCCGCGCCGGCCGCGCTCACCGCCTTGGCGATGCCGAAGTCGGCGACGAGTGCGTGCCCGCCGGAGAGCATGATGTTCTCCGGCTTGATGTCGCGATGCACCACGCCCTGGGCGTGGGCGTAGTGGAGCGCGTCGGCCACCTCGCTGGCCAGCCGGATCGCTTCACCGATGTCGAGCTGCCTCTCGCGGTTCAGCTTGTCGCGCAGCGACTCGCCTTCCACGAACGGCATGACGTAGTACAACAGGCCGTCGCGGCTGCCCGACTCGAACAGCGGGAGGATGTGGGGATGCTGGAGCTTGGCGGCGACCCGGATCTCGCGGAGGAACCGATCGCCGCCAAGCGAAGCGGCGAGATCGGGCAGGAGCACCTTGATGGCGACCTGGCGGTCGTGGCGGATGTCGTCGGCGAGGTAGACCACGGCCATCCCGCCCCGGCCGAGCTCCCGAGTCACCGCATAGTGTTCGGCTAGCGTCAGCCGGAGCCGCTCGAGCGTATCGCCAACCAGCGCATCACTCAACGGTGGGTTCCGGGGGTGTGAATCTTCCTACAATAACACGGCACTCCGCATCTCGCCCGCGGTCTGCCACCGGGCTTCGGGCGCCTTGGCGAGCGCCCGGTCGATGGCCTGGGCAAGGCTGGGCGGGACACCCGGAACCAGTGCCGTCAGGTTGGGGGGCGGATCAGTCAAGTGCAGGCGCAGCACCATGAACTCGTTGGTGTGGACGAACGGCGGCCGACCGGCAAGGCACTCGAACAGCACGCACGCCAGAGCGTACAGATCGGTGGGCGGCCCGAGGGTTCGCAGGCCCTGCACCTGCTCCGGGCTCATATAGCTGGAGGTGCCGAGGGTGATGCCCGATCGGGTGAGCTGCTCCGACCCGATCGTCTCCACCGCCCTGGCGATCCCGAAATCGAGCAGCACCGCGCGACCGGCGGAGAGCACGATGTTTTCGGGCTTCACGTCGCGATGGACGATCCCCCGCTCGTGCGCGTGCTGCAGCGCGGAGAGGAGATCGCCGGCCACCCGCCGCGTCTCCTCCACGCCGAGCGGCCCGGCAGTGAGCCGCTCCCTGAGCGACGGCCCCTCGACGTAGGCCATGGTGTAGTAGACCGCCCAGCCCTGCTCTCCGTAGCCCAGCAGGGGAGCGATGTTGGGGTGGTCGAGCTGCCCGGCCAGCCTGATCTCGCGGAGGAAGCGGTCGGCCGCGCTACTCGCCAGGAGCTCCGGGTGGAGCACCTTGAGCGCCACCTGACGGCCCCCCGGCTCCCGGGCGAGGAACACCCGAGCCGCTCCGCCCCGCCCGAGCTCGCGCTCGACCTGGAACCGGTCGCCCAGCACGCTCTGCACCAGCGCGACGAAGTTCCGTCGCATCAGAGCAGCAGGTCCGAGCGCACCCGCTTGCGCACTCCCCACCACAGGACGCCGGCAATCGTGGAGCGACGGATCCGGATGCTCGCCTCGCCCGTGCTCCCCGGACGCCACACGCCGCCCGCCGCCGTGCGGGTGCGCGCCTCGAGCTGATCCGTGCCGCTGGCCGTGGGAGCCACGCTCAGGACCGCTGCGCGCACCGGATGCGCGGGGTCGCCGTGGGGCACCAGCCTGACCGGCTGGCCGGGCTGTACGAAGCTTGCGCCGCCACCCGTGATCCGGACGCGGAGCTCGAGGGAATCGGCGTCGGCCACCAGGAGCACGGTGTCGCCGGTCTCCGCCCGGCGTCCGATCAGCCACTCGGGCCGGGGCGTGAGCACCTCCCCGGCGGCGCGAGCCCGAAGCGTAAGCGCGCCGTGCCGGGCGTCCAGCGCCCGGAGCCGCGCCTCGGCGCTCGCCCGTTCGGCGGCCAGCCGCTCCACCTCGTCCGGCCACCCGTAACCGCGCGCCAGCAGCTCGTCGGCCGCGAGCGAGTCGGACTCGCGGGTGGCCAGCGCTCGCAGGTGCTCAAGCTCGGGACTGTCGAGCCGCGCGAGCGGCGCGCCCGCACTCGTGCGGAGCCCCTCGCGCGCCGTCATCTGGCTGACCACGGCCTCCTCCGGCGCAACCAGCGCGAGCGCGTGGGCGGGCGCCGCAGTGAACTCGCCGGTGACGGTGATCCACCGCGGAAGGAAGAGCATTGCGAACGCAACGACGGCGAGGCCCAGGGCGAACCGCTTCGTCGCCGGGGCCCCGTTCCAGGCGGCGCGCCACGCCGCGCGACGCGCTCGGAACGCCAGCGCCAACGAGCTCGCGCCGGCCCGAAGCGGCTTCGCCAGCGAAAATAGGAGCCAGCCGACCACGATCACTCCGCCGATCGCGCCGAACGTCTCGCGGGCCCAGCCGCCGGCGATGAGCACGAACACCGCGAGGCTCATGACGATGTATGTTGCGGCGAGCACGCCGTACCACAGGAACACACGACGTTCCCGCTCGGTGGCGGACGGCTCTTCGAGCTCGACGCCGAAGAGGTGCCGCTTGATCCACCAGCCGAGATGCCCGAACGAGCGCTGCCGGAGGTTGGGTATCTCCAGCCAGTCGCTCAGCGCGAAGTAGCCGTCCAGCGGGATCAGCGGGTTCATGTTGCTCACGATGGTCGTGACGCCCCCGATCAGCATGGTCCCGAACGCGACGTCGGAGACGAGCGTTCCCGGCGCCGCCGCCCACCAGACGATTGCGGCCAGCCCCGCCACCACGAACTGGATCCACGAACCAGCGGCGGTCACCCACAGCCGGGCCCGCAGCTCCGGGAAGGTCCAGGCGTCGTTCACGTTGCAGTAGAAGCAGGGCTCGAAGTAGAGCAGCATGAAGCCCATCTCGTGCACCTGCCCGCCGTAATGCTTGCAGGTGTACGCGTGGCCGAGCTCGTGGATCCAGATCACCACGATGCTCAAGCACCAGAGCATGGCGAGGGTGCCGAACGTGAGCGCGCTCGGGAAGTAGGCTTGCTCGAGGGTGGCGTAGAACTCCGGCCACCGTGCGCCGATGACGAGGAAGTAGATCGCGAACAGCGCCACCGACACCCAGAGAAATGCGGAGCTGAAGCACCACCGCACCCACGGCATCGTGCGTTCCAGGAAGCTGTCCGGATCGCCCACGGACCACCGCATACGGGTGATGTCGCCGCGGAAGAACCGCCGCCGCCGCCGCTTCTGCCGCTCGGCGCGTAAGCGCTCGATCTCGAGCGTCGTGCGCTCGCCGAGGCTGCGCTCGAGCAGCCCCATCTGGGAGAGCTTCCGCGCGAAGCCCTCGACCGCCCCCGCCGAGAGGCGGAGCCCCTCCTCGACCAGGTCGGCGGTGATTTCCGCAGGGGTGCGCCGGCCGTCGAAGGCCTGGAGCACAAGCGCCTCGACCGGGCGGAACCGGAAGTACTTGTGGGTGGTCGGGTCCTTCAGGATATAGCCAAGCTCACCCCGGTACACCTGCTCGACCAGCCGGAGCTCCCGGCGCCGCCGGGGGCGGGCCTTCACCGCTCCGACCGGACCAGACGCTCGCCGGGGGCAAGGCCGCTCACCACCTCCACCCGGCCGTCGCCGAGGTCGGCACCGAGCGTCACGGCGCGCAGTGTGCTCCGGCCGTGCTCCCAGACCAGCACGTAGCCCTCCTCGGCGATGGCGGCGCGGGGCACGGCGATGACCCGGCGACGCTCGCTGCCGAGCCGCACGGTCACCGTGGCGCCGGGCAGGAGCCGCGCGCCGGACGCGAGCTGGACCACGATCTCGCGGGTGCCGCTCGCCGCGTCGATCGCGGGGGAAGCCCGGATCACCCGCGCGTCGGCCGCCCCGCCTCCGGCGCCGATCACGCGCGCGGCGGAGCCGATCCGGATCCCGACGGCGCCGAGCTCCGGCACCCGCACCTGCGCGAGCAGCGGTCCGGCCGCGGTGATCCGGAAGAGCGTGTCTCCGGGCGCGACCAGCCGGCCCGGGCGGGCGCTGCGCGAGGTCACGACCCCTGCGAACGGCGCGGTGATGCGGGTGAGCTCCTCGTCTCTCCGGGCCTTGCGAACTGCCAGTGCCGCCTCACGGAACCGGAACTCGGCGGACTCCGAGTCGGCCACGGTGGCGGCCCCTGAGCGGGTCAGCGCGCGCACCCGGGCGGCGTGCTGTTCGGCATTGGCGTTCGCCACCTCGGCCTGGGCGAGGGCGATCTCCTGGTCAACGCTCTCGAGCCGGGCCAGCAATTGCCCGGGGGCGACCCGGGCGCCCAGGTCCGCGGCGACCTTCTGCACCGTCCCGCCGGTGCGCGCGGCAACCACGGCGTCGTGCTCCACATACAGCTGCGCCGCCACGCTGAGGGGCACCGCCAGCGTGGCCGTGTCGGCGCTGAGGAGGTCCACCGCTGCCGTCGGTGCGGCGGCGGTGGCCTGGGCCGGCCGGTCGCCGCAGCCGGCGAGCGCGAGGCAACTCGAGAAGCCGAAGAGCGCGAGAAACGGGCGAGTCATGACCAGAGCCTCCACCACAGGAGTCGAGTCTGGCGGATCGGCTCGCGAAGCACCCGCCCGGCGGCCGACGCCGGTGCGGTCAGCACCCGGGCGTGGGCCGCCATGCCCGGGCGGAGCAGACCGTCGGGATTCGGGATCATGGCACGCACCGGGAACCGCACGCCATCGGCCGCGTCGAGCGCAAGCCGGCCGATGGACGCGACCCGCCCGCTGAAGGTGCGCTGCGGCAGCGCGTCCACCCGGAGCCGGACCTCCTGGCCCGGCGTCACCCGAGCGATGTCCCGCTGGTCGACGCCGAACTCGAGCTCGAGCGTGTCCGTACGCCCGACCGTGACCACCAGGTCACCGGCCTCCAGCCGCGCGCCGACCCGCTCCTCGGGACGCGCGGTCAGGACGATGCCGGCCGCCGGCGAGCGGATCACCGAGGCGGCGAGGCGCTCGTCGAGCACGCCGGCCTCGGTCCTGTAGCTGGCCGCCCGGATGCGCTGGCGGCGCTCCT
>JBOHSY010000096.1:0-4753 GCA_050733355.1 Gemmatimonadales bacterium | reverse complement strand
CGGCGACGCTTCCGCGAGCGCCTCCCGCATCAGGCAGCACCCGCGGAGATCGAGGTCGAGAATCGGCGCGAGCCAGCCTCCCGCACCCAGCAGTCCGAGCAGGGCCCGCGCCTCCCTCCGGGCCGCGACGTCGTCGGCCGGCTCGGGTCGCCTGGCGGTCTCTCCCATCGCAAACCCGCCAGCCTGCTCGGCGAGCGATGTGTGATGCGGCTCGAGGAAGGTGCGGATCAGTCTGGTGTCAGGCACGGCCTTATTCGAACTTCGGTTCGCGCTTGGCGCGGAAGGCTTCGTAGGCTTCGCGGAAGTTTGGATTCTGCATGCAGGCCGCCTGCGCCCGGGCCTCCCACTCGATGGCGGAGACCAGATCCATGGCCGCCTCCTCGTTGAGCGCCTGCTTGGTGACGCCATGGGCCACCGACGGTCCCCGCGCCAGTCGGCACGCGACGTCCGTCGCCTCCGCCATCAACCGCTCGCCCGGCACCACCCGGTTGTACAGCCCGATCTGGGCCGCCCGCTCGGCGGTGATGAAGTCTCCCAGCATGAGGATCTCGCTCGCGTGCGCCATCCCGACGATCCGGGGCAGGAGCCAGGCCGCTCCCATGTCGGCGCCGGTCAGCCCCACCCGCGAAAAGAGAAAGGCGATCTTGGCGCTCTCCGCCGCGATCCGGATGTCGCTGGCCGCTGCGATCACGGCCCCCGCACCGGCCACCGTTCCGTTGAGCGCCGCGACCACCGGGCGGCGGCACTGACGAATCGAAAGGATGAGATCGCCGGTGAGGCGAGTGAACTCGAGCAGCCCCGCGGCGTCCCTCGAGAACAGGGCGCCGATGATGTCCTCGACGTCTCCGCCGGTGCAGAAGGCCCGGCCGGTCCCGGTGATGATGACGGCCCGGACGCCGGGCTCGGCGTCGAGGGCGCGGAAGGTGTCCCTGAGCTCGGTGTAGACCTCGAAGGTGAGCGCGTTGAGCCGCTCGGGGCGGTTGAGGGTGATGGTCGCGACGGCGGTCGCGGGGTCGACGGCGTAGAGGAACGATCTGGGTTTGAGGGCCATCAATGCACTCGCTCAACGAGGTTCAGCATTACAGCATCACCACCGGCCCCAGCACCGTTCCCTTTCACCACGGAGACACGAAGGGCACGGAGAGAGCACGGAAAAGGCAATGAAACGGGAACAGCGTGGTCCTCCGTGCCTTCTCCGCGCCCTTCATGTCTCCGTGGTGAAATGTCGGGTCTTCAGTGTTCCGTGGCAAAAGGGAAGGGAGTGCGGCGCGCGGGGTCGGGCAGCCAGACCGTGCCTCGGGCCGGAGTCCTATCGTACGCTCGAGTTCCATGAGGTGTCAGTGCCCCTTCAGCTCGACCAGCAGCACATGGGTGGATCCGGTTCCTTTGTATTCGCTCGCGTGGGTCTCCGGTTCGTGCCAGGTCGCCTGGCCGCTCTTGGCCGTCTGCTCTGTCACTTTCCCGTCTGCAGACGTGAACTTGGTCTTGCCCGCACCGGAGATACTGTAGCTGAGGTAGGCGGGATGCGAATGGAGCGGGATCTTGACGCCGGCGTTGCTGTGAAAGTCGAGCACGCGGACCCGCTCGTTCTCCAGCAGCACCGTGAAGTGGTCCGGGGCCACCTTGACCGGATCCTGCGCCTGGACCGTACCTGCCACGAACAGCAGGACAAGAGCGAGGCTCGACGCTACGACCCGCGGGGACATGTTGACCTCCTTCGTTGCGTGCCGAGGTGAACTCCGTTAACCCAGGACCGCCGTCGCCTCGATCTCCACCACCGCCTGCGGGTCCACCAGCGACTTCACCTCCACCCGCGCCGTGGGGAAGTCTGGCCCGTCGGCCACTTGACCTTCCTTTCAGCGAAGCCGCCGCCGACCAACTCCACGAAACATAGTCTGCGGCGGCTGAGGATTTATGAAACAAACGTTCATCGTGCCAGCCGCCGCGTCTCACCGAAGCCCGCGATCCAGAGTCGGTCCTCGTCCAGCCCGACGGCCCGCCAGCACGCGGCGGTCCGCTGCGGCGGTTCGTCCATAGGCTTATCGGTCAGTCGAAAGCTCCCCCAGTGGATACCGAGCATGACCGGGAGTGGCTTGTCGCGATGGGGTGCGACCAGGTCCTCATAGATTCGCACCGCTTCCTCCGGATTTACGTGGACGACGCGCATGAACCAGCGAGGATCGTACGCTCCGATCGGAATCATCACGAAGTCGAACGGACCGCATTTGGAGCCAATCGCGCCAAACTCGGGATGGTATGCCGTGTCACCGGCGAAGAGTGCGCGCTTTCCGTCCATCTCGAACGCGAACCCGCACCAGAGCGACTTGTTGCGATCGCGGAGCCCCCGGCCGCTGAAATGCCGCGCTGGAGTGGCCGTGACCCGAACGCCCTTCACCGCGGTATGCTGCCACCAGGCCAACTCCACGATATCGCGGGCGCCCCAGCTCCGAATGTAGGCGGCAAGGCCGAGCGGCACGATCCAGGTAGTCCGTGGATGCACCCTGGTGATCCGTTTCACGGTGGGTTTGTCGAGGTGATCGTAGTGGTTGTGCGACAGGACGACCACGTCGATCGGCGGGAGCGCGTCGATCGGCAGCCCCGGATTCATGACTCGTCGGGGCCCCATCCATTGAACTGGAGACGCTCGCTGACTGAACACCGGGTCGGTAAGCGTAATGATGCCGCCGAGCTGCAGGAGCACGGTGGAATGCCCAATCCAGGTAGCCGTGAAATCGGTGTCGGCCAGTCGTGGATACGAGATCGCCGGCGTCGAGACCCGGAAAACACCCCGCGGTGGTGTTTCGGCGCGGGTCAGTGTCCGACGCTCAGCCGCCCATCGGAGCACGGCGCGCCAATTGTGCGGCTCGCTGTCCGGCCACGGGTTGCGAAACTGCTTTGCCATCTCCTCAGCCATTCCCGTGAGGGAGCGCTCCCGGCCCACGGGCGAGCCGTGCGATGTCCTTGGTTTCGAGCACGCATCGACCAGCACCGAGGCGCGCAGCGTTGAGCATCGCCCTGCCCATGTCTCTCGTCGTTAATACGAAGTTGGGGAAGAGCGCTCTCGCCAGCGGCAACAGCGGCCCTGTCATGGTCGAGTGGTTGGATCCGACCCGGCCGGAACAGGTACACGCCGGCGAGGGGCAGTTTCTGGAGGTCGTTCTCTGTTCTGCCCTTGACCCGCGCCCACATGCTGCGGCCTCGTTCGGTGCTATCTGTACGCCGCGTCGGTCATGCCTGAGGAGGACACGCCGAGACAGAAGAAGCAGGCATCGAATCCTCAGAGCTGTGCCTCGACAGCGTGAAGGTTGGTGAGGTCGGCATGTACGAGCTGCTGGAGCCTGGGGTGTTGCTGTTCAACCCTGGTCCGTCCCACCACGGTTACCTGGCTCACATCGGGCGCGGCGAGACACTCGCGGAGTACCCCCTGTCCGACCATCCCGGTTGCGCCAAAGATCAATACCCTCATGACGCTATGAGGCGCCGTACCGACTCGACCAATCTTGAGCGCAAGGTTTCGCGCGACTTCCGGTCCAGGCGCCCCTGCCGTGACAGGTCCCCTGGTCCGAAGCGGGGGTCGGAGCAGGCCGATCCTGCACCCATCGCGATGACCGCAGCTATGAAGGCCAGCTGACGGAGCGCTAGGCAGCTCATGAACTCTGAGAGTTGAGGTTGGTGCGTCCGCCTAACGTTGCCCGGATGACTCGCCGCGGCGGGCCTCATTTCCTCCCCAAGGGTTACTGCGACGCCAGGAACCCGATGAGCTCCTGGTAGATGGCCGACGCCCCAGGCATGTCGTAGTTCCCCAGCACGATCACGACGTAGCTGCCGTCCAGGAACCAGCCCAGCTCGGAACTGATCCCGGAGCCCGGCCCGCCGCCGCCGTGGCCGCGCACCTGCTTCCCGCCGACCCCCTGCACCAGGAATCCGTATCCGTACCAGTCGCCGTGGGCGTGCGGAGCGAGGAGGGTGTCGACGAGCCCGCCGCGGAGCAGCCGATTGTGCCGCAGAGCCCGCACAAACTTCAACAGATCGCCGGTGGTGGAATAACCGCCTCCAGCCGCGCTCCCCTTCCATTGGAGGAAGATCCAGTTGGGCCGGCGGGGACCGATGCCCAGCGGGTCGTCCTCGTAGCGGGCGTAGCCCACCGCGAGGTTGGGCACCACGTCGTCGATGGCGTGGGAGTCGGTGCCGGACATATCGATCGGACGGAAGATCCGCTCGCGCACGTAATCGAAGTAGTTCAGACCGGTGAGCTTTTCCACGACCGCTCCGAGCGCCACGAACCCTTCGTTGCTATAGGCCGACCCAGTGCCAGGCTCGAACAGCAACGGCTCGGCGGCGAAGAGCGGGAAGTAATCGGAGGAGGTGCGATAGCGCTTCCGCCGATCGAAGCCCGGTCGGTCGAACAACATGCCGAGCCCGGCGCTATGGCTGAGGAGATCTGCGATGGTGATGCTGCGAGCCGCGTCCTGATTCGGGTAGTCGGGGAGAATCGTGGCCAGCGTGTCCCCGAGATGGAGCTTCCCGGCCTCGAGCAGTTGGGCGATTGCCACCGCCGTGAACACCTTGTTCATGGAGGCCAGGTTGAATCTGGTGTCCAGCCGGTTCGGGATCCGCCAGCTCCGGTCCGCCAACCCGTAGGCCTGGCGGAAGATCGTGCGTTCTCCCTTGGCGACCAGCACGACTCCCGAGAACTCGTCCCGGCGGGCGGCCGCCCCAACATGGCGGCTGATCTCCCGGACCACCTCCGATT
>JBOHSY010000095.1:0-1954 GCA_050733355.1 Gemmatimonadales bacterium | reverse complement strand
GAATCAGGAAGTCCTGCCATGGGGACAAGTTAACTGGGCTATCGGCTATCGGCTATCGGCTATCCGCTATCCGCTATCCGCGCGTTCGGCTGCAGCTGGGCTCGCCGCGCGAGGCACCGAGCGACCGCGGAACGGGCGGGATAGCGGGATAGCGGGATAGCGGATAGCCGATAGCCGATAGCCGATAGCCGATAGCCGATAGCCCAGTTAACTTGTCCCCATGGCAGGACTTCCTGATTCGATGGCGGATTTTCAGCAGTTGATGCAGCTCAGCCAGCAGGTCCAGGGCCGGCTGGCGCAGTTGCAGTCGGAGCTGGCGGGCCGGACGTTCGAGACTACTGCGGGTGGCGGACTCGTTCGGGTGACCGCCGACGGGCGCGGAACCATCCGGGCCGTGGTGATCGAACCCGCGGTGTTCCAGGACCGTGATGCGGAGTTCCTGGCCGATCTCGTCCTGTCGGCCGTCGCGGAGGCGCAGCGGCGCGCGGCGGAATTGCTGCAGTCGGAGATGCGCAAGGTTCAGCCGTTCCCGTTCCCGATGCCGTGACGGTGACTGCGATCGAGGAGCTGATCGCCCAACTCGCCAAGCTGCCGGGGATCGGCCGGAAAACCGCCCAGCGCCTCACGTTCTATCTGCTTCAGCAATCTCCCGACCAGGCCGGGCGGCTCGCCGCCGCTCTGACGGCCGTCGCCGAGCGGGTGCGTCCGTGTGAGGAGTGCGGCAACCCGACGGAGCGCCAGCCGTGCCCGATCTGCAGCGATCCGCGGCGGGATCCGGCGCTGCTCTGCGTCGTGGAGCAAGCGTCGGACCTCCAGGTCGTGGAGCGGTGCACCGAGTATCGGGGTCGGTACCACGTGCTCGGGGGACGGCTTTCGCCGCTCGAGGGCGTGGGGCCGGAGTCGCTCCGGCTGGATCGGCTGGTGGCCCGGGTACGGGACGGAGCGGTTCGCGAGGTCATCCTCGCCACCAACCCGTCGATGGAAGGCGAGGTCACCGCGACGTTGGTGCAGCAGCTGCTGGCCGGAGAGGGCGTGCGGGTCACCCGGCTCGCGCGGGGGCTGCCGGTCGGCGGCGATCTCGAATACGTGGACGGAGTCACCTTGGCACACGCGCTCACCGCTCGGCAGGAACTTCCCTGATGCGCTCGCGCGCGGCGGTCGCAGGCGGCGGTGTGCTGGCGGGCCTGGTGGCGGGCTGGCTGCTCGCGCAGCACCGCTTCGCCCGGCATCGGCGCGATCTGTTCAGCGCGTCGCCGCTCCGGCGGCTCGGGGCGCTCGGCTTCCTGGCGGGGCAGACGGGCGTCGACAGCGTGCGGCTCCTGCACGACTATCTCGCGTGGGAGGCGCACCCGGTGCTCCGCCGTCGCGCCCGCGCGATCGTCCGCCGGCTGGAGGCCGGGCTGTGACGGAGGCCTGGTGACCGGCGGCGCGTCGAGCTGGTCCTTCCGCGAGGAGGACTCGCGGAAGATCGAGACCGTGCTCGCGGGCTTCCTGCGCGAGTCGAACGCACGCACCGCGATGATCGTCGATCGCACGGGCCAGCTGGTCGCCACCGTGGGCGAGCCGCCCGGCTTCGACCCGACGGCGTTTGCCTCGCTCACCGCGGCGGACTTCAGCGCCAACGACCAGCTCGCACGCATGCTCGGCGAGCCCGAATTCGGCGCGCTGTTTCACCAGGGCGAGCGCGAGTCGATGTACCTCGCCGACGTGGCGCGGCGGGTGATCCTCGTGGTGCTGTTCGACAACCGGACCACGCTCGGCCTGGTGAAGCTCCGGGTCAAGGGCGCGGTGGGCGAGCTGAACCGGGTCTTCACGGCGATGTTCGATGGCGGAGCGGCCGGGCGCCAGGGGCCCGAGGTGGAGTCGGGCTTCGTGGGCGACGCGGAAGACGAGATCGACAAACTGTTCGGGGCCTGAGGGAGCGTCGGCGCATGTCGATGATCAACTACGCCTC
>JBOHSY010000094.1:0-1226 GCA_050733355.1 Gemmatimonadales bacterium | reverse complement strand
TTCATCTGTGTCCCCTTAGATTCACAAACGAAGTGCGACGCCGCCGAATCACAGGTAGCACGGCGTTGCCATGGGACAGTCATATGGACAGCTCTCCGAACAGGAGAGATGCGCGATATTCCGCCTGCATGCAGGCGGAATATCGCGCGGCGAAATCGCCCGCCAACTCGGCCGGCACAAGAGCACGATCGGCCGCGAGCTGCGGCGCAACGCGCTGCCGAGCGGTTATCAGCCGGTCGCGGCCCAGCGTATGGCCGCCGCCCGCCGATGGCGGGGAACCAAGATCGAGCGCTCGAGCCGGCTGCGCGCGACCGTCGACGACCAGCTCATTGCCATGGGGTCCCCGCGTACGCGGGGATCGCCCGAACAGATCGCCGGCCGGCTTGAGCGCGATCAGGGTAAGCCGGTGATCAGCCACGAGTCCATCTATCGCTACATCTACAGTCCGCTCGGGCGGCGCCAGAAGCTCCACCGCAGCCTCTGCCGAGCCAAGGCGAGACGCGGCCGGCGGCCCCGCCGGGGCGAGCGCAGGCCGTTGATTCCGTATCGCGTCTCCATCCATGTCCGGCCGCAGAGCGTGACCCAGCGGCGCCGCTTCGGTCACTGGGAAGGCGATCTCATGGCCTTCCGCAGCCCGGCCCGGCCGCTTGTCGTCTGCGTCGAGCGCAAGTCCCGCCTGCTCCTCGCCACAGGGCAAGACGGCAAAACCGCCAAGACCACCAAGCGCTCGCTCAAGCGCCTGCTTGGTCGCCTCGCCCCCAAGGCTCGCCGCTCCCTCACCTTCGACAATGGCGGCGAGTTCGCCCGCCATCATCAGCTCGGCTGCAAGACCTACTTCTGCGACCCCCACAGCCCCTGGCAGAAGGGCGCCGTCGAGAATGCCATCGGCCGCTTGCGCCGCGACTTGCCACGCGCCACCGATCTCTCCAGCTACAGCCAACAGGACCTCGATGACCTGATCGCTCTCTACAACGACACGCCGAGAAAATGCCTCGGGTACCGCACTCCACTCGAAGCCTTCGCCCTCAACTCAGGCGTTGCACTTGAAATGTGAATCCATCGTTCTCTTGTCGGCGCGAAGCGCCTCTCATCCTCCTTCGTGCCCTTTGTGCTCTTTGTGACTCTGTGGTGAATCCTTCTGCGCCGGCGTCGTGCCACCGTTGCGGAAATAGGCGATCGTCCGCGCCAGGCCGTCCGGCAGCGGAACGCGCGGCTCCCACTGCAGC
>JBOHSY010000093.1:0-5036 GCA_050733355.1 Gemmatimonadales bacterium | reverse complement strand
GCGGCGACGGCCGCGTGATTCATCGGCCCGGATGGAGCTGGCCGGATGGATTTGCGGGGCCGCAGCCGATGGCGGCGATTCTCGCGCGCGGCGTGGACGCCGTCCGTGAGTTGCGGTCGGGCGCGGTGGTCCAGGCGGGTACCGTGGACGTCGGCAAGCGGCTGCGGCCGGCGTTCCGGGAGGGGCAGGTCGTGCTGTTCGTGGAGCCGGACGGTGGCACCGCCGACGGAGCCGAACCGCGCTGGCGCGCCGTCAAGCTCCCGTGAGTCCCGCCCGCGCCAAGGCACGCCGGAACGCCGCGTCGCTCAGCACGAGGAGCTCCGACCGCCACTGCTGGTATACCTCCACGATGGCACGCGCCTGCGGAGTCAGCTTAGCCCCACCCCCTTCGGCCCCGCCCCGTCGCGTCGTGAGGACCGGGGCGCCGAGCACGCGCTCCATCCGCCGGAGGCGGTTCATCGCGGTGCGGTAGCTGACGCCGGCCCCGCGGCACGCCGCGCGGATGCTGCCGAACTGGTCGACGCCCACGAGCAGCGCCGCGTAGCGCGGTCCCATCAGGAATTCGCCGTTCAGTCGGAGCCAGTTCTTGGTGCCCGGTTCGAGCCGGAGCTTGCGGGTGGAGGTCCCCGAGTTCCGGGCCGGGGCTGAGGTGCGCACCCGGACATCTCCAGCGAAGAGATCATCCAATCGTACTGCCGGAGCCGACGGACCTGAAGCGGCTGCGTTGCGAGCGGAAGCGATATGCAATATGCTGCACATCGCCGTCCGCTCTGGGGGAAGGCCCATGCCGCTTCGTTCCGCCGCTCGCCCGGCGATGACGCCGGTCGGCGCCTGCGCCGTGCTCGCGCTGGCCGCCGGCCCCGTCGCTGCGCAGCAGCCCACCGAACCGTATCCGCTGGGGGAGGTCGTCGTCTCCGCGGACGCGCCCGTATCCGAAGCTGGCGCCACGCTCCGCCGGGTATCGGCGGAGGACATCGAGGCGTACGGCGCGCGCACCCTGGACGAGGCAATCGCACTGCTGCCGGGCGTGTACGTCCGCACCGGAGGGGACGGTGTGCCGCGGGTCGATGTCCGCGGATTGCGGACGCGCCAGGTGACGCTTCTTCTCGACGGGGTGCCGCTCAACGCGACGACGGACGGCCAGTTCGATCCCACGCTCGTGCCGGTGGAGCTGATCGCGGAGATCAAGCTGACGTCCGGCGCGGGGTCGGTACTCTACGGGTCCGGGGGCCTGGCCGGCGCGATCAACATCGTCACGCGGCGCGGGACGGCGCGCCCGCGGGGCTCCGCGCGTGGGGAGTGGCGGGACGGTGACGGCTGGCTCGGGCGAGTCACTGCGGCGGGCGGTACCGCTCGGGTCCGGGCGTTCGCCAGCGCGAGCGGCGCCTCGGTGAGCGGCGTGCCTTCCGTCGGCGGATCGCCGACCCTCGGCGACCCGCCCGCCGCGGCGCGGCTCGCGAGCGATCGCGATCGCCTCAACCTCTTCGGCCAGGTCGACGTCGCGCTGGGCGGCTCGGGCTCGGCCGGGGTGACGGTGCAGACGGCTGACGGCAACGCAGGCGTGCCACCCAGCGTCATCGACGACCCCGCGGACCCGTTCGCCAACCGACCGGTCTTCGAGCGCGTGGAAGACATCGACGGTCTCGCGCTGCAGGCCGCGGCCGGTACCGCGGTGGGGGAGCACTGGACAGTGCGCGGGTGGGCGTATCGCAACCTGCTCGATCAGCTGAACCAGCGTTACCCGGACGAACGGTTCGACCCCGCGACGGTCCTCACGCTGGCCGGCACGGCGCGGGATCGTTCGCGGTCGGTGCTGAGCGGCGGGGCCCTCCAGATCGGAACGACGGCGCTGCCGGCGGGACGTCTGACGCTAGGACTCACGGCCAGGCGTTCGGGCTGGCGCCAGGAGCTGGTGGAGGCGGTCGCCGTTTCCGTCCCCGGCGGCGGCGGCGGGGGGGGTGGTGGCGGTGGCGGGGGCGGGGGATCCGGCACGACGATCGAGCTGCGTCCGGCGGCCGTGGACCGGGCGTTATGGGAGTACGGGGTCGCGCTCGAGTACGACGTCCGGCCGGTCGCGGGTGCGGGTCTCGTCGCGGGCGGCCTGTACCACCGGCTCGACGGTGCGGATCACGATGACGGCGCCGCGGGGGCGTCGCTGGGCGCGTACGCGGACGTCAGCCGGCACCTGCGGCTGCGGGCGTCGTACGCCCGGCGATTCCGGTTCCCGACGCTCCGGCAGCTGTACGATGCGTCGGCCGGCAACCCTGGGCTGGATACGGAGGACGCCGATCTGTACGAGGCGGGCGTGCAGTACGGGTTCGTGCCCGGGGCCACGATCGGCGTGACCGGCTACCGGTCGGACGCGCGGAACTTCATCGAGCGGCCGCAGGGCGCGCCGCGGTTCGTGAACGCCGAGCGATATCGGCTTCAGGGCGTCGAGCTCGAGGCGGCGGTTACGGCGGCGCGCGGGCTGTTCGCGCGGGCGCGATACACGTATCTGGACGCCGAGGATCGGACACCCGGGCGGGAAGGAACCCGGCTGCAGTACCGACCCCGGCATCTCGTGAGCGCCGAGCTGCGATACACGGCGCCGTGGGGCCTGCAGGCGTCGAGCGGCATGTACTGGGTGGCGGGGCAGGTGTACGAGACGCGACGGGCGCCGCTCGTACAGGCAGATCTGCCGGACTACGCCCTTGTGGGTGTCAGGCTCCGCCAGCCGGTCGGGCGGCTGCCCTTTGCCGTGTTCGCCGGGGCGGACAACCTGTTCGATGCGGCGTACGAGCAATCGTACGGGTTTCCGCAGGCTGCGCGCGTGGTCTATCTGGGTGTGGATGTAGAACGCGATCGCTAGGGCCAGGGTGAATCCTCCCATGGCCCGGTGTGACGCAGAACACCTCCCGGCTGTTGCCGTTCGTACCTCGCCGCAGGTCCCGCCGACCTATGTTCGGTCCGGAGTCCTGACTGACCGAACAACGGAAGCCCATGCTCGCAAGACGGTGCATCCTCGTCGGTGGTATTGCGTTCGCGCTGGCTGTCGGCGCGTGCGGCCGCGACGACCCGCCGCCGCCGCCGCCGACGGCGAAATCCCCGGCGTCGGCGCCGCCGACCGAGCGTGTCGTCGGGCCGCTGAGCAGCGAAGACGCGGCGGCCCTGGCCACCATGAACCGTCGGCTCGAGGAATACGGGGACCTGCACCGCAAGCTCGCGGACGGCCTTCCCAAGCTGCCGGAGAACGCGACACCGGAGCAGATCGACACGAACCAGCGCATGCTGGGACGGCTCGTGCGGGAAGCCCGGGCCACTGCGAAACCCGGCGACATCTTCACGCCGGAGGCGCGTCCGGTCATCCGGCGGTTGCTGGCGGCCGTTTTCGGAGGGCCGGACGGGAAGCAGTTGAAGGCATCGATCATGGATGAGAACCCCGTCGGCCTCGAGCTCACGGTCAACGGGCGGTATCCGGACGCCGTGCCGCTGTCCACGGTCCCGCCGCAGGTGCTGCAGACGCTGCCGAAGCTGACCGAGGAATTGGAGTACCGATTCATCGGCGACCGGCTCATTCTGCTGGACGCGCCCGCGCACGTCATCGCCGACTTCATCGAAGACGCACTGCCCAGGTGATGCCGTTCAGCTGATCATGCGCCGATTCACTCCGTGCTCCGTCCTGCTCGTGCTTGCCTCGGTGCCGGCCTCGACCGGATGCCGGGACCGGGGCCTCACCACCGCCGCGACCGTCGCCGAGGCCAAACAGTCGCCCGCGGCAACTCCGCTGCCGCGGGCGCTGCCGAACAAGCCGGGATCGTTCAAGTTCGGTGTGCTGGGGGACTTCGGCACCGGCGACCGATCGCAGTACGAAATGGCCGCACAGATGGCCGGCCTCCACCGGCGATTCAGGTACGACGTGGTGGTGCTGGTCGGCGACAACCTGTACGGATCGGAACGCCCGCAGGATTTCCGAAAGAAGTTCGAGCTTCCGTACAAGCCGCTGCTGGATGCCGGCGTGAAGTTCTACGCGTCGCTGGGCAATCACGACGCCCGCGAGCAGCGGTTCTACAAGCTGTTCAACATGGACGGGCGGCTCTACTACACCTTCACGCCCAGGGCCGACATCCGCTTCTTCGCGCTCGAGAGCACGTATCCCGAGCCGGAGCAGATCCGGTGGCTGGAGAAGGCGCTGGCGGCATCGAGCAGCGACTGGAAGATCGCGTTCTTCCACCACCCGCTGTACTCGTCCGGTGACCGGCACGGCTCCGACCTCCGGCTCCGCGAGGTGCTCGAACCGCTGTTCCTGAAGCACAACGTGAGCGTCGTGCTCACCGGCCACGATCACTTCTACGAGCGGGTCAAGCCGCAGAAGGGGATCGCGTACTTCGTCGTCGGGTCGGGGGGCAAGCTCAGGAAGGGCAACATCGACCGAGGATCGGGACTCACCGCCAAGGGGTTCGATACCGATCTGGCATTCATGGCGGCGGAGATCACCGGGGACACGATGTATTTCAAGGCGGTGTCGCGCGTTGGTCAAACCGTCGACTCGGGCGTCATCGCGCGTCGCAAGACCACGCGCTGATTTCGACCCGCCCCGCTGCCGGCGCACCGGCCCGCTGCCAGCGGTACGGCCTCGTGGCTATCTTCGTCGTCGGCAGCACGGTTATTGGGGGCGGTAGCTCAGCTGGGAGAGCACCTGCTTTGCAAGCCCGCCGAGTGATGCTCGAATTTCGCAGAAAGTGCGACGGATCAAGCAGATAGAATCAGGAAGCGGCGAGAGTCGAAACCCGATTCTCGCCGCTTTTCCGTACCGTTTCTTACACAGTTTGTGACACACCCCGCCGCCGCTCGCCACCCGGCGCGGCCCGCCGGGTAGCTAGCCTGCGGGGCTGCGGGCCACTCGCGCGGGGACGGCATTCGTTGCCCCCCTGATCGCCGCCTACGAGCGGCAGCTCTGCACCTATGCGCACATCCTGGAGCGCCGCAACGGCCGGCACGTGGACCGCCTGCTGCTCTACTGGACCTCGGAGGCCCGGAAGGATGAGGCTCTGATG
>JBOHSY010000092.1:0-2863 GCA_050733355.1 Gemmatimonadales bacterium | reverse complement strand
CGGGTCACCGATTCCACCTTGCCGGGCGCGACATAGAGGAACACGTACGCCTGAGTCGCCATGGCGCACCTCCTGTTGTCAGGTCGCTCAATTCCGTTTCGCCGCGACCACCCGCCGCACGAACCCCTCTCGAGCTTGGGCGAGCAGGTGCCGGATCACGAGATCGATCGCCGGCTCCCGGAGGTCCTCGTCCTCGCCCCACGACTCCACCTCGGTCATCATTCGATCGACGAACTCGTTCCGGAGCCGCATGAGGAGGTCGTCGGCATCGGCTTCGTTCGTCACGAGACCCTGGCAGCTCTCGGAGAGGTCGTCGAGGACCAGGTCGAGCCGTCCACGCACGATGTCCAGAACCTCGGGCCGCTCCTCGGCGATTGTCTCAAGCGCTACCCGCTCGATCGGCGTAAAGGCGAGGGGCGAGTCGACCACGCCGCGATTCTACTCCGGTCCCATCCCGAGAGGGAGAGACACTCCTTCCAGCTCATCAGAGCCCGAATCGCTGAGTGATCACGGTCAGGCCAAGCAGAAAGAAAACGCTTGACACGGGCCTGGGCCGGATCCAGCATGAGCTGCCCTGGGGTGCCGGCCGGTGACTCCCAGGGAGCTCGCGGAGCCTGCTGAGCCTCGGCAAGGCAACGTGTTGGCCGAGCGCGGCAAGGCAACGCCCCGCAGACGAGCGAAGTACGGCACGGACCGGCACAAGAGCGTCGAGGGCAACCTCGGCGCTCTTGGTTTTTCGGCTGACGCCACGCTGACGGTTTTGGGGGGATATCAGGGGACAGTTCGGGACGGCGAGCAGCGCACGCTGTGCCGGAAGGTGTTGATTCTAGAAGGATTGGGCCGGGGAGGGATGCCCGGCTTTTCAGCTTAAAAGGCAGGAGCTCTACCTGGCTGAGCTAACGCCTCACGCGAATCATTCTGCACACTTAAGCGATGCGCGTCAACACTAGCCCAACTTCCGCAGTTGGCAGGGGTCATAGTCGCCTTTTCAGGCACTTAGCCAAAAAGTCGGCACTACATTTCGGCGGTCAAGAGGAGCGGCGGGCGGATACGGAGGCGCGCCGGGAGCTCGAGGCCGAGCCGGGCCAGGAGGTGGGCTTGGGCTGGCTCCGGGCGGACCACACAGCGGAGGCGGAGTTCGCGCCCATCGGCCGTGGGGAGGATGACGTCTGTGCTCTGGATCCGGTGGAGTTCTTCGAGGATGGTGCGCGGGCTGTGGCCGAGGCCCGCCCGGGCCTGCCACTGCTCCAGGGTCTTCCAGAGGACATAGGCGAGGAAGCAGACGAGGATATGCGCCCGCACGCGATCCTCGCGGTGATGCCAGATGGGGCGGATCGACAGGTCGCTCTTGTGAATGCGGAAGGCCGCCTCCGCCTCGGTCAGCTGGATGTACGTGCGCCAGAGGTCCTCGGGGCTCCAGTCGGGAATGTTGGAGCGGAGGACGTAGCAGCCTTCACTCCAGCGGGCCCAGTCCTCCCACTCGGGGCGGACGGTCCAGGTCAGGCGCACGCCGGCCGCGACGCTCGGGTCCGCGGCCAGCGTGATCCCGTAGCGCCTGGCGGCGCGGGCGTTGCGCGCGAGCAGCCGACCCAGTTGCCGCTCCACGGGGCCGCGGTCCACCGGGCGGCGGGCGTGGGCGAGCCGGCGGGCGAGCCGGGTCAGCCCCTCGTCGATCCGGCGGCTGAAGCGCGCGTGGATGGCCCGCTCCTTCTCCCGTCGCTCCTGCGAGCGCACCAGCACGAACGTCTCGGTGCCATCCGGGCCGACGCACGCCTTGGCCTCGATCCCGTCGCGCACCCCCTGCCAGTCCTGGGGGTCGGCGAGCGGTCCCGCCCACTGACGGAGCTCGCTCTTGGGGGTGCCGACCAAGTAGCGCCGTCCGGTCTGACGCAACCAGGCGAGATTCGCCGCACTTGTCATGCCCCGGTCCATGACCCAGATCCGCTGGGCCGCCCCGTAGCGCGTTTCCATGGTCTCGACGATCTCGCGGACGGTGGTGACATCGGTACGGTTGCCGGGAAAGAGCTCGTAGCCCAGCGGCAGCCCCTCGCGGGTCACGACCAACGCCACGCAGACCTGCAGGCAATCCGGCCGGTGATCGCGACTGTGGCCGCGCTGCGCCAGCTCGTTCCGCGCCGCCAGCCCCTCGAAGTAGGTACTGGTGATGTCGTAGAGCAGCAGGTCGTACTCGAGCGCGAACAGCTCCCCGAGCCGTCCCTTCAGGTGGCCCTCGAGCGCTCGCTTGTGCGGCAGCAGCCGATCGAGCGCGCGGTAGAGTCGGTCGTCGTTGACCTGCTCGCTCGCCAGTCCCAGCAGGTCCTCGAGCGCGGTCCGCCGATACCAGTCCTCGGCGATGTGCAGCTCGCTCGCGGGCTCGCACAGCCGCGCGATCACCAGCACCGCGGCCATCACCCCCCACGGCACCGCCTCCCGGCCCTCGGGCAGCAACTCGGTGCACAGCGCATCCAGCTTGAGCGCCCGCCACAGCGTCCATCCCAACCACACATCCCCGAACGACCGGCCGCGCTCCAGCCGCACCTGACTGAGCCGCACCGGGACCGACCCCTCGCAGGCCGGCTCCTCGAACAGCTCGCGTTGTTCGTCCCGGCCGGTGATCGTGCGCGCCAGAGCGCGGGCCTTCGCGCGGCCCGCGGCATCCAGTTCGCCCAGCTGCGCCACGGTCTGCTGCACCACCCGGCCGTGACGCCGCACCGACCGCACCAGCCGCCAGTAGGTGTGGGTCTTCCCGTCCTTGCGAATCCGGGAGTGACGGAGATACACGTGGCGCCTCCTTCCACCACGGTTATGCCGCAGCGCACGGGCGCACTTCAAGGGGGTAGGTTGGCACTACACGCCCGTTCCG
>JBOHSY010000091.1:0-9543 GCA_050733355.1 Gemmatimonadales bacterium | reverse complement strand
GCGAGCGAGCGCACCTGCTCGAGATCGGTCTGGATCGGCTCGCGCCGGAGAAGATCCTGGATTTCGACTTGCCGGAGCGCGGCCACCGGCACCTTCCCGGACAATATGTCCTGGAACGATGGGACGGTGCGTGCCTTGATGCCGCAATCGAGCGCTGCCTGCACCACCTCCCGGACCACCTTGCCCGACGCGCGCGGCATGGCGATCACGAGCTCTTCGACGTCGTGCCGGGTGACGAGATCTCCCAGTTTGTCGAGGGAGCCCAGCACCGGCACTCCGCAGAGACGCTGCGCATGCTTGGAACGATCGTCATCCACAATGCCGATGGGGTACAGCCCTAGCTGTGGATGGCTCAGCAGCTCCTTCACGATCATTTCCCCCGTGGTGCCAGCACCCACGACGAGCGTCCTTCGGGCGTCGGACCGCGGGCGTCCGCGCCGGCCGAAGATCCGCAGCGCGAGTCGGGGGAGCGCAATGGCAGCCGACGACAGCAGCGCGTCCATGAGGATGACGGACAGCGGCACCCGCCCCGCGGTGAGGCCGAGCCCCGGCAGCAGGCCGGCCCCGAGGAACAGAGAGGTGGCCCCGCAGGCGACTGAGACCATCAGGATTCGCTCGAGATCCACCACCCCCGCGTATCGCCACAACCGCCGGTAGAGACCGATCCCGGTGAGGATCATCACCTTCAGCGGGATCGATAACGCGGCATACAGCAGGGCGGCCCGGGCGTGCCCGAGCCCCCAGTCCAGACCCTCAAAACGCACCACGTACGCCAGGAAAATGGACGCCGCAAACGCGATGATGTCCGATATCAGGAGATATCGGTTACGGACATGCGTCACCCAGGGAGAGCTCGCGTCAGCGTGCATCGGGCAGGAGTATCCACCGGAACAGATTGTGAGTCAATGGCTTGCCTCCCTCCAGCATCCTGACGTCTCTTGCGCGTCCGCCAGTCCGGGCGTCATAGGGTTATACAGGCCCGGAATCGCGTTGCGAAATCGAGACCAGCCTGAACCTACCCCCAGGGGGTCAGGGGCGAGTCAAGCGCCGGAGCCGCAAGGCTGTGACAGACGAAAGACCCCGCCGGGTGCCGAGTTGTAACACTCGGGGTAAGACGTAACACTGGGGTAAGACGGGTCAGCGTCTCTGCTGCAGGGCGCGGAAGGGATGCCGAAGCTCGGCCCACGCCTCCTTGCGCAGCGCCGCGAACTCCTCCACCTCCCCACGCACGGCGGGGTCGCCGGTGCGAGCCGAATGACGGGCGAACGCGAGCAGCGCGCCCAGCAGAAGCCCGCCGAGGGCGGCGAGCAGCGACCGGAGCGCCAGCCACCGGGAATCAGGGGCCGCCGGGACCTGCGGCCGGTCGAGCACCGTCAACAGCGGTGTATCCCGTACTTCTTCGATGCGAGCCTGCTCGAGCGCCTGCTTGAGGCTGGTGTACACCTTCCGCTGCAGCTCGACCTCCTGATCCAGACGCCGCTCCTGAAAGGTCAGCTCCGGCGAATTGCGGAAGTCCCGATTGCGTTGGAGGAAGGACTGCAGCCGATCCTCGGCCGCCCGCAGGTCGCGGCCCACCTCCTCCACCCGCTGGGCCGTGAACGCCCGCTCGGCAGCCGCTTGGGTCCGCCGGGTCTGGATGTTGAACTGGTTCAGCAGCTCGAGCAGCTTTGCGGCCATCGCCTGGCTCAGCTGTGCATCGCGGGACTCGACCTCGAGCGTAACCACCCCCGTCTTCGCGCTCGCCGAAACCGTGATGTCGCGTCGGAGCCGGCGGATCGTCTTTTCAAGCCGCCGGGCGGGCGTATCGCCCCGAACGCGGTACAGCTCGGTGGGCGTGCCGGTCCGCCGGCCGAGCCCCGCGCCGCTCTCGAAGGTCGTGCCGGCCAGCTCCTCCAGGACCGCGCGCGACTCCAGGAGATCGGCGTAGAACGCCGGCGACTGGCTCGCCTCCGTCAGCGGCAGGTTGATACCGAGCTGTGCCGCCAGTCCGGACAGTCCGCCCGTCGGCCTGCGCGACTCCGGCATGAAGGAGGCAGACGATGTCCACGTGCGCGGCAGCAGCAGGCCGACCAGCACGGTGGCCACGACGCTCACCAGCATGATCGCCGCGATCATGCGTCGCGCGCGGAGCACGACACTCAGGAGGCCGATGACGGTGACGGCCTCAGGGGCGGTTGGACGTTTCCGGAGGGGCGTGGTCATGGAGCGGGCTCCTGGGCGTTCTGCGTGCGGGGGGCCGGCGTCATCGGTGCTGCCTCCATCACGCGCTCGGCGCGCCAGACGATCCACAAGAACAGCAACAGCAGGCCGGCGCCCGCCGCGATCGCGACGGCCAGCGTCCAGCGAGGCGCCGCGACGGCGAGCGTCGCAAGCGCGGCGAGCACCGCGTTCACGAGAATCGCGCCACGCGTGACCCGCGCGTGGTCCCACCCCAGCCGTAACGCCTGCTGATACGCGTGGGCGCGGTGGGCAACGGACCACCGCTCGCGGCGGAGCGTGCGGCGGATCAGAGTCGCTGTGGCGTCCACGAAAAAGAGCCCGACAAGCACGAGCCAGACCAGCGCGGGGACCGCCGCCGCCCGCTCGCTGGCAAGCGCGAGCGTGCCCAGCAGGAACCCGAGGTAGCCCGAGCCGACGTCGCCCATGAAGATCCGCGCGGGCGGCCAGTTCCACCAGAGGAAGCCGGCGCTGGCCGCTGCGGTCACCCACGTGAGGAACGCGAGGCCGCCCTCGCCGCGCCAGAGCAGCAGGCCTCCGGCGGCGAGCCCGACCAGCACCGCCTGGGAGCCCGCCAGGCCGTCGATGCCGTCCATGAAATTGAAGAAGTTCACCGCCCACGTGATCGACAGCGCGGCGAGCACGCTTCCGGCCCAGCCGAGCGGCACCAGGGCCGTGCCTACCTTGAGCTCCGGAAGTCCCCCGAGCAGCACCACGGCGGCGGTGCTGCCGGCCAGGTGCGCCGCAAAGCGGGGGCCGGCCGCCACACGGCGACGGTCGTCAAGCCAGCCCACGGCGGCCATGAGCCCGCCGCCGATCAGAAGCGCCCCCGTCAGCGGCGCGTGAACCCAGCCCGCGAACCCGGCGATCGCCACCGCGGTCAGGGTGACCAGGACGATCGCAAGTCCCCCACCCCGCGGTGTCGGCCGGTCGTGCGAGCTGCGGTCGTTCGGAACGTCGATCATCCCGGCGCGCACGGCATAGCCCCGGACGACGCCGGTAAGTGCCCATGCGGCCGCGAGTGCCAGTGCGATACCGGCGACCTGTCCGGCGGTCATGCGGCCACTCCCGCGCTCCGATACCACGCCGCGGTCTCCCGGAGGCCGGCTTCCACCGTGTACGGCGCGCGGAAACCAGTGAGCATCGCGAGGCGGGTAGAGTCCACCGCGAGCGAGCCAAGCAGCCGATCCAGCTCGCCGGCCCCGGTGATTCGTGCGGCCGT
Source organism: Gemmatimonadales bacterium (assembly GCA_050733355.1). Taxonomy (GTDB): domain Bacteria; phylum Gemmatimonadota; class Gemmatimonadetes; order Gemmatimonadales; family GWC2-71-9; genus DASQPE01. The sequence goes on along the minus strand of JBOHSY010000091.1, from coordinate 6,104 downwards.
GCGGAACGCAGCGGGCGGAATGCTCCAGAGGCGGGCGGGGCGCCCGAGCGCGGCGGCGATGAGTCGCACCAGCTCCGGCGTCGAAAGGTCCTGGCCGTCGCTCACGAACAGCGCCTCGCCCGCCGTGGCGGGGGATTGGAGAACGGCGACGCACGCGGCGGCGAGATTGCCCGTGAAGAGCAGGCTCCGCCGGTTGCGGACGGCGCCGAACGGCAGCGGCACACCTCGGTCCACCAGCCGGAAAAGTCGCAGCATATTGCCCCGCACCCCCGCGCCATAGACGAGCGGAAACCGCAGCACCGTGGCGCCGACGGTGGCCGGGGCACCGAGCACCAGGCCTTCGGCAGCGAGCTTGCTGGCTCCGTACCCATCGCGCGGCACGGCCGGCATGCGCTCGGTGAGCGGTATCTCACTGGATTCCGCGACCGCCTTGACCGAGCTGGCGAGCAGGAACCGCTGCACTCCCGCCGCCCTCGCGGCGTCGAGCACGGCACGCGTACCGTCGACGTTGACCCGGCGGTACTCGGCGTCCGGGTCCGCGACCGTTTCGCGCATCACGTGCGCCCGCCCGGCCAGGTGGATCACGGCGCGTACCCCGACCACTGCCGCCGCGATCGCCGCCCGGTCGAGCAGGTCCGTGGCGCGCACCCGCTGCACGCCGTCGGACAATGCGGCCGTGTCGGAGCGAGTGAGCCCCCGCACCGCCGCGCCCTCCCGCAGCAAGGCGGTGCAGAGAACCCGACCGATGAAGCCGGTCGCTCCGGTCACCAGCACCGGCCCGAGCGCGGCGGTCACGGCCGGCGCTCGGCGGCGAGGAGGGCGTGGTACAGCTCGAGCGTCTCCCGATTCACGACCGCGTCGGTGAACTCCACTGAGAGCTCGTGACTGCGCCGTCCGAACCGCTCGCGCAGGGCGCGGTCGCGCACGAGGCGATCGATGGCGCCGGCCAGCGCGGGGACGTCGTCGGACGGCACAAGGTACCCGTTCTCCCCGTCGCGCACGATCTCCCGGCACCCGGGGATGTCGGTGGCGACCAGCGGCCGGCCCACCGCAGCCGCCTCGATGAGGACCTTGGGCAGCCCCTCGGCATACGCGCTTGGCAGCGCCACGATGGTCGCCTGTTCGAGCGCCTGAGGCATGTCGCTCCGATGACCCCACCACTCCGCCGCGCCGGCAGCCGCCCACTCACGGAGCTGCGACTCCGGCACCGCGGCGGGGTTGCCCGGGTCCGGCGCGCCCACAAGGGCTAGCCGGCAGACCGCGCCGTTCGCCCGGGCGCGCGCGACCGCTTCCACCAGCTGCCGCACACCCTTCGACCAGAGCAGGCGACCCGCCATCATGACAACCGGCTCGCCGGCGGGAAACGGCCGCGGATGGAATGTCACCGGGTCGAATCCCATCCCGCGAATCACGCTCGCCTGCGTGGTCCGGCAGATGCCGAGCCGGATGAAGCGATCCCGGTCGGCCGCGTTCTCGAAGGTGACGTGGAGCCGGCGGCCGAGCAGCCGGAAGCTCGCGCGGTAGGCGGCCGTGACCGCCGTACGGAGCAGCGCTGCGCGCTGTCCCCGGCCGCTGAACACGTGGCCGAGGCCGTAGATCCCGTTGATCACCGCCGGGACGCCGGCGAGCCGGGCGGCCAGCGAGCCGTAGAGCACCGGCTTGATCGTGACGTGGTGCACGAGATCGGGCCGTACCTCCCGGTACACGCGCACCAGCTCCCGCACCGTCCGCCACTCCTGCACCGGCCGGCGGCTGCGCCGGTCGAGCTCCCGGAGCGGCACCAGGGTCAGACCGAGCCCCCGGATCGCGTCGGCGTGCGCGCGCTCGGGCGCCGCGATCACGACGTCGAACCCGGCCTCGTGCGCGGCGAGGGCGAGAGCGCGGCGGTGCGACCAGAAAAACCAGTCCTCCGAGATCACCATCAGCAGCGTGCGCCGCGGCTCCACGGGCCGGGCCGGTGCCGGAGCGGCCACGGCAGTCACGCCGGCTTCTCCGCCACGAGATCGATGCCGTGCACGCGCAGCTCCTCGTCGTCGAACCGGGCGAACTCGGGATGCAATCGCGCGCGCGGCAGGGGCGGCGCGGGCCAGCGGTCCGCCACCAGCTCGCGGATCCGGAAGCCGGCGCACGAAAAGATCTCGGCGACCTCAGACGCACGCAGGCGGTTCGTGTAGAAGCCGGATCGGGCGAACAGCCGACTCTCCCAACGTTCCCGCGAGAAGCGGAGGGAGTTGAGGCCGTCCTGGAGGTGGTCGCGCAGGTCAATGCGATGGCTGCTCACGCCGCCAGGCGCCTGAATCCGGAAGAGCTCGCGAATGGTCGGCTCGAACTCGTCGCGCGACACGTGCTCGAGCACCGCCTGGGAGAAGATCAGTTCGGCGGCGTCGCTCGGCAGCGCTCGCAATGCGGCGAGGCCCGTGGTGAGGTAGCGCGCATTCGCCGCCGCCAACAAAGAACCCAGCGAGCCGACGCCATTGGCGGGAGCGGGGCTCCCGAGCGAGGCGAGGAGAGGCCGGTACGGATCGAGCGCCATTTCCGCAAACGGGCCGGTGTCCACCAGCCAGACGGTGCCCGCACCTTCGGCCGCGGCGAGGAACGCCGTCGCCAGCGAATCGCCGGGGCCGAGCTCGAGCGTCGCAAAACCGGGCCGCACGCTCCCGCGTACGTGGCGGAAGTGGCGCTCGAACACCGCGTGCGCGTACGTCGGGTCGAGCATGCGCCCGTGGCGAAAGATTCCGATCGAGCGCCACCGTCGGTAGCTGAAGGGCAGCCGGGAGAGCACGACCTTCGCTCCCAGCTTGGCCCACCAAGGCACCCGCTCCCGGAACGAGCGGCTCACGCGCGGCTCCAGGCCTGGAACATCAGCACGGTCCAGAGTCGGTGATCGTGATTCTCACGGCCTTTCAGATGCAGATCGAAGGCCCGCCGGGCGGCGTCGAGCCGGAGAACGTCGCGGGCTCCGGTGGGGTCCGCATCGAGGAGGTCGCCGGCCCATTCGCGCAGGGGCCCGCGCAGCCACTGGTCGATCGGCACGCTGAAGCCCGCCTTGGGCCGGTCCGCGAGGTCGCGCGGGACGTAGCGGGCGAGCAGCTCCCGCAGCAGCCACTTGCCCCGACCATCGCGCACCTTGAGCGCCTGCGGCACCGTCCAGGCCCATTCCACCACCTCGTGGTCGAGGAAGGGAATGCGGGTCTCGAGACTGGCGGCCATCGCCGCGCGATCCACCTTCACGAGGATGTCGTCCGGGAGGTACGTCACCTGATCGAGGTACATCATGATGGACATGGGATCGAAGCCCGCCGCGTCCCCCGGCGCGCTGAACGGCGTCGCGGGCTCGCCGTCCGCCCCGCTGAGCGCCGCGGGCGCGTCCCAGTGCGACACCAGCCGATGGTAGAGCTGGGGAAAGTCCGAGTCGTCCATCAGCGTGGCGAGGCGCCGCGCCGCGCGTTCAGGGCTGAAGAGCCGCACGCGTGCCGGCAGCAGGGCGCCGAGCGGGGCAAGCGCCGCCCCCGTCAGCCCTGCCGGCACCGCGCGGAGCGCGGACCCGGCCGCCTGGCGCGCCCAGCGCGGCATCCGTTGCCGCGCCCGCCACACCGCGGACGCGACGGCGTACCGCTGGTATCCGCAGAAGAGCTCGTCCCCGCCGTCGCCCGAGAGCGCGACCGTCACCTGGCGCCGCGCCAGGCGCGCGAGGAGCGTGGTGGGAATCTGCGACGGATCGGCAAACGGTTCGTCATACACTCCGGGCAGCTCCGGGATCACGTCGAGCGCATCCGCCGGTCGGACGGTGAGCGCCGTATGCGTCGTGCGGAGATGGCGCGCGACCGCCTCGGCGTACGGCGACTCGTCGTAGGCGCCCTCACGGAAGCCGATCGAAAACGTCCGGACCGGACGGTCGCTCTGCGCCTGCATGAGCGCCACGACCAGCGACGAATCGATCCCGCCGGACAGGAACACGCCCAAAGGCACGTCCGCTTCCATGCGGAGCAGCACCGCCGCGCGGAGCCGGCGGTCCGCCTCGTCCAGCAGCTCCGCGGCGTCGGCCATGGCGATGACGCGCCGGCCGGCCGCCGCGGCGGCGAGCGCCGACCAGTACGGCACCGGCGAAGGAAGCTGCCCGGCCACGAGCCCCGCGCGCGGCAGCGACACCAGGGTGCCGGGCGGAAGCTTGCGGATGCCCTCGTAGATCGCGTACGGCCCGGGCACATAGTTGTAGCGGAGGTAGAGCGCGAGTGCGCTGCGGTCGATACGCCCTTGCCAGGCCGGGTCCGCCCGCAGCGCCTTGAGCTCCGAGCCGAAGAGAAACGTGCGCCCCGCCCAGCCGCAATAGAGCGGCTTCTCGCCCATCCGGTCGCGTGCGAGGTGCAGGGTGCGCGTGTCGCTGTCCCACAGCGCGAACGCGAACATCCCGTTGAACCGCGCCACCGCACCCTCGACCCCCCAGTGACGAAACGCCGCGAGCATCACCTCGGTGTCACTGTGTCCGCGCCAGCGCGGCGCCGCCCCCGCCGTCTCGAGCTCACGGCGGACGGCATGATGGTTGTATATCTCGCCGTTGAACGCGAGGACCAGGCGGCCATCCGCCGACAGCATCGGCTGATGCCCCTGCGGCGAGAGATCGAGGATCGAGAGCCGGCGGAAGCCCACCGCGTAGCCGGCATCGGGAGCGGTCCAGACGCCGTGATCATCGGGGCCGCGATGCCGCAGGCGCTCGGCCATTGCGCGTGCTGCGGCCTCGAGCGGCTCGGCGCCGCCCCGGTGGTCCATGCGTATGAGCCCGGCCAATCCACACATCAGTCGGGTTTCCCCGACGGTGCCGCGGGACCGGTGCGGCCCGTTACTTCGTGGTAGAGCGCCACGTAGCGCTCGGCGATGGCCTCGATTGCAAAGTGCTCGACGACGCGCGCGCGGGCAGCCTCGCCGAGCCGTCGGCGCTCGGCGACCCCCAGCGTGAGCACCTCAACGCAAGCCTCGGCAAGAGCGGCGGCATTCCGGGGCGGCACGACCCGGCCGGTGTCGCCCAGAACCTCACGGGAATCGCCGATGTCGGTCGCCACACAGGGGACCCCGCATGCCATCGTCTCTCCGAGCACATTCGGGAACCCCTCTCCCCAAGCCGAGGAGGAACACAGGAGATCAAGCGCGGCGAGGAGACGGGGCACGTCGGTACGCTCCCCGAGGAGCATGACCCCGCCGCCCAGGCCGAGGTGACCAATGAGGGTCTGCAGCTCCGGGTTCGATTGGTCCACGCCGCGTCCTGCGAGCACCAGGCGCGCCGCCGGAACCCGCTTCCGCACGTCCTCGAACGCGCGAAGCAGGGTGACGTGGTCCTTGGCTGGATGATACCGGGCCAGGTGCCCGACCAGGAGCGTGTCGTCGGAAACACCGAGCTCCGCGCGGGCGTCCCGCCGTGCGGCGGCATCAGGCGCGAAGCGGCCGGTGTCGAAGCCATTGGGGATCGTGAGGGCGCGGCGGTCGGAGTAGCCCAGCGTGCGGTGCTGGGTCCGGCTCGTCTCGCTGTCGTAGACGATCCGCGACGGCCCGCGCGACAGACTCCGGCCGGCGAGCACGACGAGCCGGGTCAGCGGCCGTTCTCGCTCGACCCCGTATTGCGAGCCCCGCACGTTCCACACGACGGGCGAGCCAAGGCGGGCCCACCGTACGCCGGCGGTAGCGGCGAGGTTACCGTGGTACATCCATCCCTGCACGACATCAGGGCGCGCGGCTCGGAGGGCGGGGGCGAGCCCGCGCACGCGCGCGAGCCCCGCGGGACGGCGCCCCAGCGAAAGCGAGGTTATGGGCACACCGAGGCGTTCGAGCTCGCCGGCGATGCGCGTCGGCTCGCTCAGCGACACGACGCTCGCGCATAGGGTCCGCCCCTGGGTGGCGGCGATCAACCTGCCGAGCACCGCTTCCGCGCCACCGGTTCGGAGCCCGCTGATCACGTGGCATACGCGGATCATGCCGGGCGTTGCGCGGCCACCCGGCGCACCCGCCGCATTTCCTCGACTGGGTTGAGATACAGCCCGAGCCACACCCACCAGAGCCAGATCGTCCAGCGCGGCGCGGCGGCGAGGGCCAGCGCCAGCACGAGCACGGCATGC
>JBOHSY010000090.1:0-1183 GCA_050733355.1 Gemmatimonadales bacterium | reverse complement strand
GCGCTCGAGCGCGCGCGCGAGCCGCTCGCCGGCGCGGCGCTGCCGCCGCCGGAGGCGCCCCTCCAGCCAGGCCAAACCGGGCCGCTGGTATTCGCGGAGGTGCGGCGCCTGGCCGACCACCCACGCGAGGTGGACCTCGAGATCGCGGCTGGCGCCGGTGGCGCGGGCCAGACGCCGCAGGCGTTTGACCACCCGGGGCGACACCCCCTCGTCCAGGACCGCCCGCCACGCCCGGAGGCAGCTCCGCAGCCGCCGGATCGCCACGCGGAAATCGTGGAGCGCCTCGGGGTCGTCGGGACGCCCGAGGCGCAGCCGGGCAGCGGCCGCATCGTCGAGCAAGCGGAGCGCGAGGAGACGGGCAGCTTCGGCCGCCGGGCGATCGAGGAGTGAGGAGGTCGGTGGTTCCATCACCGGGTAAGGTACTGCGGGGCCGGCCGGGTGCCAGACGGGGCGTGGCACGCCCGCGCAAATCAAACTATCATGGACGCATGCGGCCTCGACTTCGGCGCTGGATGCAATCCGATCGCGCGTGGTGGACGCTCGTGGTACTCACCCTCGCCGGTGTGTCGGTCGCCTACTACGTGGCGCGCGAAGCCGAGAGGCGCCAGACCGAATGGGTCCACGCGCTGGAGCCGAGCGGGCCCGCACCGACCGAGCCGGCCATCCCGGATCCGCGAGCCAACCATCCCGCTCCGGCACCGCCGGCATCCACGCCGGCGCCGTCCGGCCGGACGGCCGCCGAGCCCCGCGCCGTCGAGATCGTCGAGATCCTGACCACGCCGGCCGACGTGTCGGTGGGTTCGATGACGTCGGCCTGCGAGCAGGCCATGCGTGACGAGGGTCCGTGGAAAGACCCCGTCAAGGCGGTGCCCTGGCCGGCGTGCATCGACGGCGCCGGGCGTCCGATGGTGGTCCAGTTCTGCACCTACGCCCGCCTCTCCTCCGGCGAATGGATTCACACCAGGAACACGGGTAGCGCGCCGCGCTGCCGTGCCGAGCTGCCGTTGATCAAGCAAGGCAAGGTTCGTGGCGTGGCCAGCGGGTGATGTCGCGCCCCGGGCGACCGACGACGCCTTCGCGCCCGGGCTGACCGGGCTCGCCGGCTTGGGCCGCGCGTAGCGACTCCATGCGCGATTGGGCCGAGCTTGCGATCCTGGCGCTGGCGGCGGGCGCGGCGGGGTGG
>JBOHSY010000089.1:0-12531 GCA_050733355.1 Gemmatimonadales bacterium | reverse complement strand
GACGTCCGCTCACGACGAGGTCCACCGTGCCGCCCGCCTCCCGGGCGATGCCGGCGGCCGGGCGCGTGGCGATCACGACGCCGGGCTCCGGGTCCGCGGCCACGGAGTCCACCGCACCGGTGCGGAGACCCGCCGCCGCGAGCACGCGCTCGGCATGCGAGCGACTGAAGCCGATCACATCGGGCACGGGGATCGGCGCGCGGCCGCTGCTCGGCGCGTAGGCGATCACGGCGTTCTCGGCGAGCACCATGCCCGCCGGCGGGTCCTGCCACGCGACATGACCCGCCGGGACGGTCGGATGGCTCCGGGCCGCGGCCGCGCGGCCGCGGAAGCCGAGCTCGGCGAGCTGGGCCTGGGCCTCGGCCACCGGGAGATCCAGCAGGCGCGGGACCGCATGGTCCGAGCTGAACAGCGGCACCGGCGAGAGCCAGGCGGAGGCGATGAGATAGCCGACGCCGAATGTCGCGAGAACGATGAGGCCGTCCCGCAGCCACCGCCGCGCCGGGCGGCCGTCTTGACGGGCCTCGACGGGTTCCGGCGCCGGGGGCTCGCGATGCCGTGACCCCGGCACGTGCCGACGCACTCTCACGCGCGTCTCCTGAGACGCGCCGCGTAGGCGCCGTCCATTGCGTCCCGCTGAGGCAGGGTCATGAGGTCTCCGGCCTCGGTGAGCAGCGCGGCCGGAAAGTCGACCGGCCGCTCCCGCTCGAATTCGGGGTGCTTGCGCAGGAAGCGTTCCACCTGCTCGGTGTTCTCCTCGGGCTCGAGCGAGCACGTGGCGTAGATCAGCAGTCCCCCCGGACGCACGCGATCGGCGACCCCGCCCAACAACGCGGCCTGCCGCGCCGAGAGCGATGCGAGCGCCGCCGGCGCGACCCGCCAGCGCGCATCGGGGTGCCGCGCGAAGGTCCCCGTGCCGAGGCACGGCGCGTCGAGAAGCACGGCGTCCACGGGCCGCACCGGCGGATGCGCCGCATCGGCGACCAGCGGCAGTTCCCGCCCGCTGCCGGCTCGCGCGAGGTTCTCCCGGAGCCGGCGGAGGCGGGTCGGATGCACGTCGGCCGATATCACGCGCGCGCCGCTCCGCGCGAGGCCGATCGTCTTGCCCCCCGGCGCGGCGCACGCGTCGTACACGCGGGCGCCGGCCGGTACCGCCGCATACCGCGCGACGAGCGATTGCGCCGGATCCTGCACGGTGAAGTCGCCGCGGGCGTACCCGGGCAGGCGATCGGGGCGGGACGCGTCCACCACGATTCCGGCATGATGCGGAGCGGGCTCGACGGCGACTCCTGCGGCACGGAGCTCGGCCACGATCCGATCCACCGGCGCCCGCGCCGGTTGGAGGACGAGCCGGGGCCGCGTGTTGTTCCACTCGAGGAGCCGCGCGGTGGCCTCGCGTCCGAAGCGGGCCTCCCAGCGGCGCACCAGCCAGGCGGGATGCGAGTAGCGCTCGGCCAGGCCGGCCCCACGCTCGACGGCGGGCGCGTCATCGCGCGCGGCGCCGCCTCCCAGGCGCCGGAGGACGGCGTTGACGAATCCCGCCGCTTGGGGCCCGGCCGCTTCGCGCGCCAGCGCCACGCTCGTTCCCACCGCGGCATGGGGTGGAATCCGATCGAGCGCGGTAAGCTGGTACGCCCCCAGACGGAGGACGTCCCGCACCGCGGGGTCGACCCGCGCGAGCCCGCGCGGCACCAGCAGCGCCAACCGCCGATCGAGACCGGTGCGTCGCCGGAGCACGCCGGCGGCGAGCTCGTGGGCGAGCCGCCGGTCGGGATCGGACAGCGCCCGCAGCGTTTCCGCGAGCGCCGCGTCGAGCGGCCGGCCGCGCCCCACGTCGCGGAGTACCTCGAGCGCGGCACGGCGCGCCGCGAGCCCCGGATTCTTGGCTACCATCGGCAAAGGTTCACCCGGAGGCGCGGAGAACGCGGAGGACCGCACCGCGCCTCGGTGTGAATAATCACGCGATCATGCCCCGATCAGGGGTGGACGGCAGGGCGATCTCGCGGCGGGGCATGCGGCCCGCGAGGTATGCGGCCCGGCCGGCATCGACGGCCCAGCGCATTGCGCTGGCCATGCCCACGGGGTCGCGCGCTTCGGCGAGCGCCGTGTTCATGAGGATGCCGTCCACCCCCTGCTCCATGGTCAGGCAGGCATCGGAAGCGGTCCCGACGCCCGCGTCGACGATTACCGGGACCGAAAGCCGGCGCTTGATGGTCCGGATGCCGTACGGATTCAGCAGGCCGAGACCGCTGCCGATGGGTGAGGCGAGCGGCATCACCGCCGTCGCGCCCGCGTCCTCCAGCCGGAGGGCGGTGACCAGATCGTCGTTGGTGTAGGCGAGCACCTTGAAGCCGTCCCCCACCAGCTGCCGGGTGGCAACGAGCAGGCCGTCCACGTCGGGAAGCAGCGTCTCGCGATCGCCGATCACCTCGAGCTTCACGTAATCGTTGAACCCCGCCTCGCGGGCGAGCCGGGCGTAGCGTACGGCTTCGTCCGCGGTATAACAGCCGGCGGTATTGGCGAGCAGGAAGTAGCGCTCGGGGGAGAGGTGGTGGAGGATGCCCTCCTCGACCCGACGGTCGAGATTCACCCGGCGCACCGCGACCGTGACCACCTCGGCGCCCGAAGCCTCGATCGCCGCGACCATCGCAACGTTCGAGCGGTACTTGCCCGTGCCGACGAGCAGGCGCGAGCGGAAGAGCCGCCCGCCGATCTCGAGCGGCGCGTCGACCGCCGTGTCCGCGACCGTGAGGGTCACCTCAGCCTCCTCCCACGAAATGCACCAGCTCCACCGAGTCCCCGACGGCCAGCGCGGTGGCGGCGAGGGCCGGCCGGCGCACGATCCGCCGATTGTGCTCCACGACCACCGTCCGGGGGTCGAGCCCGAGGTGCCGGAGCAGGTCGTCCAGCGTAGCGGGGCCGGGGACCCGGTGGGGCTCGCCGTTCACAGTGATCGCGACTTCGCTCATGCTGAAAAAATAACCCCAAAGGCATGACGGACACGAAGGTCGCCGTCCGGTTCAATTCAGGCGATCGAGGAACTCGAGCGCACTGCGCGCCGGGTCGGGCGCAAGCCAGAGCGCCCGGATGGCTGCCACCCCGTACGCCCCGGCCTCGCGCATCTCCACCACCCGGTCGGCGGTGATCCCGCCGATGGCGATGACTGGGAGGCCGAGCCCGGCGCACGCCCGGACCAGGGCCGCGCCGCCGGCGGGCCGGCCGGGATGCGTGGCGGTCTCGTACACCGGCCCGACGAGCAGAAAGTCCGCGCCTTCGTCGCGTGCCGCCCGCGCCTCCTCGGCACCAGGTACCGAGCGGCCGATCCAGGCGTCCGGCAGGAGCCGGCGGGCGTCGGCCGGTGCGAGGTCGGCGGCGCCGAGCTGGACCCCGTGCGCGCCGACCGCCGCCGCGACATCAGGTCGCGCATTGACGAACACCGACGCTTCCGGGGGACGGGCGAGCGCGACGAAACGCGCGGCCGCCGCAACGAGCGCGGCAACCGGCGCCGCGCGATCGCGGGCGTGGAGCGCGAGGCCGGACCCGGCCGCAGCGAGGGCTCCGGCGCGAATGGCCAGATCCGGCAACGCAAGGACGGCGCCATCCGTGATCGCGTGGACCCGGGGCAGCGGCCGGCGCCCGCTCACGTGAAACGGTCGCCGGTCGCCACGCCGCGCCCGCGAACCCACTCGGCGGCGGCCATCCGCGGCTTGCCGGCCGGCTGCACCTCGGCTACTTCGACCGCGTCGTCGCCGCCGGCCACGACGAGTGCCTGCCCGGCGCCGATTACGGTTCCGGGCTCGCCGACGCCGTCGACGACGCGGGCCCCGAAGAGTTTGACCGCGGCGCCCCGCGCGGTCGCCCAGGCCCCGGGCGCGGGATCAAAGGCCCGGATCCGCCGGGCCGCGGCGCGCGCACCGTCGCCGAACGCCACGTGGGCGAGCGAGCGGTCGATCTTGGGGGCGTAGGTCGCGGCGGCCGGGTCCTGCGCCTCGCCGATGGCGCCGCCGTGGGCGATCCGTTCGATCGCCTGGCCGAGCGCCTCCGCGCCGAGCTCGGCAAGGCGCTCGGCGAGCTGACCGCCGGTCTCTTCGTCCGCCACGGCCGTGCGCAGGCGAAGGAGCACCGGTCCACTATCGAGACCCGCCTCCATCTGCATGATGCTGACGCCGGTCTCGGCGTCCCCGTGAAGGATCGACCACACGATCGGCGCCGCGCCGCGCCAGCGGGGGAGCAGCGACGCGTGCACGTTGATCATGCCGAGCCGCGGGACGGCGAGCACCTCGGGGCGCAGGATGTGCCCATAGGCAACCACGACGCCGAGGTCGAGGCGGAGGTGGCGCAGGCCTGCGGTGAACACGTCGCCGACGGGACGCTCGGGCTGGAGCACGGTGAGGCCGGCGTCGAGCGCGGCGACCGTGACGGGCGGGCGGACGAGGGTGGAGCGGGAGCGCCCTTGCGGGCGGTCGGGTTGGGTGATCACGGCGGCGACGTCGAGCCGCCGGCGGAGCAACTCCCGGAGCGCCGGCACGGCGAACGCCGGGGTTCCGAAGAACGCGACGCGCATCACTCCGACCGCGCGGACGCCGGCTGCACCTCTTTGATCGTGGGCGCGTCGCCGTGTTCGCGCTTCCACCGCGCGAGGAGGAGCCGGCGCCGCATCAGGCTCAGGTGGTCGACGAAGAGGATGCCGTCCAGGTGGTCGATCTCGTGCTGCACCGCGCGCGCCACGAGCCCCTCGGCCTCAAGCCGAAACGGCCGGCCCTCGCGGTCCCGCGCGTCGAGGACGACCCGCTCCGGCCGGCTCACGTCGCCGTAAATCTCGGGAATGGAGAGGCAGCCTTCCTCCGCGACGCTGCGCCCTTCGGCGGAAACGATCACGGGGTCGACCATCGCGAAGCGCCGGCCTTCGGCATCGATTACCGCCACCCGTCGCGCCACGCCCACCTGATTCGCGGCGAGCCCGACACCCCGCGCGGCGTCCATCGTCTCGAACATGTCGTCGATCAACCGCCGCACCTCGTCGTCCACCACACGGATCTCGGCGCTCCGCTGCCGGAGCACCGGCTGGCCGAGCAGGTGGAGCGGCAGGAGACTCATGCCTTCCGGCTCTCCGCGGCGCTGATCTGGTCGCCGATCCGCACGATGCGGCCCCGCTCCACGACAACGGTTGAGGTGCCGCTCTCGACGGTGATGCGATCGTCCTTGATGTCCTTGACCCGGCCGATAAGACCACCGCTCGTAGTGACCTCGTCGCCTTTCTTGAGCCCCGCGAGGAGCACCTCGTGCCGCTTCCGCGCCTGCGCCTGGGGCCGGATGATGAAGAAGTAGAAGACGAGGCCGATGCCGGCCACCTGCAGCAGCAGCACGGCGAGCCCGCCGCCGCCGCCGGGCGCGCCGCCGGGCGTCGGAGCGATGAAGGGCAGGGTCGGGAGGATCACGAGGCGCCTCGGGAGCGGGAGTAGCGGTCGAGCCAGTCGCGGCTCCACCGGTCGAACGAGCCGTCGAGAATCCGCGCGCGGGCCTGCTCGCCCAGGCGCAGCAGGAACCGCACGTTGTGGAGCGCGACCAGACGCAGCCCGAGGATGTCTTCGACCACGAACAGGTGGCGCAGATACCCGCGGGGAAAGGTCGTGCAGGTCTCGCAGTCGCACTCGGGATCGAGCGGTTCGCCCGACCCCTTCAGCGCCGCGCTGCGGACGTTCACCCGGCCGGTGGGCAGCCACGCCGTGCCGTGCCGCCCGTTCCGGGTCGCCGCCACGCAATCGAAGAGGTCGATCCCCCGCGCGATGCCGTCGAGCAGATCGGGCGGAAACCCGACGCCCATAAGATAACGCGGCACCGAAGGCGGCAGGGCCGGCGCCAACGCGTCGAGCACCGCGTGCATCACCGCCTTGGGCTCACCGACCGAGAGTCCCCCCACCGCGACGCCGGTCCAGGGCCCGCGCTCGAATACGCCGTCGAGGGAAGCGCGCCGGAGGTCCAGATGGGTGCCGCCCTGGATGATCGGCCAGAGCGCCTGAAGAGCAGAAGAGCCGACGAGCAGAGGAGCAGATGGGTGCCGCGCCGGCTCTTCTGCTCCTCGGCTCTGCAGCTCTTCATGCCGCGCTCGGCATCGGTCCAGCCACCGCAGCGTACGCTCCATGGCTTCCTTCGCCAGCTCGTGCGACGCCTGGCCCGGCACGACGTGGTCGAACGCCATGGCGATGTCCGCGCCGAGCGCCCACTGAATCTCCATGGCGCGCTCCGGCGTGAGGAACCGCTGGCTCCCGTCGACGTGGCTGGTGAACTCCACGCCATCCTCGGAGATGCGCCGCAGTCCCTGGAGTGAGAACACCTGGAAGCCGCCGGAGTCGGTGAGCATCGGGCGGTCCCAGGTGGTGAAGCGATGCAGGCCGCCCATCTCGCGGACCAGGTCCTCGCCGGGCCGGAGGTGAAGATGATAGGTGTTGGCGAGGATGATCTGGGCGCCGGCCCGCCGCACTTCCGATGGGTGCAGCCCCCGCACCACGCCGTGGGTGCCGACCGGCATGAAGGCCGGTGTGTGGACGACGCCGTGGGGAAGCGACAGCGTGCCGGCGCGGGCAGGGCCGACCTGCGCGTCGAGGCGGAATTCGAACACGGTATCCGCGATCCCTATCCGCTATCCGCTATCCGCGATCCGCTATCCGCGAAAAGTCGATTCGCTGCCGCTCGACGTGCCGCGCGAGCAACGTGCGGCAACCAACCGTGCGGATAGCGGATAGCGGATAGCGAATAGCGGATAGGGATCGCCTCACCCCAGGATTCTCTCCAACTGCCGCCGGTGCACCAGGTCGTGTCCCGCCATCATCCGCACGATGTGGCCCACGCTCTCCGGGCCCCGCTCCAGGTGAAGCCCCACGCGCTCGAGCGACGCCGGGGCCAGCGAGCGGTAGAGCCGGAGGTTGGCGGTCCGGAGCCCGGCAAGCTGCGCCATCGCCTCCGCGAGCGGAATGTCGCGGTAGCGCAGGTCGCGGGCGAACGCGTCCTGATCGAACCCCGGCAGCGACGGCGCGTCCTGGGTCAGAATGAAGCGCACCCGCCATCCCGCCACGAGCTCGGCGTCCGCCAGGTGCTGTACAACGTCGATCGCCGACCACTTGTCCGGCGCCTCGGGGCGGCGAAGGGTCGCGTCATCGATGTTGGCGAGCCGCGCCTCGAGCCACGGCACCAGTTCAGCGAGGACGCCGAGCGGCTCCCGGTCGCCGAGCGTCGCGAGGATCGCCCGCGTGTATTCGGCCGCGTTGCCCGGTGCGCCGCCGGCGGGATTTGAAAGGACCGTTGTCATAAGCCATCCCACTCGTAACTCGTAACTCGCAGCCCGTAACTAGATGACCACCATCGCATCTCCGTACGAATAGAAGCGGTACCGCTGCGCGATCGCGTGCTCGTAGGCGCTCCGCATCGTCGGGTACCCCGCGAACGCGCTCGCCAGCATGAGCAGCGTGGAGCGGGGGAGATGAAAGTTGGTGATCAGACGGTCGACCACGCGGAACTCGTAGCCCGGAATGATCAGCAGCCGGGTCTCCCCGGCCCCAGCCTTCACGTTCCCCTCGTGGTCGGCGGCGCTCTCGAGCGCGCGGACGACCGTCGTGCCGACCGCCCAGACGTGTCCGCCAAGCCGCCGGATCTCGCGGAGCAGGGCGGCGAGGCGGTCCGGGATCTCGTAGCGCTCCGGGTGCATCGGATGCTCTGCGGGACGCTCGACCTCCACCGGCTTGAATGTGCCGGGCCCGACCTCGAGGTCGAGCCCGGCGATCACCACGCCGCGGGCGGAGAGCGCGTCGAGCAGCGCGTCGGTGAAATGCAGTCCGGCCGTGGGGGCGGCGGCGCTGCCCGGCCGCTTGGCATACACGGCCTGATACCGGGTCGTGTCCGCCGGGCCCGGCTCGCGCGCGATGTACGGGGGCAGCGGCACGCGTCCGAACCGCCGCATCGCCTCCTCCGCGGTTGCGCCCTCGATGCGAACGCGGCGCTCCCCGTCGGGCAGCACCTCCAGGGTCTCCACCCAGACGCCGTCGCTCAGCTCCAGGCGCCTGCCCGGCTGGAGGGCGGAGCCCGGCCGGCCGAGCGCGATCCAGTTGCCGTCGTCCGCCGGGTGCACGAGCAGCACTTCGGCGGCGGCACCGGAGGCGCGCCGACCGATGAGCCGCGCGGCGCGGACCCGGCTGGTGTTGATAACGAGGAGATCGCCGGGCGGAATCAGCTCGAGCAACTCGGTGAACGCGCCGTCCTCGAGTGTCGCCCGTCCGCCCGCCGGCCCGCCGGCCCGCCGCACCACGAGCAGCCGGCTCGCGGTCCGATCCTCGAGCGGCTCCTGCGCCACGAGGTCGGCGGGGAGCGCGTAATCGAAGTCGGCCGTGCGGAGCAAACGCTCAGCCTTCAAAAGAACGAGGCCTGCCGCTGGGGCGGCGCCATGCCGAAGCGGTGGTATGCGTGCGCGGTGGCACAGCGTCCGCGCGGAGTCCGCTCGAGGAAGCCTTGCTGGATCAGGTAGGGCTCGTACACCTCCTGCAGGGTCTCGGCGTCCTCACCCACCGCCACGGCGATGGTGCCGAGTCCCACCGGTCCGCCGCCGAACTTCTCGATGATGGTGGCGAGGATGCGCGCGTCCATATCGTCCAGCCCGAATTCATCCACGTTGAGCCGCGCCAGAGCGTCCTGCGCCACGGTTCCCGTGATCGTGCCGTCGGCGCGCACCTGCGCGTAGTCGCGCACGCGGCGGAGCAGCCGGTTCGCCACCCGGGGCGTGCCCCGGCTCCGCCGCGCGATCTCGGTCGCGCCGGTCTCGTCGATCGTCGCCCGCAGGATCGCCGCCGAGCGGTTCACGATGGTGGTGAGCTCGTCCGGCGGATAGAAGCCCAGCCGCTCCACGATCCCGAAGCGCGCCCGCATCGGCGGCGTCAGCAGTCCGAACCGCGTCGTCGCACCGATCAACGTGAAGCGCTCGAGCTGCATGGGAATGGTCTGCGCGTTGGGTCCCTCGGCGATGCGGACGTCCACCCGGAAGTCTTCCATCGCGGGATAGAGAAACTCCTCGAGCGCGGGCCGCAGGCGGTGGATCTCGTCGATGAACAGCATGTCGCCGGGGCCCAGCGACGTCAGGAGCCCCACGAGATCGCCCGGCTTCTCCAGCACCGGGCCGGACGACGTGCGGAGCTGGACGCCCATCTCGCGCGCGAGCAGCATGGCGAGCGTGGTCTTCCCGAGCCCCGGCGGGCCGAAGAACAGCGTGTGGTCGAGCGTGTCGCCTCGGCCGCGGGCGGCGTCGATCGCGATCTGGAGCGACTGGCGCACCTGCTCCTGTCCGACGAACTCGTCGAGCCGCGACGGCCGGAGCGCCGCGTCGGCGGCGCGCTCGTCCGGCAGCGCGTCGGGTGTGGTGATCTGGAGGTGGGGCATGGGCCGAAACCTATATCATGAGAGGTGAGAGGTGAGAGGTGAGGCGTAGGGGGTCGCTTCCGCTCCCCTCTCACTTCTCACCTCTTACCTCTCACCTTCTACCGGTACCGTCGAGCGTCGCATTCCAGCGCACCGGGCGCTCGCCGGCCCCGATCGTGTGCCTCGCCTTGCAGTGCGTGCACCGGTCGCTGGCCCGCGCGACGCCGAGCGGCACGAGCTTGCGGTTGGTGGTGCCGCAGCGGGTGCAGTTCCACTCGGCGGTGACGGCCGGCACGGTCATCGTGGCCTCGCGATCGGGTGCCGCTCGCCGCGGCTCACCGGCGCGCGGCCAGCACCTGGAGTGCGCGCCGCACCACGGCCGACGTCTCGGCGTCGCCGCCGTTCGCCAGCGCGCTCCGCACCGCCTCTTCGGCCGCGGCCGGCGGGTACCCCAGTCCCGTGAGCGCGCGAACCGCCCGGTCGGCACCGGGCGCGGCCGGCGCGACGGCCGCCGGCAGCTCCGGCACGTCGTCGAAACGGTCGTGCAGCTCCAGAATCAGCCGCTCCGCCTTCTTGCGCCCGATGCCGCTCACCGTGCTCAGCACCGCGACGTCGCGCTCGCGGATGCCGCGGACGGTGCGCTCCGGGCCCAGCGCCGACAGCATCGCCAGCGCGAGCCGTGGGCCGAACCCACTCGCGCCGAGCAGCCGCTGGAAGATCGCGCGGTCGACCGGCCGATCGAAGCCGTAGAGCGCCCATCCGTCCTCGCGCACGACCAGCTCGGTGTGGAGCCGCACTCGCGACCCGGCGGGCGGCAGCCGCTCGAACACCGGCAGCGGCACCGCGACGGCGTAGCCGACTCCGCCGTCGGTCTCCACGGTGATGGTGTCGCCATCCCGACCGGCGAGCACGCCGGTGAGTGTGGCGATCACCGGGTCACGGCGCCGAGGGCGGGCCGGCGCGTGCGCAGCAGGTGCGTGAGCGCGAGGGCCACGCCGTCCGCCGCGTCGTGCGGCGACGGCGGCGCGCGAAGCCGGAGGAGCTGCGCCACCATGTAGCCCACCTGCGGCTTGAGCGCGGCGCCCCGGCCGACCACCGTCTTCTTGACCATGGCCGGCGTGTATTCCGCGAGCGGCACGCCGGCCTCCGCGCCCGCGAGCAGAATGACTCCGCGCGCGTGACTCATGACGATCGTGGTGTGGGCGTTGCGGGCGTAGAAGGCGCGCTCCACAGCCATGGCGTCCGGCTGGTGGCGGGCGATGAGCTCCGCCACGCCGTCGTGGATGAGCCGGAGCCGCGAGGGCAGGGGATCGCGTGCCCGGGTGGACAGAACTCCGCACTCGACGAGCCGGGCGCCGCCGGGCCCCCCATCCACGATCCCGAAGCCGAGGACCGCGGTGCCCGGGTCGATGCCCAGCACCTTCATGCGATGGGTCCGGTCAGGCGTCCGCCTCCGCGAGCTGGGCTGCGTCGATGTCGAAATTCGAGAACACCTTGGAGACGTCGTCCAGCTCCTCGAGCGCCTCGATCAGCCGGAGCATCCGCTCGGCGTCCGCGCCCTCGACCTTGACCGAGTTCTTGGGCACCATCGCCAGTTCGGCCGAGTCCACGACCACTTTCCACTCGCGCAGGCTGTCCTGCACGGCGTGGAACGCCGGCGGCGAGGTGGTGATGACGTACTGATCTCCGTCCCTCGTGAAGTCTTCGGCCCCGGCATCGAGCGCGGCCTCGAGGGCCGCATCTTCGGCGTGGCGGCCGGCATCGACGTAGATCTGGCCCTTGCGGTCGAACATCCAGCCGACCGAGTTACTCGCGCCGAGGTTCCCGCCGTTCCGGCTGAAGGCGTGCCGGATCTCCGCCACCGTACGATTCGCGTTGTCGGTGGTGGCTTCGATGAAGATCGCGGCCCCGCCGGGACCGTACCCTTCGTAGGTGAGCTCCTCGAAGCTCTCACCCTCCAGCGCGCCGGTGCCCTTCTTGATGGCACGCTCGATGTTGTCCTTGGGCATGTTCACCGCGCGCGCGGCGTCTACGGCCAGCCGGAGCCGGGGATTGCCGTCCGGGTCGCCGCCGCCCGCCTTGGCGGCCACGGTGATCTCCCGGATGACCTTGGTCCAGGCCGACGCACGCCGCGAGTCGGTCACCGCCTTCTTGCGCTTGATCTGCTTCCACTTGCTATGGCCGGCCATAGGCGAACTCCTTGTCCTGCGCCGATTTGGGGCCAAACATAACCCGAACGTCAATCCGGGTCCAGCAGGTCCGCGAAGCGGAGCCATCGCGGGTGGAAATACAGGTCGGCGAAGCCGGTGGGGCCGTTGCGATTCTTGAGGACGTGCAGCTCGGTGGCGCCCTCCACGCCCTGCCCCGCCCGATACATCTCCTCCCGGAAGAGACCGAGCACCACGTCCGCCTGCTGCTTCACCGCGCCACCGCCCCCGAAGTCATCCAGCGTCGGCCGCGGATCCGGGCGGGTGGCGCGGTATCCGGGCAGGTGGGACACGGCGAGCACCGCGAGGTTCGCCCTCACCGCGAGCGACTTGAGCCACCGGGTGGCGATGGCGACGCGCTCCTCCTGGCGGGGGGAGGCGCGGGGCGGAACGAGGAGCTGGAGGGCGTCCACCACCAGGAGCGTCGTCGCGGGCGCGGCCGCGAGGGCCGCCTCCACTTCCCCGAATCCGCCGTCGAGCAGGGCCGCGAGGCGGAGCCGGAGGTCGCGCTGCGCGACCGCCGCGGCGCCGACGGCGGCCCGAGCCGACTCGTCGAGGCGGCCTTGCCGGATGTCGTCCACCGACGCCTTGCCCTGCATCGCCAAAGCGCGCTCGCGGAGGCGTGCTTCGTCCATTTCGGCCGAGAGCAGGAACACCGGCGCGCCGAGCTCGGCGCTCCGGAGCGCCACCGCGAGCGCGAGCGCCGATTTCCCGCTGCCGACGTCACCGCCCAACACGATCAGATCCTGGCGGCGGAACCCGCCGCCCAACAGACGATCGAGCGATGGGAAGCCGGAGGGAACCGTGTCGGGCACGGGCTCCCCGGCGGCGGCGGCATCGATGCGACCCACCAGCGACCGGAGCGCCGCGGCCCGCCGCGCCCGTCCCGTGGGCCGACGGTCGCTCACGCCGGCACCCCCTGCCG
>JBOHSY010000088.1:0-7025 GCA_050733355.1 Gemmatimonadales bacterium | reverse complement strand
GAGCTACCGCGCCGGCCGGAAGCACAATGGCAGTGGCGGAGTCTCTGCCCGCCTGCCCGCCCGCCCGCTCGCCGACCGGCGGCGCCGGCTGCTGCGCCGCCGCGCTGTCCGGCAGCAGCCACCTCCGTGCCTCCGCCACCCAGGTGCAGTAGTCCCCCCGCAGCGGGCCCGGACTCACGGTGTCGACCGGCAGGAGGGGCAGGCCGGTGAGCTCGTGCAGGTCCCGATGCACGAGCCGCGCGCGCTCGCGCGCCGCGCGCGACCGATCCAGTCTGGCCTCCCGGACCACGACCATCATCTCGCAGCCGCTCATCTCCCGGTCGCCGCGGATCTGGTCGGAGGTGTTCCGCTCCAGCTCGTCGAACACGTTCCGCACCCGCATGGCGCTGGTGGTGAAGGACGTCACCACGAACCGGTCCGGCTCCGTGGCGCGATACTCGTGGATGACGCCGTAGTGGAGCTGCAGCGTGAGGTCGCGCTGGTTGGCCGCGTACGCCATCAGGCCGCTGTCGGCGTAGATCACCCGCCGCTCGGCCTGGTCGCCCACGTCGTAGATCGTGACCCCTCGAAGCCGTCCGGTAGCACCGTCGATCCGGCTCGCGCGGAGGAAGTACTTGGACGGCGGCACCCCGTTGATCACCTGCTCACGAAGCTCGAACGTCGGCTTCTTCCGGCCGATGTCGATCAACAGCGCGCGGAGGCGCGCGTTGCTCCGCGGGAGGACCTGGTCGACGAAGGCGAAGTTGACCGCCGCCATGCAGAGACCCCAGGCGAGCACCGGCAGGAGCATCCGGGGCACGCTCACCCCGCTGGCCCGGAGCGCCGTGACCTCGCTGTCAGCCGCCAGATGGCTGAAGGTGTAGAGCACCGCCACGAGCACCGCCATCGGCAGCGTCATGGCCAGGATGAACGGGAGGCTCAGCCCGAATACCTCCGCGATCACCGTCCAGGGCAGGCCCTTGCCGATGAGCGCGCCGAACCGTTTCGCCACCTGGTTCAGCAGCATGAGACTCGTGAGCGCCGCGAGCGCAAAACAGAACGGGGCGACGAGCTGGCGAAGGAGATAGCGGGCGAGCAGGCTCACGGTCGAATTATAATGTTGCGCATGTCACGACTTCTCATGGCTTTGGGCCTGGCGCTCACGGGGTGCGAGGGCGAGGTCCCCCTGCCGCCCCGGGAGTTCGACGGACCGGCGGCTTTCGGGCATCTCCGGACCCAGGTGGAGTTCGGTCCGCGCATTCCCGGCACCGACGGACACGAGCGCACGGCCGAATGGCTCGAGCGCCTCTTGCGTGAACGGGCCGACACCCTGGTGGTGCAGGCCTGGTCGCACGTGACCGCCACGGGCGATACCCTGCCGCTGAGGAACTTCGTCGCCCGCTTCAACCCGGCGGCAACCGATCGCGTCCTGTACCTCGCGCACTGGGACACTCGCCCGGTCTCGGACGGGCCCAATTCGACCGAGCCGAAGGCGCCGGTGCCCGGCGCCAACGACGGCGCCTCGGGCGTGGCTGTGCTCCTGGGCGTGGCCGACGTGCTGAACAGGGCGCCGCCGGCGATCGGGGTGGACCTGCTGTTCGTCGACGGCGAGGACTACGGCGACTTCAGCCGGCAGCCGAGCGACGTCCTGATCGGCTCGCGCTGGTACACGGCGCACCAGCCGGCCGGCGCGCCGCCCCGATTCGCCGTGCTGTTCGACCTCGTCGCGGACGCGGACCTCCAACTCTACCAGGAAGGCAACTCGCTCACCGGCGCGCCGCAAGTGGTGGAGAAGGTCTGGGGTGTGGCCCACCGGCTGGGCTACGAGCGCTACTTCCGCTCCGATTCGGCCGGCCGCCACACGCTCACCGACGATCACGTGGAGCTCCAGAAGGCGGGGATCCGCGCCATCGACGTGGTGGACTTCGACTATCCCCAGTGGCACACGCCAGCGGACGACCTGTCCAAGGTCAGCGCCGCGAGCCTGCAGATCGTGGGCGACGTGGCCATGGGCGTGCTGCGGCTGGAGGTGCCCATGCCAGCGCCGTAGAAACGCGGCTATTCGCGGCTGCTGTTCCGATGGTGCGAATTCGCTCCTCCGCGCGTGAATCCGCTTCCCGCCCGTCCGTCTGCCCGCCCTACCGTCCGTCGTGCCCCCCAAGCCGCTTCTCGCTCTTCTCGCCCTCGCCGTGCTCGGCCACGGCGTGCGCCTGGCCCTGCTCCGGCCGGGGGAAGCGTCAGGAGCGGTGGAGATCGTCGGCAGCCGGTCGAGTTCGGCGAGGTCGGCGGCATCGCATTGGGACAGTATCGCAGCACTATCGCGACCGCTGGCGACTGGCGAGCGTATCAATCTGGACGAGGCGTCGGTGCTGGAAATCGCAAGACTCCCTCGCGTCGGGGTCGCCCTGGCCAAGCGGATCGCCGCCGACCGGGCGACCCGGGGCCCCTTCGGCGGCCTGGCCGGGCTGGACCGGGTGCCGGGGATCGGGCCGGGGCTGCTGCGGGCGCTCGGGCCGCACGTGGAGTTCTCCGCTCCGCTGATGAGCGGCGGAGCGGAACCGCAGAAGAGCGGGGTTTCGGCAAGCCGGCATCATGTTGCCGCACCAGATCTTAGCACATCTGCTCTTCCGCTCTTCGGCGCTCCTGCGCTTCCCTGGCTCAATACCGCCACCGCGGTCCAGCTCGACAGCCTCCCCGGCATCGGTCCGGCGCGTGCGGCCGCGATCGTGCGGTATCGTGCGGAGCACGGCCCATTTGCCGCTGTCGCCGATCTCGCGCGCGTCCCCGGCATCAATCCTGCCCTGCTGCAACGATTGTACGACCGCCTCCAGGTGCCCTGATTCTGAACGCCTGAGTGTCGTACGATTCGGTTTCCTGATCCAGCGACCCGAGCCCAGAGACGACCGCGACGATGGCCACGGCAGCCGCCGGCACCGACCGGCTCGGCCAGCATCTCATCACCGAGGGGCTGATCACCCGCGATCAGCTGGCCCAGGCGCTCGCGGAGCAGCGCCAGAGCAAGCATCGTCTTGGCTACGTCCTGGTGAAGCTCGGCCTGGTCCAGGAGATCGAGGTCACGAAGCTGCTGGCGCGGCAGTCGCGCATGCCGGCGGTGGACCTCTCCCGGTTCGAGGTCGATGCGCGGCTCCTCCGGCTGATCCCCAGCGACATGGCGACCAAGCACGTGATCCTCCCGCTCAAGCGGGAAGGGCGCACGCTGACCATCGCCATGGCCGATCCGGCCGATCACGCGCTTCTCGAGGACCTCAAGTTCATCACCCGCTACGACCTGTTCCCGGTCATCGCGGGTGAGTTCACGCTCCGCGGCCTCATCGAGAAGCACTACCAGGCGTCCGACCACGAGTTCCAGACGCTCCTCAAGGACATGGAGGCGGCGGGGGGGGACGACGTCGAGGTGGTCGAGGAGGCCGAGGACGAGATCGCGACCCAGGCGCAGATCGAGGATGCGCCGGTGGTCAAACTGATCAACGGCATCCTGATCGACGCGGTGCGGCGCGGCGCGAGCGACATCCACATCGAGCCGTTCGAGCACGAGATCCGGGTGCGCTACCGCATCGACGGATCGCTGCTCGAGATCATGAAGCCGCCGATGAAGATGAAGGCGGCGCTCACCTCGCGCGTGAAGATTCTCGCGCAGCTCAACATCGCGGAGCGGCGCGTCCCGCAGGACGGGCGCCTCAAGCTCAAGATGGGGAACCGCGTCATCGATTTCCGGGTCTCGACGCTGCCGGTGCTGTTCGGCGAGAAGATCGTGCTCCGGATCCTCGACAAGGGCAACCTGACGCTCGACCTCCAGAAGTTCGGCTTCGAGCCCAAGGCGGAAGCCGACCTGATGCGGGCGATCCTCAACCCGTACGGCATGGTGCTCGTCACCGGCCCCACGGGATCCGGCAAGACCACGACCCTCTACTCGGCGCTCCAGCGCATCAACACGCCGGAGACCAACATCATGACCGCGGAGGATCCCGTCGAGTACAACCTGATGGGGATCAACCAGGTGCTGGTGCGAAGCGAGATCGGGCTCACGTTCGCGGCGGCGCTGCGGGCATTCCTGCGGCAGGACCCGAACATCATCATGATCGGCGAGATTCGCGACCTGGAGACCGGCGGCATCGCGATCAAGGCGGCGCTCACCGGCCACCTCGTGCTCTCGACGCTGCACACGAATGACGCACCGAGCACGATCACCCGCATGATCGACATGGGCATCGAAGCGTTCAACGTCGCGAGCGCGGTGAACCTGGTCGTAGCCCAGCGGCTGGTGCGCCGGATCTGCTCCGAGTGCAAGGCGCCGCACACCTATAAGGACGAGGAACTGGCCGCCCTGGGCACGGATCTTGAGACCCTGAGGTCGATCTCATACATGAGGGGCCGAGGCTGCGAGCGCTGCGCCGGCACGGGCTACAAGGGGCGGCAGGGTCTCTATGAAGTCATGATGCTCTCGCCCGAGCTGCGCCGTATGGTGCTGCGCGGCGCATCCGTGGCGGAGCTGCGCGACCAGGGCGTCGCCGAGGGCATGCTGACGCTGCGGATGGACGGCATCAAGAAGGTCGAGCGAGGCATCACCACCGTCGAGGAAGTCGTCAAGGAGACCGCCGGATGAGCATCAATCTGCGAGCGCTGCTCGAAGAGATGATCGAGAAGGAGGCGTCGGACCTCCACTGCACGGCGGGCGAGCGGCCGAAGCTCCGCATCGACGGAGACATGGCCGACAGCTCCGTGCCCGACGTCCTCACGCCCAAGGACACGCTGCAGCTCGCGTACTCGGTGCTGACGGAGAATCAGAAAAAGCGCTTCGAGCAGGAGGACGAGCTCGACTTCTCCTTCGGGATCCAGAACCTGGCCCGGTTCCGCGGCAACGTCTTCAAGCAGCGCGGCTGCGTCGCCCTCGTAATCCGCATGATTCCGTTCAATGTGCGAACCTTCCAGGACCTGGGCCTCCCGCCCATCATCGCCAAGCTGGCGGAGCGGCCCCGCGGGCTGGTCCTGGTGACGGGTCCGACCGGATCGGGCAAGTCGACCACGCTGGCGGCGATGATCGACAAGGTGAACAAGGAGCGGAAGGGTCACATCATCACGGTGGAAGACCCGATCGAGTTCATCCACCGGCATCAGGGCTGCATCGTCAACCAGCGCGAAGTCGGCACCGACACCAAGAGCTTCGCCAACGCGCTCAAGTACAGCCTGCGTGAGGATCCCGACGTGATCCTGGTGGGCGAGATGCGCGACCTGGAGACGATCGCGGCCGCGCTCACCATCGCCGAGACCGGCCACCTGGCGTTCGCGACGCTCCACACGAACTCCGCCGCCGAGTCGATCAACCGCATCATCGACGTCTTTCCGCACAACCAGCAGTCGCAGGTGCGGGCGCAGCTCGCCTTCGTGCTCGAGGGCGTGATCACCCAGACGCTGCTGCCGAAGGCGAAGGGTCGCGGCCGCGTGATGGCCTGCGAGATCATGGTCGCGACGCCGGCGATCCGGGCCCTGATCCGGGACGAGAAGATCCACCAGATCTACTCCGCCATGCAGGCCGGCAAGAAGTTCGGGATGCAGACGATGAACGACGCTCTCTACCAGCTCTGGATGAACCGGGACGTGAGCGAGGACGAGTGCCTCCGCGTCTCGGGCGACCCGAACGAGTTCCTGCGCATGATCGGGCAGAAGCCGCTCGAGGACCAGGCGATCGCGATGGTGGACGGCAAGGCGGCGCGGGCCGCCGCCGCCGGGGGCCGCCGCTAGCACCGGGAGAATCCGATCATGCCGCTCTTCGAATACACCGCGCGCAACACGACCAACGGCCAGATCCAGAAGGGTCAGCTGGAGGTCGCCAGCCGCGACGACGTCAACAGCTACCTGCGGAAAAACCGGCTGCTCCTCGTGAGCGTGCGCGAGGCACCCAAGAAGATCAACCTCAGCTTCGGCGGCGTGCAGCGGATCAAGACCCGCGACATCGTCATCTTCACCCGGCAGTTCGCGACGATGATCAACGCCGGCCTGCCGCTGGTGCAGTCGCTGAACATTCTGGCGCAGCAGACCGAGAACAAGGCGCTGGCCGAGGTTACCAAGGCGGTGGTGTACGACGTCGAGTCGGGCAATACCCTGGCCGACGCCTTCGCCAAGCATCCCCGCGCGTTTTCCGACCTCTACGTCAACATGGTCGCGGCGGGCGAAGCGGGCGGTATTCTCGACACCATTCTCCAGCGCCTGGCCACCTTCCTCGAGAAGAACGACGCCCTGGTGCGCAAGGTGAAGGGCGCCATGGTCTATCCGGCGGTCATCATGTCGGTCGCGGTCATCGCCATCGCGGTGCTGCTGATCTTCGTGATCCCGGTGTTCAGGGAGATGTTCGCGTCGGTGAATATGGAGCTCCCGCTGCCGACGCGGATCGTCATCGGGCTCTCGGCGTTCGTCACCGGCAAGTGGTGGCTGATCCTCGCGTGCTTCGGCGGTGCCTTCTTCGCGATCCGCCGCTACTACGGGACGCTGAGCGGCCGGAAGCAGATCGACGCGGGCCTCCTCAAGGCGCCGGTCCTCGGCGACCTGATCCGGAAGTCGGCGGTGTCGCGCTTCACCCGGACGCTGGGCACCCTGATCTCGTCGGGCGTGTCGATCCTCGAGGGGCTCGAGATCACTGCGAAGACCGCGGGCAACATGGTCATCCACGACGCGGTGATGGCGTCGCGGCAGTCGATCGCCGGCGGCGAGACCATCGCCGCGCCGCTCGAGAAGTCGAAGGTGTTCCCGCCGATGGTGATCTCGATGATCGCGGTCGGCGAGCAGACCGGCGGCCTGGACGAGATGCTGAGCAAGATCGCCGACTTCTACGATGAAGAGGTGGACGTGGCCGTGAGCACGCTGCTCTCGCTCATGGAGCCGGTAATGATCGTGATTCTGGGTGTGGTGGTGGGCGGCATGGTGGTGGCGATGTACCTGCCGATCTTCGACATGATGAACGCGGTGCAGTGAGGACGCGGGTGTCGGGCGACACCGCCTGCCAGCCAACCTGGGATCTTTCGCGGCGTTTC
>JBOHSY010000087.1:0-4398 GCA_050733355.1 Gemmatimonadales bacterium | reverse complement strand
AGAGGGAGGAAGCGGATCGGCACGGACAGGCCCCAAGCCTCCGACCCTTCCCGCCTTCTCCCTCCCTCTCCCGCCTTCTCCCTCCTTCTCCCGCCCGCTCCCTCCCTCTCCCGCCCGCTCCCTCCCTCTCCCGCCCGCTCCCGTCTGCTCCCGGCCGCTCCCGCCTGTTACTTTCCATCCAATGCTCCCCCGCCTCCGCGACAGTCTCTCCCGCGTCTGGCGCACGCCCACGCTCCGGCGGAACGCGCTGGTCGGCGTTCTCGCCGCCGTCACGCTGGTGTTCGCCGTGGCGCTCGCGACCTGGACCAGCGCCTGCGCCGGCAACACCTGCCCCTCCATCGAGGGCCTGGATCAGTACGATCCCAACCAGGCGTCCAAGGTCTACGCGGCCGACGGCCGCCTGATCACCGACCTCGGGCTGGAGCGCCGCACCGTCGTGCCGCTGGAGGAGATGTCGCCCTACGTCAAGGCGACCTTCCTCGCCACGGAGGACAAGCGGTTCTACGAGCACAACGGCATCGACTGGGTGCGGGTGGCCGGGGCGATGAAGACGAATCTCTTCGCGCTGCGGTTCGCCGAGGGGTTCTCGACCATCACCATGCAGCTGGCGCGGAATCTCTGGCCCGACGACATCAGCGGCCGCGACAAGTCGCTCCGCCGGAAGCTGAGGGAGGTAAAGGTCTCGCTGGAGATCGAGAAGAAGTACTCCAAGGACAAGATCCTGGAGCTGTACCTCAACCAGATCGACCTGGGCAACCGGGCCTACGGCGTCGAGGCGGCCTCCCAGCGGTATTTCGGCAAGTCGGTGCGCGACCTCAACGTGGCGGAGGCCGCGACGCTCGCCGCCATCCCGAAGGCGCCGTCGCGCTACAACCCGCGGAAGAACCCGAACCTCAACATCCAGCGCCGGAACACCGTCCTCAATCTGCTGCGCGACGACGACGGGCTCGCCGCCGCGGAGGCGGAGCGGTGGAAGGCGTATCCCCTGCTGCTCTCGTCCCGGTCCGACTTCAGCGGCGTCGCCCAGTACTTCGTCGAGTACGTCCGCCAGCAGCTCGATGCCCGCTTCGGGCAGGAGCTCTACCGCGCCGGCCTCCGGATCTACACCACGCTCGACCTCGAGATGCAGCAGGCTGCCGAACGGGCGCTGGAGGCGCGGCTCGAAGCCATCGAGAGCGGGGCCGACGGCAAGTTCGCGCACCCGACGTACCGGCAGTACCTGGAGAGCCGCGCCGAGTCCGCGGACGACGACGCGCCGACCTCGCCCTACCTCCAGGGCCTGGCGGTCACGCTCGAGGCGAACACCGGCTACATCCGCGCGATGGTAGGCGGGCGGGACTTCGACGACAGCAAGTTCAACCGCGCCACCCAATCCCGGCGGCAGCCCGGCTCGACGTTCAAGCCCATCGTCTACGCCGCGGCCGTCGAGGCGGGCTATCCCCTGTCCTACGTGATCCCCGACGAGCCGCTCACCGTCGAGCTCCCGCCGCCGCAGGAGATCTGGTCCCCGCAGAACTACGACCTGGAATTCCAGGGCCCGATGACGCTGCGGCGGGCCCTCTACCTGTCGCGCAACATCGTGGCGGTGAAGCTCGGCATGGAAATCGGCGAACCCGCCGTGGTCGCCATGGCCGCGGAATTCGGGCTCACCACCCGCATCCTGCCCGTGCCCTCGATCCACATCGGCTCGGCGGACGTGGTGCCGCTCGAGCTGATCGCCGCCTACACGACGTTCGCGAACCTCGGCGCCCGCACCGTGCCCACCGCCATCCTCCGGGTGGAAGACCGGAGCGGCCGGATCGTGTGGCAGCCGCAGACCCGCAGCGAGCCGGTGATGGAGCGGGAGCAGGCGTGGCTCATGACCGACGCGCTGCGCGATGTCGTGCGGCACGGCACCGCGTTCTCGGCCGTCACCGCGCGTGGCTTCACCGTTCCGGCGGGCGGCAAGACCGGGACGACGAACGACGGGTTCGACGTGTGGTTCATCGGCTTCACGCCCGATCTCGTGACCGGCATGTGGATCGGCTTCGACCAGCCAAAGAAGATCAAGGCGAACGCCCAGGGCGGCATCCTCGTGGCGCCGGCCTGGACGGCCATGATGAAAGAGGTGTACGAGCGGCGGGCAACGCCCGCGGTGTGGCCCCGGCCGGTGACGCTGGCGGCGCTCGACATCGACCGGACCACGGGCTACAAGGCGACGCCGTTCTGCCCCAAGGAAGTCCACTACATCGAGTCGTTCATCCCCGGCACGGAGCCGGGCGGGTTCTGCCCGGTGCACTCGCCGTTCAATGTCGGCGGAGCGAATCCGCTCGGAGGGACTGCCCCTGCGCCGACCGCACCGGCCCTTCCCGACGGCTCGCCCCGGCCTGCCGGCACCCTCGGCGGGACGACCCCGCCCACCCCGGACGCGACGCAGCAGCAAGGCCGCCCCCCCCCCGGCACGGCCCAGCCTTCGGGCAGCGGCGTGATGGGCGGCGGGGGTCCTCCACCCTCGCCCCAGCGACCGCCGCGCTAGCATGCCGGCCGTCCGGCTGAGCGCCGGGTGGGTCTTGCCGGTCGCCGCGCCGCCCATCGAGGACGGCGCCGTCCTCGTGGGTCCGGACGGCTTTATCGAGCGCGTCGGCCCCGACTCCGAAGTGCCCCGTCCGCCGGGAGTGCAGACGGTCGAGGCGCCGGACGCCGCGGTCATCCCCGGGCTGGTGAATACGCATACCCACCTGGAGCTGACCGGTTTCGACGGACTGGTTCCGGACGACGACTTCGTCGCGTGGATCACCCGCCTCCGGGCGCTCAAGGAGCGGCAGCCGCCCGACGTGTACCTGGCGGCGGCGAAGCGGGGACTCCTCGACTGCTGGGCGTCCGGGGTCACGACCATTGCCGATACCGGCGACCGCGGCGTGGTGGCGCGCGCCATCGCCGAGCTGGGCGGCGCGGGCATCGCGTACCAGGAAGTGTTCGGCCCGCATCCCGATCAATGTGCGGAGAGTCTCGACGAGCTCCGGCGCTCAGTGGAGGCCGTGCGGCATTACGCGTCCGGCCGGGTGCGGCTCGGGGTATCGCCGCATGCGCCATACACCGTGAGCGCCCCCCTGTACCACGCGGTCGGCCGCTGGGCCCGGGCCGAAGGACTTCCGATCGCGCTGCATCTGGCGGAATCGGTGGCGGAGGCCGACCTTCTTCGCTCCGCTACCGGCCCGTTCGCCGACGCGTGGCAGCGGCGCGGCATTCCACTGCCGGGCCCCGGACGCTCGCCGGTGCAGCTGGTGGCAGATCAGGACCTGCTTGGCCCCGATACGCTCTGCATCCATGCCGTTCAGGTTGATGCGCCTGACCTCGACCGGATCGCCCGCACCGGGGCGGCCGTCGCGCACTGTCCGCGAGCCAATCGGCGGCACGGGCACGGGGCGGCGCCGCTCGCGCAGCTCATCGCGGCCGGCATCCGGGTGGGACTCGGCACCGATTCCGTGGCGAGCGTGACGCCGCTCGATCTGTTCGCCGAGGCCCGGGCCGCACAAGCCCTCGCGGGGCTCGATGCGGGGACGGCGCTCGCGCTGGGCACGGTCGGCGGCGCCCGGGCCCTCGGACTCGAGCGCGAGATCGGTACGCTCACCGCGGGGAAGTGGGCGGACATCGTGGTGATCGATCTCGGGCCGGCGGGAGCGGATCCTGCCGCCCGCGCACTCGCGGCAGGCCGGGCCGGCGTGCGGGCGACGTTTCTGGGCGGGCGGGAGGTCTACCGGAGGGTGGGCGGATGAAGATTCAGCGCCAGGCGGCGATCCTCCGGATCGTGCGCGAGCAGCGGATCCAGAACCAGGAGCACCTTCGGCACGCCTTGGCGGCCGAAGGGTTCGCCGTCACGCAGGCCACCCTGTCGCGGGACATCCGCGAGCTCGGGCTGGCCAAGCTCACCGATCAGCAGCACGGCGCCTATTACGCGCACCCCACCGACGGCAACCTCCGCCCCGATCTCGCTCACGTGCTCCCGGCGCTGCTGGTGAGCGTGGACGGCGTCGGGCCCTTTCTCGTCCTCAAGACCGCGAGCGGCTCGGCCGGCGCCGTGACGGCCGCGCTCGACCAGGCCGGTTGGCACGAGGTCATGGGAACGCTGGCGGGTGACGATACGGTGCTCGTCATCACCCGCAGCGAGCGGCTGCGGCAGGTGGTTGCCCGCCGCATCGAGGGGATGCTCAAGTAACGGCCGCTCCCTTGCCCGGCTCGCCCCCGGCCTTGTACGATTTGATAGCTTCCTGGGGGACGAAATCGTGCGCTGTCTGGCGTTGAACGCCTCGTTCGAGCCGCTCACCATGGTGCCGGTGCGCCGGGCGCTGCGGCTGGTGATCGAGGGCAAAGCGGAGGTCGTCGAAGCGGACGGCGTTGACGTCGTCCGCAGCGAACGCC
>JBOHSY010000086.1:0-1501 GCA_050733355.1 Gemmatimonadales bacterium | reverse complement strand
TCTCTGTAGTCCTGGGCTCTGAAATCAAACTCTCCGCCTCTGTCGTGCTTCCGCCAATGCAACGGGTCTTTCAACGCGCTTTCCCTGATCTTGTCAATCAGTCTCTCGGTTTCGCATGCGCGGCCAGCAGCCCGGCGACGGCGCGGGTGAGCTCCAGGACATCGGCTCGGCTCGGACGGCCGGCCGCCGCGTCGAGGGGAGCGAGCTCGGCGGCGGGGGCGATGCTCAGGACCACGAAGCCGCGCTGCTCGAGGGTAACCCGCAGCGCGTCAGCCCCCGCGGCCTCCTCCCGCCGGCGCAGGCGCCGCCCGCCCTGGTCGATGGCCTCGTAGGAGAAGGCGAGGGTCACCGACAGCTACTGCCAGCTGGTGATGTCGGCCGCGTCTCCGGTTCCGCCGGGCTGGCCGTCGGCCCCGTGCGACAGGAGGTCGTACCCGCTACGGCCCTCCTCCGCTGGGCTCCGGTAGAGATACGGGTGGTTCCACGGATCGGCGGGGACTCCCTTTCGCAGGTACGGCCCGCGCCAGCTCGGAGCGCGGGGTTCGGTGCTGGGCTCGGTCCAGAGCGCGGCGAGGCCCTGCTCGGTCGTCGGATAGCGGCCGTTGTCGAGGCGGTAGGCATCG
Source organism: Gemmatimonadales bacterium (assembly GCA_050733355.1). Lineage (GTDB taxonomy): Bacteria > Gemmatimonadota > Gemmatimonadetes > Gemmatimonadales > GWC2-71-9 > DASQPE01. The sequence continues at coordinate 878 of JBOHSY010000086.1, read as the reverse complement.
AGCGCCGCGCCCAGCATCTCGATCTGCGACCGGGCGGTGGCATCCTTGGCCGCCCCGACGTGCCGGAACACGTTGGGCGCGACGAGGCTCGCGAGCACACCGATGACCACGATCACCACGAGCAGCTCGATGAGCGTGAAGCCCCGAAGACCTACGCCGTAGCGGGTCATTTGGCGTCCGGCTTTCCGCGTTGGGGCGGCCGGGCGCGCTGCCGCATTAGGGACCTCAGCTCTTCCTTCTTCCACTGTCGATGCGCGTGAGCTTGCTCTTCCGTGAGCAACGGCATCAGGTGCTGCTGCTCGAACAGACGATCGAGCCTGCTCAAGCGAGCAGTCAGCTCACGCGCAGACTGCTTGTTCTCCATGCCTTCGGCTCGAGCGCGCCCCTGCGTGTCGCCTCGGCGGCGCTCCGCGACAGCCGCTAGCGCCGTGTCGCGAGGAACCCGAGTCTCCGCCATGTACCGACGATACGCCGTCGAATACGCCGCTGTCTGCTCGGGCGACATTCGGAGTCGCCGACGGAGGACATCAGGCGCTGCTGGCCCCATCAGCTCTGAAGCCGCGCTGCTAGCTTCAAGGCGGCCCCCAGTAACCTGGGCCGCTGCTGGATAGGAGACCTGGGCAGCAACACAGAGTGCCATTACAAGCCGCTCGCAGGTCACGTACCTTCTCGGATCACGTCCAAGTACGCTCATCGTGCCCTCAACTGGTCGGTGTGCTCGCATACGACGATCGAACCGCAACCACTCATCGAGAACCGTCGCCCCCATTACACCTGTGCTCCGCTAACCGAAGCTGACGTTCTCCCATGTTTCTCCATTCGTCATGTTCGATTGCGGACATATCCTTGCGCAGTATTGGAAGCACACTGTTCAGTGT
>JBOHSY010000085.1:0-1627 GCA_050733355.1 Gemmatimonadales bacterium | reverse complement strand
GAGGGGCGGTTCAAGTTCGCGCTCAGCCTGAGCGGTACGGTGCTCGAGCAGCTCGAGGCCTGGGCGCCCGACGCGCTCGCGGCGTTCCAGGAGGCAGTGCGCACCGGCGGCGTCGAGATCCTGGGCGAGACCTACCATCACAGTCTCAGCGCGCTGGTGGAGCCGGACGAGTTTCGCGCCCAGGTGACCCGCCACACCGATGCCGTCCTCCGGCTCTTCGGCCGGCGGCCGACGGTGTTCCGCAACACCGAGCTGATCTACGACGACGCCATCGCCCCGATGGTGCGGCGACTCGGCTACAGGGCCATGCTGGTGGAAGGTGCCGAGCGGGCGCTCGGCTGGCGGTCGCCCAACTACGTCTACGAGGCTGCGTCCGCGCCGGGGCTCAAGCTGCTGCCGCGGAACTACCGGCTGAGCGACGACGTCGGCTTCCGGTTCTCCAACCGTGAGTGGGACGGCTGGCCGCTCACCGCCGACACCTACGCGTCGTGGATCGCGGCGAGCGGCGGCACAGGCGCGCACTTGTTCATGGACTACGAGACGCTGGGCGAGCACCAGTGGGCCGAGACCGGCATCTTCGAGTTTCTACGGCATCTGCCCGACGAGCTGGACCGGCGGGGGATCCGCTCGGTCCACCCGGCCGAGCTGGCCCAGCGCCCCGCCGTGGGTACGCTGAGCTTTCCCACCGCGACGTCGTGGGCCGATATCGAGCGGGACACGAGCGCCTGGCTCGGCAACCGGATGCAGCGGGCCGCGCACGAGCGGCTCTATCGCGTGGGGCAGCTGGTCGCAGCCACGGGCGATCCAGCGCGACTCGAAGCGTGGCGGCGGCTCACCACGAGCGACCACTGCTACTACATGTGCACGAAGTGGTTCGCCGACGGCGACGTGCACAAGTACTTCAATCCCTACGACTCGCCGTACGACGCGTTCGTTGCCTTCATGAACGTGCTGACCGATCTGGAGCAGAGGGCGGGAGAGGGTGGAAGAGGGCGGGAAGAGGCGCTGGTCGGCGCGGCGCGGCTCGCGGGGGTGGAAATGGCGGAGGCCTGACGGGCGCGCGGGCGGGCAGCGGGTTGTCGCACGCTCACCGGGCGGTGGCAGCTCCGCCGCGGCGCTGCAGGTTTCGGCTCTAAGCCGGAACAACCAATCGTTACCGAAATCCTGACGCGCCGCTCTGGAGCGCCACCACCCGGACTCGCGCGCTTCCGCTCCGGCCCCCTCCCGCCCGCTTCCGTCCGGCCATATTGTAGGCCATGCCAAGCTCCCTCACCGCCGCCGCGGCCGGCGCGCTCGCCGCCGCCCTGATGCTGCCGCCGACCCCGCTCGCGGCCCAGCGTACCGCCAAGCCGCCGCTCCACGCCCGCCATTGGATCGCCATTACCGGCAAGCCACTGGGCGCCACCGCCGGGGCGATGATGTTCCAACAGGGCGGCAACGCGGTGGACGCCGCGTGCGCCATGCTGGCCGCGACGGCGACGATGTGGGACGTCCTCTCCTGGGGCGGCGAGACCCAGGCGCTGATCTATCATCCGAAGCAGAGGAAGGTCATCGGCATCAACGCGCTGGGGATGGCGCCCACCGGGGCGACCGCCGAGTTCTATCGCGACAAGGGGTATCGCTACCC
>JBOHSY010000084.1:0-6154 GCA_050733355.1 Gemmatimonadales bacterium | reverse complement strand
CCGCGCCGCGCGCTGTGGACGAAGCGACCGTCACCCAGATACAGCCCGACGTGGGTGACCCGACCGCCGCGCTGGGAGAAGGTCAGAATGTCGCCGGGACGCAGCGTGTCGAGATCCCGCTTCACCGGCTTCCCTTCGCGGGCCTGGTCGCGGCTCACGCGCGGAAGTTTGATCCCGTGCCGCCCGTACGCGTGCTGAATCAATCCCGAGCAATCGAAGCCGTCGCTCGCGGTGCCGCCTAGCCGATAGTCGGTGCCGAGTGCCTCGAGGGCGGTCGCGACGACCGAATCGGCCAGCGCCGCGGGCGCCGCGCCCTCGGCCCTGGCGGCGGGCGCGACGGTGGCGAGCGGCGGTGGCCGCGGCGACGGCCGCTCGAACACCGCGGCAGGCGGCGTCGAGTCGAAACTGGCGACGCCGGGCCTCGCATCGGGTGCGGGCGGCACGTCAGCCCGGGGCGTGGGCGGTGGCGGCGCCGCACGCGATGGGCCATCCGATCCGCCGAACAGCGCGCCGAGTCGGACCGACAGTTCCACGCCGTCGCGCCGTCCGGGGGCCACGTTCCGCCACCGCGCTTCGCCCGCGAGCGTGACGGCGCCGCCGAGCACGAGTTGGTACCCGCCGCCCGCAGACCACGAGTGCCACCAGTCGTCGGCGGAGTCGCTGGAGAATCCGCCCGCCAGCCCCCCGATCAGGTACGGACCGGCCCGCCGTCCGCGGAGCGCGACGAGATCGACACCGGCGCCCCAGTGACGCCGTCCGACCAGGCTCTCGTCGCGCAGGTGCGTGCCGTAGAGGGCCATACCGACGGGTCCGGCGATCCCCCGCTCAATGCCGAGGCGATAGGTGGTCCACCCGTCCGCCTCGAACAGCCGGCCGACCTCGGCGTGGACGCCCTGAGCGGACAGGCGGGCGGGCGGGCCGGCGGGCAGGGCCGCAAGCACCGCCGCCAGCGCAAAGCCCGCCCGTCTGCCCGCCCGCCCGCCCATCATGGGTCCTTCCGCACGGGCAGGCCGGTACGCAGATCCACCCGATACGCGGGGCCGGGCCGGCAATCGGTGAAGAGTCGCGCGCGGATGGTCGAGTCGTCGAGCACGGTCGGTGTGTCCAGCGTATACAGCAGCGGCACGATACGCCGTCCGCCGGCGCTGCGGATCTCGAGCGTCCGCTCCACACACGCCGCGCCGGTCGAGTCCCGGCTCTCACGCGCGTCACCGAACCAGACCTCGGCGCCCCTCGGTGCCCTGAGCGCGAGCTGGGGCGCGGGCTGAGGGTCAACAGCAGGCATCTCGGCAGGAGGTGGCTGCGGGCGATCGCAGCCGAGCGTCAGAACGGCCAACCCGGCGACGACGCGACTGCGTCTACCGCCCCTACCGCCCCTACCGCCCATTCTTCTCACCTTCCCCACCTTTCCCCTCTTCCACCAAGACCGGCGTTCCCTCGCTGGTGACCGCGAGCGCCTCCCGCACCTGGCGGGATCGCCGCAACAGCCGGAGCCAGAAATGGATGGCGACAAAGCTCACGACGCCGCCCACGACCGCGGTGAGCAGCACCCCGTTCCGCGGCTCGCGGACACGCATGGCAAGGAGCGCGCCAGCGACGGCCCCGAAAAACGAAGCTGCCCACGCGAGAAACGGCGTGAGCAGCCACCCGAACACGCGTACCAAGGCGCGCAGCCATCGCATGCTACGCGCGGCGGAGCCCCAGGCCGGAGAAGAGGACAGCGGCGGTGACACCGGGCAGGAATGCCACGCCGAACGTCGGAAGCGACCAGCTCGCGCCCGGGAAATGGAGGAGCACGGCGGCCGCCGCGAACAGCACCGTGAAGACGAGCGACGCAAGCGCGAGCCTCACGACCGACGGTGTCTCGCCCTTTGCCACCTGATTCGCGAGGAACCACGCACCCATCCACGGCAGGTACGTGCCGACCATCCACCACACCGGGTGGTGCCACCAATTGCTGCCACCGCCAAGCTCGCGCCAGCGATTGGTGTAGGCGCCGATCGGCTGAAGGAGGGCAACGTCCACCAGCAGGTACACCGCCGCAGCGCCCAGGCCGATCCCCGCTGCGCCGCCGATACCCTCGATGGTACGCGCCCGGGTCCAGAGGCCAGGCAGGCCGCTCACCAGCGCGAGGCCGAGCACCAGCAGTACCGCGAGCAGGATGCGCTCGATCGGACCGCTCAGGAACCGGCTCACGAGCGACATCGCGAATACCAGGACGCACTCGAGCAGCCCGAGCTGCACGGACCGGCGGACGATGTACGGAATGTCGGTGCGATCGACGTCGCCCTGCAGCTCCACCGCTGTGGCCATGGAAGCTCCCGACGGAATAGTTCGGCTACGGATTGGGCGGCTCAAGTATATCCGGGCTCAGGTTCCCCACGCCACGGCCACGACGACGTCGGTGACCCCCCAGGCGGCGAGTGCCAGATACATGCCGCGTTGGTGCCGGGCCGGGGTCCACCGCTCGGATCCGGCAAGCCATGGTACAAGCACGGCGGACCAGCACGCCCCCGCGAAGGCGAGGAGACTCCAGCGCCCAAGGTCCGCCCCCCCGGCCCGCCAGCCCGCCTGCACCCCGGCCATGCCGAAGATGCCGAACGCGAGCAGGGCGCACCCGGTGGCTGCCAGCAGGCTCGCGCGCACGCCGAGCCGGATGCCGAGCGTGCGATCGCCGCGGCGCAGGTCTTCGTCGATCTGATACAGCTGCGTGAGCGGATAGAACGCGGCAAACAGGGGACAGAACCCGAGCAGCACGAGTCGTCCCGCCGGCGACACCGCGACGCCGGTCGCCGCCCATCCAGCGAACGGCGTGAGCGTCCCGAATCCCCACATGTTGATCAGCCAGTCGGCGCCGCCCACCGCTTTGAGCCGGACGGGCGGCACCGAGTACAGCAGTGACAGCAGGAGGCAGACCGCGTAGGCCGCGACGTAGTCGCCGGGAAGCAGCAGCGCGACGGCGAGACCCGCCAGCATGAGCGTGAGGCCAAAGGCGAAGAGGTGCGCGGGCGGGGGCGGCGGGGCGCGGAGGTAGGCCACGTCGCCCTCGTCCCGATCGAACGCGCTGTTGATGGCGAGCGTGCCGCCGTTGAGTCCGACCACCCAGGCCGCGAGCCCGGCGAGCGCGGGGCCGAGGCGCTCGCCCTGCGCCGCGCCGCCGATGCCCACCGCCAGCACGTAGCCGAGCGCGGTGTGGACGGCCATGATCGGCCATTCAGCGGGGCGGGTGTGGAGGAGATAGGCGAGCCGCGGTCCCAGGAGCCGGTAGCCGGCGGCGCGCGCGCCGGCGCGCGCCCACGCCGGTGCGCTCACCAGGTGAGGCCGAGGTGGACGGCGGCGAGGGACAGGCCGCGGAGGGTAAGGTCGGGATCGACCTGCTCGATGCTCCGGGTGAGCGGAGCGACCAGCCGGGCGAGGCCGCCGGTGGCCACGACGCCCGGCGACCCACCCCCCGGCCACTCGGCGCGAATTCGGCGCACGATGCCATCCACGGCGTCGGCCGTGCCGAAGAGCACGCCGGCGCGAATGCAGTCCTCGGTGCGCCGGCCGATCGCGCGCTCCGGCGGCACCAGTTCTGTGGCGGGCAACTTGGCGGTGCGACGGGTGAGCTGGTCGGCCGATGTACGGAGTCCGGGCATGATCACGCCGCCGATGAAACGGGCATCGGCGGTCACGCAGTCGAACGTCGTCGCCGTGCCGAAGTCCACCACGATGATGTCGCCCTGATAGAGCGTGGACGCGGCGAGCACGTTCACCACGCGGTCCGCGCCGACGCTGAGCGGCTCGTCCACGTCCAGCGTGATCGGTAGCGCGGAGCGGGCGTCGACGGCCAGCGGCGCGCACCCGGTGGTTGTTTCGATCCCTTCGACGATGCTCTGGGTGACCGCCGGCGCCACCGACGCCAGGCACGCCGCCCGGACCTCGCTGGGCGAGCGGCCTGCGTGGTCGAGGAACGCGGCGACCGACGCCGCCCATTCGTCCGGCGTCCGCTCGGGGTTGGTCGTGAGCCGCCAGTGTGCCTCGAGCTCGCGCTCGCGGAACAGCCCGAGGGTGATCTCAGTGTTCCCAACGTCAAGGGTCAGAAGCATGCGCTATCCGCTATCCGCTATCCGCTATCCGCTATCCGCGGTTCGGGTCCGCGGTTGCGAGAAGCTTGACCAAACGATACCAGAACTCCGCGGCCTCATGATACGCCTTCACGCCCACCCGCTCATCGCGGCCGTGCGCGCGCACGTCATTGGGATCGTCGAAGATCGCGCTCACGCCGTAGGTGGGAATGCCCGCATTGCGGGTAAAGAGCCCGTCGGTGGCGCCCATCGACATCTCGGGCACCACGGCGGCGCCGGGCCACATCTCGGCGACCAGCTGCTCCACCGGCGCCATCACGTCGTCGCGCAGCGGCGACGGCGGGCTGGGACGCGGCTGGTTGATGCGGGCGAGCGCGATGCCGCTGTCGGCGAGGACCCGCCGAAGGGCTGCCTCCACGCTGTCCGGCGCATGATCGGGCAGCATGCGGCAATTGACCGTCGCCCGCGCGACCTGCGGAAGCGCGTTGTCCGCGTGTCCGCCCGACAGCCGGGTGGCCACGCAGGTCGTGCGGAGCAGCGCGTTGCCGTACGGCTGCGTCGACAGCCGCCGCGCCGCGCGGAGATCGCCCCGGCGCGCAACCGCCCGCATGTCCGCCGCCTCGGCGGCGGGGCGTCCGGCCGCCGAGCGGAGGAGAAACGCGCGGGTGGTCTCGTTGAGCCTGACCGGGAACGCGAAGCGGGACAGGCGGGCGAGGCCCTCGCTGAGGCGATAGATGGCGTTGTCGCGCGGCGGCACCGAGCTATGCCCGCCCTTGTTGCGCACCTCGAGCTGAAAGCTCAGATACACCTTCTCGGCCGTCTGCACCGTGAACGTGGCCGGCCTGGCGTCCAGCAGCTCGCCGCCCCCGCCGTCGGTGTTGAGCGCGTACTCGGCATCGACGAGATCGCGGCGCTGTTCGACCAGCCAGGCGATCGCATCGCCGGCGGTCTCCTCGTCGGCCGTGAGCACGACGATGAGGTCGCGGTCGGGCACGAAGTCTTCGCGCTTCAGTCGGATGAAGTTGGCGACCAGCATCGCCGCGCCGGCCTTGTTGTCGGCCGTTCCGCGGCCGTAATACCAGCCGTCGAGCTCGCGGAACTCGTACGGCTCGAACGACCAGTCCTCCCGGCGCGCGTCGACCACGTCGATGTGGGCCATGAGCAGGATGGGCTTCCCCGCCCCGCTGCCGCGGTAGCGCGCGACCAGGTTCTGGTAGCGCGGCGCGTGCCCGACCACCTGGACGTCGGCCGCTGGGAAGCCGGCCGCGACGAGGTGGCGGGCCATCGCGTCGGCGGCTTCCCGCGTGCGGCCGGCGGAGTCGCTGGTGTTGATCTCGACCAGCTCGCGCAGCAGATCGCGGCGCAGCACCGAATCCTCCGGCGCCTGGGCCGAAACGCCTGGTGCGAGTGCGAGTGCGAGTGCGAGTGCTGGTGCTGGCCGCATGCTGGCACCTCAGAATTCAATGGCGGGCGTGGCGTCCCCGCTCCGGACCAGCTCCAGGGTGGCGTCGGCCCGGCGGACTCTGAGCGCGCCGTCGGCGTCGATGCCTTCGACGGTACCCGCCACCGGCACGCGGAGCGTGCGTCCGCGCAGCCAATCGCGCCGCCGCCAGGCCGCGAGCTCGGTCCGCGCGAGCACCGGCCCGCCGCGATCGAGCCCGTGCAGCTCTGCCAGGAGCGGACGTAAGACGTCGTCCACGGTGAGATCGGCGCGCCACTCCGCCAGGCTCGCGCCCGGGAGCCGCACATCGGCGGGCGGGCGATTCCGCACGTTGAGCCCGATGCCCACCGCCACCCAACCGAGCGCGTCGCCCTGCCAGCGCGCCTCGCAGAGGATGCCGCCCACCTTGCGGCCGTCGACCAGCACGTCGTTCGGCCACTTGAGCTCGACCGGCGGCAACCCGCCGATCGTCTCCAGCGCGATCGCAGTGGCGAGTCCCACGCGCAGGCTCAGCAACTCGACGCCCGCGCCGCCCGCCGGCCGGCTGACGAGACTCATCCAGAGCCCGCCGGCCGGCGACGCCCACCCCCGCCCGCGGGAGCCCCGCCCCGCGTGCTGCCGCTCCGCAACCACCGCGGTGCCGGCC
>JBOHSY010000083.1:0-33794 GCA_050733355.1 Gemmatimonadales bacterium | reverse complement strand
ATGATAGGCGCGACGGACCGGCGTCGCGAGTGACGCCGGTCACGCCGCCGGCCGCCTCGCGTGGCGGGAGGCGATGCGCCCGGGAGGATTCGAACCTCCGACCCACAGCTTAGAAGGCTGTTGCTCTATCCAGCTGAGCTACGGGCGCCGCAACGAGAGGAACGTATCGGATCGCGGGGAGCAGGGGGAGACCAGGACGGGTATAATTCACCCGCCATGCCCGACCCCGTCACCCACAAGCCCACCACTGATTGTACGATCACGGGCCCGCACGACCCGGAGCTCTGCGGGATCGTCCGGGCGCGCCGTCGGCGCTCCGCAGAGATGCAGTCGGAGATCGAGCGGCAGCTGGAAGACGAGCGCAGACGCGCCAGTCGGCGCTCGGGCTGAGCCGGATCACGACTCGCCGGGCTTGGTCTCCGGCCGGCGCATCAGGCGCCGGGTCAGCCGCTCCAGCGGTCCCCCGCCCAGCAGCACGACGAGCGTGAGTGTGATTCCCGTCGCCACCAGCATCCATCGTCCCAATCCGCACGCGAGGCCGAGCGCCGCAGTCACCCAGATCGTCGCCGCGGTCGTGAGCCCCAGAACGGTCCGGCCGTCTGGTTGGTGCAGGATCACGCCGGCGCCGATGAATCCGATGCCGGTCAGCACGCCCTGCATCGCGCGGGCGAGGGCGGCCGCCTGGACCGGGTCGCCCGGAAGGTCCACCGCCGTCACCATGACGATCGCGGATCCCAGCCCGACCAGGGCGTGGGTGCGTACGCCCGCGGGTCGATCCCGCAGATCGCGGTTCAGCCCGATGACTGCGCCGACGACGACCGCCGCGCAGAGCCGGAGCAGCATGTCGGTTTCGTGCAGCGAAGGAGTGGCGTGCACGTGGCCAAGCGCCTCGGGAGCAAACGCGAGTGGGGACCGCGATCGGGGCGCCCGGATTCGAACCGGGGACCTCCTGCTCCCAAAGCAGGCGCTCTACCAGGCTAAGCTACGCCCCGTTTATTCAGATGTGATAACGACTTCACTGCTGTGCGCGCACCCTGCGAAGAGCGGTGTGCGCCAACATACTGTGCAAGAACGGCCCGGTTTCGCACCGTTTACGCCTGCCGCTCCCGCAGCTCTCCGCCATCCAGAACGACGCGAAGCATAGTGCTCTCGTCGGGCTGCTGGTAGCAGCGGAGCAGCGTTTCGGTGCTCTTCCAGCCGCCGGCTGCCGCCACATCGGTGAGCGGCAGGTGCTTCCGTACGGTTGCCCACTTCCGTCGGTACGGGTGCCAGACGCCCCCGCGGAGCTTCGGCAGCTTCGCCAGCTTCTCGGCCTCAAGCAGCCAGAGGCTTGCCCGGTCCTTCGTGATCGGCTCAGCCGGGTCTGTCGGAGACGGGAACAGGTACGCCGCACCCAGGCCCGGACGCTCGCGGAGCACGCGGTCGAGTGCCGCCCGCACAGAGGCGGTGATTGGGGCAGGCCACTCCCTGCCCTCCTTGTCGGTCCCGCGGGGCCAGCGGATCTCACCGTGCGGCGCACTCGGCGTCGCGTCAACCGCAGATCCTCATAGCGCAGCTGGCAGATCGCGCCGATGCGCCGGCCAGTGTCGTTCGCGACATCGAGCAGCTCGGACAGGTAGGAGCGCTGGACGCGCCGGTGACCCTCCCAGCGGATCTCCATGAGCACCTGATCACTTACCGCTCGCGTGGCCTCAAGACGATCGTCCGTGGCGATCGGGCGCCGCGGATTCTTCTCCGCCGGGAGCTCGAAGCCGCGCACCGCGTTCTCTCGAAGCAGCCGGCGCCCCCGTTCCTCCCAGGTCATGCCCCAGTTGAGCACCGCGCGGAGCCAGACCAGGTCCACCTCCACCGCCCGGGCCCGCCCGGGCCCGCACGCGCCGGCGCCTGTCCGGCGCCACCGGCTCACCGTAGGCGCCGATCGCGCCGCTGCCGCGCGCGGCGACGAACTCCTCCCACTCCCGCCGAGTAATCCGATGCGGGTCCTTCTGCGCACCCAGCACCCGGGTCCAAAGTTGCGCCTTCCGCTCGTCCTGTTCCTGCTGGCCCGGCGACTTCTTCGGGCTCTCATGGGCGCGGTACGCGGCGCACAGCCGCGCGATCGTCACCTTGGCCTGCTGGACCTCGGCGAGCCCCGTCCCGCAGCTTGGCGGCCTGCTCCAATGCGTAGCTGGTGGCCTGCTCGCGGTCGCGATGGCCTAGCGACACCCGCCGATATCCGCCCTTCCCGCCGGCGAGCGTAGGATCGAAGGCGCGGGCGTAGAGCAGGCTCCCCGCCCCGCGCTCGAACACCGTCACCATCCACCCTTTCCGTCCCGCGGCGTAACTCCACAGTCGTTTGCGCCTAGGCATCCTGTTCCTCCTGGCTGGCAGCCTCCTCCAGCTGGTGAGCGTACCGATCCAGGACTCGCGCCTGCCGGCGACACTCGGCCCCGAGCGCTCGCAACACATCGGGCGAGGGCGTGCGATCGCCCAGGCGGTAACGCCGCAGGGCGCTCGTAGAGAGGCCGAGCGCCTCTGCCACCATCTCGACCGTGGGGGTGGCAGCACGCAGCGCATCAGCGACCAGCCGGCGAAGCGAAGTCATGGTGTCACACAGTACGTGACGGGTGGCGCCGACGCAAGAGATGCTAGGCACGCTGCCGACCGGCCAGTGTCAGCGCCGCGATGCCGTGATCGCGCTCGGGCTCGCGCCGACAGGGCTTCCGAGGAAGGTCCCCCCGCCGGACCCGTGGTGCGCCTTTGCGCCCGACATTCGGCAGCTCCTTCCGACGTACCATCTTCTCCAGGGCGGAGTAGGTGTACCCGCTCTCGGCGGCAGCTTGCTCAAGCGTGATTGCTTCGAGTTCGTGCTCGCGGCTCCACGCCTCCAACTCGGTGGCATACGACTCCGCGGCCTCGGTGGCTGCCCGTGCCCCGCGCGTTTGGAACGGCGCCGCCTCGTCGCGCCAACGCGCAACCAGATCCGCGAGCGTCACCCCGCCGCTGCCTCCGCGCGGGCCGCGCGCCATTCGCGGCTGGACTGCGCCAGCCCGGCCGCCGCCAGCTCGTCGAGTCGGGCCAAGTGCCGCGCCCGGTCGGCTCGGGGACCCAAGTGCTGCATCATCACGTCGCTCATCCACCGGGAATCCCGAACCGCCACCCAGCCTAGCGCACGACCACGCTCTTGTGCATGCCAGGGATCACATGTGGTGGCTGGCCCTCCCCGTCGCGGAACTGGCATACAATCGCGTACGTTCGCCCCGGTACGAGATCCACCAGCAGCTCGCCGCCGCTCGTCTGAGCTGGACGCGCGATGAGCACGCCGATCATGGTATCTACGAACTCCTGGGGATCACCACCGGTGCGCAGTCTCCAGCACCATTTCAAGGCGGACGCCGGGCTTCAGCAGCCCCATGACCAATTCATGGGGCACTCGTCCTCGGTTCTGGAAGGAGATTGCCGTCCGCCCACCCGAGACGGTGTCGGGAGCCTGAAAGGCGTTATCTGTTCCGGCAACGGTCACGGTGCGGATCGGCGGGCGGCAGCTTGGGCTGACAGTCAGGAGGGTAACGAGCGCGGCAATGCGCGCGAGGCCATTCCCGCCCAGCCGCTCCAGCGCCGCCACCTCCGGCTTCCCTGCCATGGTCCTGCTCGCCGCACGTTCCGAGACGGTGGGCATCAGCCACCAGTAGGTGAACCCGAGCGAGGGTGAGCGCGATCGTTAGGCAGCCGCATCAACCTACACAGGCTCTGTCGCGACGTACCGGATAGCATTCTGTACCGCTCCTCCACTCGCAGTGAGAACGAGTTCAGAAACAGAAACCCCGGTGCGAGACCGGGGCTCCAGCAAGATTGGTGGCCGGGGGGCGCTCTAACCGAACTCTCTACACATCCTGCCCCGCCGGGTGCGCCAGGGCAGACGGAACTGCTTCGACGCGGGCTTCGTCCCCGCGGGCGTGGGCGGCGTCGACGTGAACCCCAGTTGTTTCTGCCAGTCCCCCGCGTCGAAGTACACTAGTTCTTCGACGATCTTGCCGTCCTGGTAACGAAGGCGCGTCGCGCCTGACAGCTTCACGCTCTTCCCGGCGGGGGGCATCGCCCCCGGCCCGGTATTCGTGCCGGTGCAGGTCCACAGGTGGAACGACGTATCCTTCATGAAGTGGCTGTCGTCGAGGACCACCTTGGTATCGGGATAGCTGGCGCGAAAGTCGGTCAGGGTTTTCTTGAACGCGGCGAGGCCATCGCTGTTGAGGCCTCCCGGAGACCGCCGCTGGAAATTTGCCGCAACCCCAGCGTCCAGGCCATTGATATTTCCAGTATTCCACCCCGCCATAAAAGCGTCGAGTGCGGGCTGATACTGAGCGGCGTAGTCGGGTGGAGCGGGAGACGCATCCGACTACGGCGAGCAGACCAGCCACGAGGAGCGATGGCCTGCTCATAGAGTTCCCTTGGTTGGAATGATTCGGCCCCCGGTAGTGGTCGCCGCGCGGCTCCGGGCCTTGAAGGAGCGGGAGTAGTCATGCGTGACTATACGCACGGACGGCGTTCCCGCAAGACTGTCGCCTAACAGATCACTCATCAGCTGCATGCGCTGGTTAGGCCGCCGGGCCTTACGAGATTGCCGGCCTCAAGATGAGCGTCTCGATTGGGCGACAGTCACCCCCGCGGTGAATCATCGCATGGCAGTTGGCGCACAGCCCCGCTGAAAGGAGCGTGATCGCGTCAAGCGAGCGTAGTAAATGCGCGACGCATCGGGAGCCGCGTCGCCTTAAGGGCTTCGCCCTTGGCGGGTATCCCCTTCCCCCGGGCATCCAACGTAGGAGGCAACCTAGGTTCAACGGGAGCTGCGGCGCCCGAACCCAACATACTGCTCGTGCACCAATACGGAGGCGCTGCCCAACAGCTCGGCCTTCTCTCGCAGTCGCTGCAGCATTCGCTCGCTCACCTGACCGTACACTTCGATCGTGGAGAGCTTGATCAGATCGGTGAACTCGCGGAATTTTGGACCGGCCACCTTCATATGGAACTCCAATGAAGCTGAGTCGGGATGAACCGCAACGACAGTCACCCGCGCGGAGTCCTCAGCTAGGAGGCGCGAGGAGCTCGTGCGCCTTTCTCGGTAACCAGATTGTCTCAAGCGCGCCGAAACAAGTCGGCTGCGCCAAGATGTGTGCAAGAATCGACGCGGAACAGGTGCGAACGGCCGCCTTGACCATTCGCACCCGGTGTGATTGTCCCTCTGGGGAGGCACGCCTCGCGTGCTAACTGGAGACGCGTTAGTTGCGCTCCCAAAGCAGGCGCTCTACCTGGCTAAGCTACGCCCTGCGACTCGGGAGAACGGTAACGCCGCCCTTAGACTCCCGCCATGACTCCGCTTCACGTGCGGCACAGCGCCCTGCTGCCGGTGTTCGTCGCCATCGGGTCCGCCTGCGCGCCGGCGTCGACACCGAACGCGACGGTCCTCGCGCCCGAGCCGGGCGAGCGCCACCTCCGGAGGATCCGCCAGCTCACCTTCGGCGGCAACAACGCGGAGGCGTATTTCTCGCCCGATGGAGAGCGCCTGATCTTCCAGCGGCAGGAGCGCGCCGACTCCGGCTGTGACCAGCAGTACGTGATGAACGTGGACGGCAGCGGCCTTCGCCGCGTCTCGAACGGGCTCGGCCGCACGACCTGCGGCTACTTCTACGACGGCGGGCGCCGCATCCTCTACAGCTCCACCTTCGAGGCCTCGCCCGCCTGCCCCCCCGCCCCGGATCGGTCGCAAGGTTACGTCTGGCCGCTGGGCCGGTTCGAGATCTACAGCGCCCGCGCCGACGGCGGCGATCTGCGCCGGCTCACGAACAACGACGCGTACGACGCCGAGGCCACGGTGTCGCCGGACGGCAAGCGGGTGGTGTTCACCAGCACGCGGGACAGCGACATCGAGTTGTACACCATGAACGTGGACGGCTCGGACGTGCGGCGGGTGACGCACCGGGTGGGCTACGACGGCGGGGCGTTCTTTTCGCCGGACGGCCGCAGCATCGTCTGGCGCGCGATGTATCCCGACACCGCCGTCGACACCGCCGATTACCGGCGGCTTCTGGAACGCCGGCTGGTGCGCCCCTCGCGGCTGGAGCTGTGGGTGGCCAACGCCGACGGCAGCGGTGCCCGGCAGGTCACCCGGCTCGGCGCGGCCAACTTCGCCCCGTTCTTCCACCCCGATGGGCGGCGAATCGTGTTCGCATCCAACCAGCCGGACCCCCGGAGCCGCAACTTCGATCTCTACCTGGTGAATCTCGACGGCACGGGGCTGGAGCGGGTGACCACCAGCCCCGAGTTCGACGGATTCCCGATGTTCAGCCCGGACGGCCGGCAGCTTGTGTTCGCCTCGAACCGGAACGCGGCGCAGCCCGGCGAGACCAACATCTTCATCGCCGACTGGATGGACTAGCCTAGAGACCTTCCCGCGCGTCCGCGTCTAGATACAGCTCTCGACCTGCGCGCTGGTGCGTTCTCGGTGCGCCACTATGGAAACGCGAACACCTGTCCTCCCCCAGCCGATGCAAGGCGTACCGGACGCCCCGGCAGAGTAGTGAGTCCGGCACGAGCCGCTCTGTGCAGTAAGTAGGTAATGGCTTGCATGTCCGCCGGCGGCGCGCCCTATGGTTGCTTCGCAAAGTGAACGATTGTTATGGTTCGATCATGGGACCGTCGCTCCCCCGCGGTACCGCCGCTCCTGCAGTTACCCCTCGGGGCAAGACCGCGATCGTGACCGGTGTATTCCTGCTCCTCTCCGGCGCAACAGCGGTAGCATTCTTCCCGACCCGACCGAAAATCGTGATCTTCACCACGGTGGTCTGGTCGGCTTTTTTCGGAATGTTGTGGCCCAAAGGCTACGCACGCACTGCAATCATCTCTGCTGGCATTTTCTGGCTGCTCGTGGCCGCCGAGAAGCTCAACTTCGGCCAGCTTGAGCGCGGTAACGTTCTCGCCTACACCGGCCTGGTCATGGCCATCCTCATGTCCACCGTCAGCCTCCACCAGCAGCTCCCTCGGAAGGCAAAACCGCTGCCCCTCTTAATTGGTAGTGCGATCAGTGTCGTGCTCGCTGTCTTGGGTTCCCTGTACATTTGGCACTATCTGGAATTTGGTGTGCCCGTCACCCCGTACGCCATCCGCGCCGTTTACCAGACCAACCTGCTGGAGGCGCGCGACTTCCTGACAGAGTTCGTCGATGTCCGCTATGGGCTGCCCGTTCTGCTAGGGATCCTCCTCATCGGCTTTCTAGGCTGCACGCAGGGCATGGCTCAGACCGGAAGGATCCAGCCGGTTCTCTCGCTGGCGCTGGTCATCCTGCCGATGGGTATGCTCGCCTATTATGGCCGCGACCTCCGCGTCTTTAGGCACGCCAGGGCCAGTGGCCGCACGTACCTCCGCGAACTGGATGAGTTCAAGAAGTTGCGTGATCTCCGCACCGCGGGCGAAATCCCGATCCGCGCGATCAAAGACGGGGGCTCGGAAACATACGTCATCGTGATCGGAGAGTCCCTCAACAGAAACCACATGCAGCTGTACGGCTACCACAGGAGGACAACGCCCATACTGGATTCTCTGCACCGCGCCGGCGATCTGCTCAAGTTCGACAATGCCTACGCCACCCATACTCATACCATGCCGGTGTTGTCGTTGGCGTTGACTGCGGCCGACCAGCGGACCAGGCGCAACTTCTATGAGTCGCCTTCCCTCGTCGAGGTGGCCAAAGCTGCCGGCTTCGAAACCCATTGGATTACGAATCAATTGCTCTATGGGCCTTACGACAACCTTGTCTCGATCGTGGCTCAATCCGCCGACAACCTGATTGCGCTCAACTGGAACGTTGGTCGGACGTCGGCGACGCTGCGATACGACGAAGCGACGATACCTGCCCTCGAGGCAATTCTCGCTACGAAGACCGATCGCAACCGGTTGGTCTTTGTGCACGTGGCAGGGAGTCACTTTACATACTGTGACCGCTTCCCGGTTGCGTTCCGCCGATATAGTGGCGACCTCGACCGTGGCGCGTTCGGTAGGGCGCGTCCCGACCCGGAGCCCACGAACTGTTATGACAACAGTGTCTTCTACAACGACTACGTCGTTGCGGGGCTCTTGCGCGCGACCCAGCGACACGGCGGGATCGCGGGATTCCTCTATTTCGCGGATCACGGGGAGGACGTGCTGGCAGGCAAGCGTCACTTTACCAGCAAATTTACCTACTCAATGGTGGAGATTCCTCTGCTCGCGTGGTTTTCCGACGCGTACGCGCGTGAGTACGCGGCCAGATACGCGGCCCTGCGGGAGCACAGGGATGCGATCTTTGCGACCGACTTCCTGTTCGATACGATTCTGGGCTTGGCCGGGATCCGGACCCCTCACTACGATCCGCTCGTCGACCTATCCGACGCGACATACGGGAGCACCGCACTCGAGTTCAGCCTGTTGGACGGCACGCGCCAGTTCCTCGAGGAAGGGAACTTCCGCTACCACCAGAGGCAGAACATTGCGAAGCTGATCGCGGCGGGTCTGGGGTCCAGAATCGTGCCGCACAGGGTCAACTCCACGGGCAAGTTAGCCGAGATCCTGTACGATGGTTATCGCTCGCTGGAGCTGGATGTGCTGCACCGGCGGGGCCGAGACGGAGGACACTTCGAGGTCGGGCACGGTGAGAAGGACGCGTCGGGCAATGACCTGACCCAGGTTCTCGAGCTCATGCCGAGCGCTGCAATGGAGAAGTTCTGGATCGACATGAAGAACCTGAATGCGGAGAATGTCGCGGGGGTGACGGCCGAGCTGAAGCAGCTGGACACTCGGTTTGCGTTGAAGCGCACGGCCATAGTTGAGTCGCCGGCTACGAAGCAGCTTGCTGACATCAGAAAGGAGGGCTTTCACACATCCTACTATCTGCCCACTGAGCTGCTATTGCGGCTCAGCGGGGCACGTGCACCAGAGCGCCTCAGACTTGAAGCCGAGAGAATAGCCCGCGTTGCCAAAGGGGGAGCGCTGAGCGCGGTGTCGTTCGACGCGCGGTTGTATGAATTCGTTAAGACATATCTCGAGCCGCTGCTCCCTCCAGAGGTTGGCTATCACACCTGGGACACGACTCTGTGGCTTAGGGATCCAGCCTTTCTGGATAAGCTGAAAGCCAGGCCATTCTTCAGGGATTCGAGGGTTCAGACGATCCTGGTCTCATATCATTCCGAACTCGACCTATGAAGCACGCTGGAAACGGGAGACGTGCGACCCTGCGTGCGATCGCCCTTGGCTCCGCTGCTCGTTGTAGAGTCGGGCAAAGGCATACCAGTCCTCCTCCAAGTCGTTCACGCTGGCGTAGCGCTTGTTCCTGTACGCCACGTTTAAAGAGCTTCGTCGCTTGAGCGTGCGGTGGGAGCACACACCGGGAGGCGGCGGCCAAATCGCACCCGTGGCGGTTCGCGCGACCTGTCACAGCGGCTGTGACCCAAAGCAGGCGTTCTACCGGACTAAGCTAAGCCCCATTAACTGCTCTGAACGGTAGCAGTTGCCTCCGCGCCAGCGCACTCAGTAGGCCGGCGGCAGCGTGCGGTATCGCTCCCGCAACTCCGTTTGCCGGCTCACGAGGGGCACCTCGCGCCCGCGAATGAACACGTGTTCCGCGCGGGAGGAGAACTCGAACGGATCGCCGGACCACACCACGAGGTTGGCGACCTTGCCCCGCTCGAGCGACCCGTAGCGGTCCCCGACGCCAGCGGCCTCGGCGGGTGAAAGGGTCACGGCCCGCAGTGCGTCGGCCCACGCGAGCCCGTTCCGTACCGCGTTGCCGGCGGCGAAACGAAGGTTGCGATCCTGCGCCGCGTCGCGCTGAGCGATGACCACCGCGACGCCCGCGGCCCGAAGCAGCGTCGCGTTGTCGAGCCGAGGCGCCGGCTGGTCGAAGCTCGGGACATCGGTGAGCGGCTCGACGACCACCGGCACGCGCGCCCGCGCGAGGTCGCCTGCCACCTGCCAGGCCTCCGCTCCCTGCCAGAGCACCAGCTTGAGGTTGAACTCGCGGGCGAGCCGGAGCGCATTCTCGATATCGCTTCGGCGATTCGCGATGGCCAGCACGGGCAGCTCGCCACGCAGCACCGGCCGGAGCGCCTCGAGATCTTCAGCCGGCGCGGCAAGCGGCTGGATCTCGGCGCGGCGAAAATCGTCCGGGCGACGCTCGTACTCGATGGCGTCGCGGAAGACGCGGCGGAGTCGCTTGAGGATGCCGGCGCGGCTCCCTCCCGCCGCCGGCTTTGCGCTCTGACTGAAGTCGATCACCATGACGGCCGGCGAGCGCACCACGAGGCTGTCGACCCGTTCCCCGTACAGGTCGTACAGCACACCCTGCCCGGGAATGAGCCCGGACGTGGGAATCGCGAGGGTGCTCGTGATACCCTGGAGCCGGGCGCCGGGCAGCGAAAGCGCCGCCGGATCGATGGCCTCCGCCACGTTGAACGCGGGCTTGATGGGCCCCTCGAGAGAGTCTTCCTTCGTTTCGTTCTGGCCGCCGACGTCGAGCAGGTGGATGCCAAGCGTGGTCCCGGTCTGGATCAGCCCCGGTGTCACCCAGCGGCTGGCGGCGTCGATCCGCACGGCCGCCTGGGGCACGGCGATGTCGGCGCCGACCGCGACGATGCGCCCCTCGCGAACCAGGATGGTGCCCCGCTCGATCGGCGGGCCGGACACCGGGTGGATGGTGCCGCCGATGATGGCCACCGTTTGGCTCGCGGCCGGCTGTGCCAGGGCTAGTGCTAGTGCTGGTGCTAGTGTTAGTGCCAGTGGCCGCGAGGTCATCGCCCCACCCCCGGCGCTCCGGTACCCAGATTGAAGTCGGTCCGCCACTGCCGTTTCGGATCGTTGCGGTCGAACACGAGCCATCCCTCGTTGTAGACCTGTTCGGCCTTCGAGTACACGGAGAACGGATCGCCCGACCAGACGACGACGTCAGCCGCCTTGCCCGCCTCCAGCGTGCCGGTGAGGCTATCGATGCCGAGCGCCCACGCCGGATTCCGCGTGATCCAGCGGATCGCCTGCTCGCGGGTGACCGCGATCCCGGCGTGCCGCCCCGCGTACATCGCCTTCGCGGCGTCCTGGTTCAGGCGCTGGATGCCGTTCTCGCTGTCCGAGTGAATGATCGCGATCCCGCCGGCCTGCTGCACCAGCGCCGCGTTCTCCGGGATCCCGTCGAACGACTCCATCTTGAACCCCCACCAGTCGGACCAGATCGAGCTCGCGATCTGCTCCCGCGCGAGCAGGTCCGCGATCTTGTAGGCCTCGGTCGCGTGATGGAACGAGCGGATGTGGAATCCGAACTCGCGGCCGAGGTCGATCATCTGCGCCATCTCGTCGGCGCGATAGCAATGGTTCTGCACGAAGATCTCTCCGCGGAGCACGCCCGCGAGCGTCTCGAGCTTGAGATCGCGATCCGGCTGGCTGTCCCGCTTCGTTTTGGTCCACTTGTCCCACTGCTTCCGGTACCGCTCCGCCTCGATGAACGCGGCACGGTAGCCCGCGATGTTGCCCATCCGGGTGGATGGGCCGGTCGTGGCGTACACCCGCTTGGGGTTCTCGCCGCAGGCCATCTTCAGCCCGTACCGCGCCCCGGGGTACTTCATCTCCTGGACCGATCGGGCGGGCACGAGCCGGAGGACCACGGAGCGACCGCCGATGAGATTGGCGGAGCCCGGCAGCGCCTGGACGACCGTGACGCCGCCGGCCACGGCCAGCGGGATCTGCGGGTCCTGGGGCCAGAACGAGTGCTCGGCCCAGACGTCGGCGGTCACGGGTCGGGTGGCCTCGTTGCCGTCGGCCTCGGCCGAGGTCGACGGCGCCGCGTACACGCCGAGGTGGCTGTGGCTGTCGATGAGGCCCGGCGTGACGAACTTGCCCGTGCCATCGACGATCACGGCGCCCTCCGGCGCGGGGAGGTCGGCGCCGACGCCCGCGATCTTGCCGTCGGCGAGGAGCACCGACGCGTTCGTGAGCTCCGGTCCGGCCGCGGTGAGCACGGTAGCGTTGCGGATGAGCACCGGCCGATACGCTCGGCGCTGGTAGGTCGAGGCATACGGCGCGCGTGCCGCGGAAGCGCCCTTCGGCGCCGGGGTCTCCGCCGGCCGGCCGGCGCAGCCTGCGGCGGCGACGGCGAGCCCGGCGAGCACATAGCGATTGCTCACAGGCGTTCCAGGTTCGGGGTTGTCAGGTCGCAGCGCCGAGCAGCTCCACCAGTGCCCGGTAGGCACGGCCCCGGTGGCTCACGGCGTCCTTCTCCTCGGCCGTGGCCTCGGCGAACGTCTTGCCCAGATCCTCACTGAAGAACAGCGGATCGTAGCCGAAGCCGTTCCTGCCCCGCGGTTCCTCGAGAATCGTTCCGCCGGCGACGCCCTCGACGAGCTTCGGGGTCGCGTCGGGGCCAGCGTAGTACACGAGGACGCAGCGAAACCGTGCCCGGCGGCGGAGCGGCGGCGCCCCCACGAGGCGGCGCAGGAGCTCGGTATTATTGGCTTCGTCGAGCGCGGCGCCGGTCAGGCCTTCGGCGACTGCGGCGGCGAACCGCTTCGACCGCACGCCCGGGGCGCCGCCGAGCGCGAACACCTCGAGGCCGGAGTCGTCGGCCACGGTGCGCAGGCCGGCGCGGCGGGCGAAGTGCTCGGCCTTGGCGCGCGCGTTCGCCGCGAAGCTGTCGCCGATCTCGAGCGCGGCTTCGGCCGGCGTCTCCACCAGCCCGGCGTCGTCCGGAAAGAAGGCCTCGATCCCCGCGGCGCCGAGCAGCCGCCGCGCCTCGCGCTGCTTTCCCTCGCTGCGGGTCGCGACGAGGAGTTTCACCAGCCGAGTGCCGCCCGCTGCGCCGCGAAGAGCTGTGCGATCCCCTTGTCGGCCAGATCGAGCATCGCGCCGAGCTCGCCCCGCGAGAAGGTGCCGTGCTCGCCGGTGCCCTGCACTTCCACGAAGGCCGCCGGCTCCAGCATCACGACGTTCGAGTCGACGCCCGCATCCCGGTCTTCCAGATAGGCGAGGTCGAGCCGGATCTCGGACTCGACGATGCCCACCGAGACCGCGGCGACGAGCCGCCCGAACGGCGACGGGGCGCCGGTGCGCTCCGACAGCCAGCGGCAGGCATCGGCCAGCGCGACGCATCCGCCGGTGATGCCGGCGGTGCGGGTGCCGCCATCGGCCTGGAGCACGTCGCAGTCGACCCGGATGGTGTATTCGCCGAACGCCATCGTGCTCATGGCCGCACGGAGCGACCGGCCGATCAATCGCTGGATCTCCTGGGTGCGCCCTCCGATGGATCCGCGCTCCCGGGCCGTGCGCTCGATAGTGGCGCGGGGCAGCATCGCGTACTCCGCCGTGACCCATCCCTGCCCCGTCCCCTTCTTGAACGGCGGCACGTTCTGCTCGACCGTGGCGGTGCAGTGCACCAGCGTACCGCCCATCCGGATCAGGCACGATCCTTCGGCGTACGGATTCGCCCCGCGCTCGAGCGCGAGCGGGCGAAGCTCATCGGCGGCTCGGCCGTCAGGACGCGGCATCGGGTATCTCCCGCGAGAAGAGCGCCTTCAGCGCCGGAGGCGCCACGAACGTGGAGATCATCACGACCAGGAGCAGGGCGCTGAACACGGCGTCGTCGACGACGCCGGAGCGAAGGCCGATGTTGGCGAAGATGAGCCCGACCTCGCCCCGCGGCACCATCCCCACGCCCACCGCGAGCCGCCGGTAGCGCTCCCAGGGCGCGGCCCAGCCCGCGGCCACCTTGCCGACGATCGCGAGGACGCTCAGCAGCAGCGTGAGCAGCAGCAGCCCGCCCGCCCCCTCGCGCGAGGGATCGAGGAGCCGCAGATCCACCG
The DNA here is from genome assembly GCA_050733355.1 of Gemmatimonadales bacterium. Lineage (GTDB taxonomy): Bacteria > Gemmatimonadota > Gemmatimonadetes > Gemmatimonadales > GWC2-71-9 > DASQPE01. Next base: position 19,947 of record JBOHSY010000083.1, on the reverse strand, counting down.
ACGCCCCGACGACCACGAAGAACACCGGAGCAAAGATCGACGCGACCGGCTTGAGCTCGCGCTCGATGGTGTCGAACTGGTGGGTGCCCGACAGAATCAAACCCGCGGCGAACGCTCCGAGAATGTGGGCACTGCCGGCCAGCTCGGCGAGCCCCGCGAGTCCGAAGGCGACGGCCACGGCGGTTGCGACGAGGACCCCGCGCACCCGCATGCCATCGGCAATCCGGAGGAGTCGCGGAGCCATCAGCCGTCCCAGAACGACGGCGACGACCAGGAATCCGACGGCGATGCCCAGGACACGCGCGGTTCCGAGGAGCGACACCGCGCCGCCGGCCGCGATGCCGGTGACGACGGTGAGGATGACCAGGCCGAGGACGTCGTCGATGACCGCGGCCCCCAGGATGATTCGCGCCTCGCGGGTGCGCATGCGTCCCAGGTCGGACAGCACCCGGGCGGTAATGCCCACGGACGTCGCGGTGAGCGTCGCCCCGACGAAGATGGCCGCGGTGGGCCCGCTTTCCAGGGGCACGCCCGGCCCGGCACCGGTCCAATACAGATAGCCGAGGGCGAACGGGAGGACGACACCGACGGCGGCGACCGCGAGGGCCGCCGGCCCCACGCGGAACATCTCCCGTAGGTCGGTCTCGAGGCCGATCTCGAACAGCAGGAGGATCACGCCGAGCTCCGCCACGACGTGCAGCACCTCCGCGAGGGCGCCGTCGGCCGGGATGATGCCGAAAAGACTCGGCCCGAGCAGCACGCCGGCCACCAGCTCGCCAAGCACCGCCGGCTGCCCGATTCGCTCGGCGAGGTCGCCGAAGAGCTTCGCGGCCAGCAGGATGGCGGCGAGGCTGACGAGCAGCCTCGCGATGGGCAGCTCGTCCATTCAGGGCTGCTGGACCAGGAGCTGGACGGGGAAACCGCGCTGGAGGAACGGGAGGTCCACGCTGTCGCGATACTGCGTCTCGATGCGGATGGACTGCCGGCCACGTGGACGCGAGATCTCGAAGCGCATGGTACGGTCGGGGCCGAACACCTCGCGAACCTTCGTGCTCAGCCGATTACGGATCGTTTCGTCGGGCAGCCCGGAGGCGTGCCGCGCGTTGACCTTCATTTCGTCGACGAGCTGGTACTTCCGCAAGTATACCAACCCGATGTGCCCTCCGTACCAGGCGGCCACGCCGAGCAGGGCCAGCGACAGGAGACAGCCCAGGAAGCTCGCGCCGCGGCGCCCGCGGGCCGGACGGCTCACCATTGCGACTGCGCGCCCTCGACGATGTTGGTCACGAGTCGCTCGTAGGCGCGCCGGCGGCCGTCCAGCTCGCGCCCGGGATCGTAGTTGCCGTCAACGGTGAGCCCCGAGCGCTCCCACAGGGTGCGCCCAGTGCGCTGGTCCACGATCTCGACCGCCACGGTGATCTGCACCAGCCGCTGGGTCACCTGCACGTCGGTGCCGCCGATGCCCTGGTAGGCGACGGGCAGGTCCGGCTCGTAGCGGGAGATCGTGCCGCGTACCACGGCGTCGGCGCTGGTCTCGCCCGCCTGGCGGAGGCCGAGCCGGCCTTCCATCGCGTCGCGCACGGCCTCCTGAATGTCGCGGGTGAGGGTGGGCTCGGGAGTGAGATTCTCGAAGGGAAGGATCGCGACCGTCTTCACGCCGGGCGGCAGGCCGCCGCCGGCGAACCCGTAGCAGCCGCCGAGGGCGAGCGCGCTGACGAGCGCGCTAGCGAGCGCGAGGACGCCAGACGTCGGGCGCAAACGAATCGGCCGGAGCCGCCGAGAGGAAGGTGAGGTCGAGCCGGGCGGGAGCGGACGGCACGGTGAGCCGCGCCGACTTGAGCTCCCCGTCCGCGCCGAGGGTGGTTTCGACGCGACCGATGACCTTGCCGGCCTCGCGCACCTCCGCGAGGAAGCGACTGGCCGAGCCGCCGGTCCGCGCGTAGGCGATCGTGTCCACGCCGGCCGAGTACTCCCAGGCAGTCCGGCCGCTGTCGGATGCCCCGCGGAGATCGGCGCCGTCCGCGGGCATGCGGGCAACCCCGAGCAATGCCCACATGAGCGGATAGTTCGGCACCAGCTTCTCGATGGCGTCCTCCGGTTGGACCCAGAGCGCCGAATCGCCCACCACGGCCGCGGCGCTGGGGTTGCTGCCGAAGGGGCCCGACACGTCGAACCTCAGCGAGTCGGGCGGCGCGATCCGCGCGCTGCCCCTGCCACCGGCGCTCGAGTTGTCGTCACGGAACAGCCACTTGAAGCGGATCAGCCGGGGCGCCGTCGGCACCGTGGGGCGCACCCACTCTGCGACCTGCGATTCGGTGACGGGTGCCGCCGCGACGGGCACGATCGCGCCGGGGGCGGTGCGACACGCGGCAAGGGCGAGCAGGAGCACCAGGGGGAAACGCATAGACTGGCTCAAAGGTAACTGCCTTACCTCTCCCCGCTCACCTGCCGGACAGCGACGATCGAATCGCCCTGGGTGATGCGGTCGAGCCCGCCCCGGCGTACCACCCGGCCGAACACCGTGTACGTGCCATCGAGGTGCGGCTGCGGGCTCAGATTGACGAACCACTGGCTGTTGCCGGTGTCGGGACCTGAGAGCGCCATGCCCAACACCGGCCCGTCGTAGCGGACGCGGTTGATCTCGTCCCGGATGGCCCACGCGTGGACGGGCGCGCCGGCGAGCGGTGGCCCGCCCCACCCGTCGCCCCGCGGATCGCCGTCCTGCACGACGAAGTTGGGCACCACGCGATGCCATCGCCCGCCCTCGAACAGACCCCGCTCGAGCAGGCCGAGGAAGTGCTCGACGGTGATCGGCGCTGCGTCGCCGAGCAGCTCGACGTCGAACGACTCCAGTTGCGCCGTCTCGACTCGCATGCTGGGCCGGCGTCCGCCGCCGAGCAGCCGCCGCCGCACGATGGCGCGGTAGTCGGCCGAGGTACGTCCCGTGGCGATCGGCGCGGCCGGACCCCACCGCTCGGCCGCGGCCGGCCAGTTCTGGGCGGCCCACCGCCGGAGGAGGTAGCTCGCGGGCGGCGCCACGCGGTCAAGGAACGCGCTGCGAACCAGTGCCGCGGCGGAGTCGTCGCGCCTGGCGATCGCCGCGAGCGTGGCGAGCGCCGACTGCGCCGCTTCGGGAAAAGAGTCTCCGGCGGCGGCATTCCAGGCCGCGGCGAGCGCCGGTACATCGTCGGGCGCGGCGACCCGGGCGAGCGCGTCCGCGGCTACGCTGCGAACGCCCGCATCGCTGTGGTAGAGCAGAGCGCGCGCGGCAGCGAGCAGCTCGGAATCGCTGCTGTCCGCCTCGCCGAGCCAGGCCTGGAACCCCGCGGCCATCACCCGGCCATCGGGGTCGCTGCGGTAGGGGGGGTCGCCCGCGCGGCCGGCGAGCGCCCACCCCTCGGCGGCCGTGGCCCGTTCGCGCCAGTCCTCGCTCGCCTGCCAGGGCGGGGAGGCGGCGCGGAACGCGGCCGTGTCCGCCCGCGCGAGCGCCAGCAGCGCCTCACGCCTGACGGCCCAGATCGGGGAGTGGCCGTGCGCGGCCGCCAGCGCGAGCACCCCCTGGGAGCCGCCGAGGAGACCGAGCGTGCTCGCTGCCTGCACCCGGACGTTGGCCGAGCTATCGCCGAGCCGGGCGACGGCGAGCGGGGCCAGGGTGGAGTCGCGCCAGGTTCCCAGCGCGAGCAGCGCCCATGCGCGCACGCCGGGCTCCGGGTCCGTGGTCGCGGCAGCGAGCGCCTGCGTGACCGATCGCGGATCGAGGTGGGCCGCCTCCGCGTACCTGCGGCCGAGCGCGCGAACGGCATACATCCGCGCCACCGGATGCGCGTCGCCGGCCGCGGCGAACAGCTCCGCGCCCCCTTCGGGCGCGCGCGCACGGGCGAGCGAGTAGATCGCGCGCCACCGGAGCTCCGGATCGCGTTCGCGGGCATAGCGGCGGAGCGCCGCGACCGGTTGCTCGGCGGCCCGAAGGCGCCAAGCCTCCCGGAGCGCGGCGAGGCGCGCGGCGCCGCCCGCAGGCTCCGGCGGCTCCAGCTCGCGGTCGAGGAGCCGGGCCAGCACAGCCGACGCCCGACGTCCCCCGACCTTCGCAAGCGAGCCGATCAGCTCCGATGCGGTAGCCGAGTCGAGTGGGGTGCGCTGGAGCCGCCGTACCAGTAGGCCCGCCAGCGCCGAATCGCGGACCAGTCCGATGGCGAACGCCGCGCTCGCCCGCACCGTCGGATCGCCATCATCCAGCAACGCTGCCAGAAGGGCGCCCGCGCGGGCATCGCCGATCCGGCCGGCGGCGAGCGCCGCGTGCCGGCGGACCAGGGGGTCTCGAGAACGACTGGTGCGACGCAGCAACGCCTCGTCGTAGCGACGGGCGTCTTCCGCAGCGAGCAGATTCGCGAGCGCCTCCACGCGCCCGGGGGTCTGCGCGGCGAGCTCGGACACCGCGAGGGCAAGCAGAAAGAACAGCAGCCGCGAATGAACGCGAGTGAATGCGAATACGCCTGCGGATCGTGTCATTCGGGGCTCGTCAGAGACGGACCGGGTCGGGCACCGGCACCAGCCGTTGGGCGACGTCGTCCGGCAGGCGGCAGAGCGTCATCGACGCGTCGAGCGGAAGCAGCGACGTCGTGGCGGTGGCGAGCAGCTCCCCGTCCTCCGCGCGCTCGACCGCGTAGCCGAACGTTACACGACGGGTGGCGACCTCCCGCACCCAGCAGCGTACGCGCAGGAGATCGTCGTAGCGTGCGGGCCGACGGTAACGCACGCTCACGTCGCCGACCACGAACCGGAGCCCGCGCTCCTCGAGCGCCCGGTACGCGAGCCCGGTGACGCGCAGGTGCTCGCAGCGCGCGATGTCCAGCCATACCAGGTAGCGGGCATGATAGGCCACGCCCATCTGATCGGTCTCGGAGTAATTGACCCGCACCGTCGTCTCCGAGACGGGCACGCGCTCGGCTTGTCCGCTCATCCGACTCTCGGCATGTTTCCGCCCGTGCCGACAGAGGCCCTCGTCATCGTCTCGGACGCCCATCTCGGATACGCACCGCCGGAGACCGAAGCGGCGCTGCTCGCCTTCCTCGACCTGGTTCCCACGCTGGGCGACTCGCTGCTCGTCAATGGCGATCTCTTCGAATTCTGGTTCGCGTACAAGCGGGTCATTCCACGCGACGGGTTCCGGGTGGCCGCGGCGCTTGGCCAGCTGGCGCGGCGGCTGCCAGTGGCGGTCGTCGGCGGCAACCACGACCGCTGGGGCCGTGGGTTCTGGGCCGAGGAGCTCGGCGTGCGCTTCGCGCCCGACGCGCTCGACCTCACGGTGGGACCGCGGCGGGTGTGGGCACTGCACGGCGACACCGTGTCCGCGGCGTCGCCGTCGCGCGTACTGCACCGCCTGGTTCGCCTGCGGGTGACGTCGGCCGTGTATCGGCTGCTGCACCCGGATCTCGGCGTGCCGCTGGTGCGGTGGCTCGCCGGGCGGCTGGGCGACCACGGCATCGACGGGCCCGCGCTCGAGCGGGAGGCCGCGGCCCAGGAGCGATGGGCCGCCGAACGCCTCCGGGCGGACCCGTCGCTGGGCCTGCTCGTCATGGGCCACACGCACCGGCCGGCCCTCGTCGAGTCGGCGCCGGGCAGGCAGTACCTCAACCCTGGGGCCTGGTTCGACGGATTTCGCTACGCCGTGGCGACACCGACGGGCGCGGAGCTCCGCCGATTCAGCCCATCGGCACCACTTCCGCATCCGCCAGCTGCTCACCCATGAACCGTGCGCCGACCTGGCGAAACCTCGCCGGGTCGTCGCTTACGACGAATCGATGGAGCGGCCGACCGTCCAGCGCCGCGAGCCGTTGGTCGCGAAGCACGCGCGCCAGCTCGGCGGCGGTCTCCTGCGCACTGTCGATGAGTGCGACGTCGGGACCGATCACCCGCTGCAGCAGGGGTTTGAGCAACGGGTAGTGGGTGCAGCCGAGCACCAGCGAGCCCACGCCCGCGCGGGTGAGTGGGGCCAGATACTCCCGCGCGACCAGCTCGGTGGCGGAGTGGTCGAACCAGCCCTCCTCCACCAGCGGCACGAACAGCGGGCACGGCTGCTGCTCGACCTTTGCCGCGGGCTCGAGCTGCCGGATGGCCCGCGGATAGGCGTTGCTCGCGATGGTGCCCACGGTGCCGATCACGCCGATGGTGCGGCCGGACGACGCGGCCACCGCCGCGCGGGCGCCGGGCTCGATCACCCCGACCACCGGAACCGGCGACGCATCGCGCAGCGCGTCCAGTGCGCGGGCGGTCGCCGTGTTGCACGCGACCACGACGGCTTTCACCCCCTGACGGAGCAGCCAGTCCAGGATCTCGAGACTGTAGCGCCGCACCGTCTCCTCTGACTTGGGGCCGTACGGCACGCGGGCGGTGTCGCCGAAGTAAATGGTGCTCTCGCCGGGCAGACGATCGAAGATGGCGCGCGCCACCGTGAGGCCGCCGATTCCCGAGTCAAACACGCCCACCGGCGCCCGGGACTGGCTCATGGCAGGCGCAGCGGCAGGGCGACGCCCGCGTCCACGCGGCCGGGCGCGCGCTCCACCCGCAACTCCGCGGGGAAATCCAGCAGGTGCGCGGCGATGAACGCCTCGAGACCGGCGAGCAGGTGATTCACGGCGAGCAGCACGTACCAGTCCTCGCGGGTGCGCACCTTGGCGGCGATCGCGGCGCTGTCCGCGCCGATCCGCCGCAGGTAGCCAAGGTCCTGATTGGCCTTGAGGCTCATGCCCAAGGTCACGCCCTCGGTGACGACGAACAGCCCGGCGGTGACCTTGCGGCCGACCTTGAGCTGGCCCCAGCCCGGCACCAGCAGCGAGCGCCAGAACGCACCCAGCGGCTTGACCGGACGGACGGTCAGGGAGTCGGGAACCGTAACCGCGGGCGAGATGGAGTCGGCGGGAATGCCGTCGGGCACACTGTCGGGCACGACGGTCGTCGAATCCTGGGCAGCGACCGTGCCGGCGAACGCGAGTGCGAGCAGCAGCAACCGAAGGAGGCGGTGACGGGAGCGTGTGGGAATCGAACCCACCGGAGCCGCACAGGGCGCCTCCGTCGCGGTTTTGAAGACCGGCCGAGCCACCAGGCCCGATCCACCCCCAGAGCGTCCTGCCACCCCGCTGATGCGATGCTTCCGGTGATAACTGTGAGTCACCGGATCTGAAGATAGCAAGTGAACAGTCACGGCTACACCGCCGTCCGGGGCACCCGCAGACGCACGCCGGCCTCCGGTCGTGCGAATGCCTGGGCCGCCTCGAGTTGTGCAACCGCCTCGTCGTAGGCGTACCATGTGATCGCATGGGTGAACCGCTGCGCCTGATCCAGCATCAGCACGAACGGCCGCGGGTCATCCTGTCTCGATAATGCCCGGAGCGCGCCGAGGTAGTCCTCTCGGAACACGGTGGGAATAACGATGCGGCGTTCACGTGCGCTCACGAGCTGCGCGTTCATGAAGGCACGTGCAAGCCTGCCGTTGCCATCGGTGAACGGGTGGACCTCAGTGATCACAAACATCAGCATCGCGGCCCGCGGGAGTGGCTCGCGAAGGCTAATGACTCTCTGCCATCCCTGGGCCAGCGTACCTTGCACCAGCTCCGGCTCCACGAAGCGAGTTCCACCTGCCTGATTGGGCAGCGTCTTCCATTCCCCGGGACCAGCCTCTGGTCGACCCGCCAGCAGTGTCGCGTGCGCGTCCTTGAGACTTCTAAGGAATGCCGGCGCGGCCGGTATCGTCGTGGACTGCGCGAGCCACGTCGGGTCCCCTACGAGGCGCCAGGTCCCGAGCACGTCATCTGCATCTGCCGGACGGCGTGCCGGGATGGCACCTTCAAAGACGATGGCGCGGGCTTCAGCTATCTCGAACTCGGTCCCTTCGATGAAATTCGAGAAGTAGGCGTCGAAGAATGCAAGGTTGGCGAAGGCGGGCCCTTCAAGTACAGGATCAGGCCGTGAGATCGGAACGACCGTGGTCAGCGATCGCGCGAGCAAGTCGAAACGCTCAGCGCGCTCGGGATCGAAGGCTGCGCCGGCAGCGTGGGCCGTCCCGGTGGCCGTGCGCAGGTTCCCGGCGGGTCGAGACCGGAGCAACGCTCCGATGATGCCGTCAAGCGCCTTCTGTTCACGCGCGGCGCCCAGAAGCAAGGCAAGACCGCGCGCGTCGTCGCGAAGGCGATTGAGGGCGGACTCACCTCGCGCGCGGAGAATCGCCTCGAGCCGCTGCTCGACGGCCTCGCGCGACACCGTGCGCCGGGTCCCGCCCCGTCCACGTGACAGCGAAAGGTTCTCGAGCAAGAGTCGCGACTCCGACGCCATCATCAGACCTTCCAGGAACGGATGGTCGCCGGGAAGAGGACCTGGTCCTTTTGCGACGCGGAGTCGGAGGCCCGGGATGTCGAGCCGCTTACCGATTGGCCCGGTGAGAAAGACGGTACCGTCGGCGGCCGCACGGGCCTCAAACGCGGTTCGATGTGAGACCACGGCTCCCGGGGCGTAGTGCGCAACGATGTCCCAGCGGTGCCGTGCCACGACGGTTTCCGGATCGTCGGCGAGATTGCTGGTGTACAAGGCAGGCCCCAGCTTCCGCAACTCGCCGCGCCGGACCGCCCGGCTGATCCGGGAGCTGAGCGGCTCGCCGCCATAGACGATCGGGGGCCAGGGCGTGCCAGATTTCACCACGAGAAGTCTCGTTTTATTGACATCTAGCGAAAAAGTACAACGAGAAAGTAACTTAGCGCAAGGAATTGCCACGAGAGCAGCCATCCGGGCAGTCGGCTAGACGTGGGGGTTCAGTTGGCAGCGACCCCGAGCCAGACCACCAGCCTGATCTCCTCCTCGTCAATCGGCGGGAGCGGATCGGGCGGGCGCCACGGTTGAAGTCCCAGCTCCGTGGCGAGCGCGGCGATCGCGCGCGTGGTCACCGCGCCATCCGCACTTTCCGGAGTGAACACGCGGCGGAGGAGCCGTTCAACCCGAATTCCTCGGGGGGCTTCGAGTGCCTCGGCCAAGCGGTCCACCCCCTCCAGCGACATCTCCTCGGCAGGATACAGCCGCACGTGAGCCGCGGCCTGGCGAAACAGAGGACGTATGCGCTGCTGAAGGTTCGCGGGATCCGTGCTCCGTTGCCATTCGGCGAAGATGTCAGCCCTCGCACGCTGCCAGGCTGCGTAGGCCCGGAACCGGGAGCGGCTGGATCCGGAAGCCGAGCCGCTCGACCAGCTGGCGCCTGCGGGTGCCAAGCACAGCGGCGCCACGGTGAGTCGCTTGGCCCCAGTCCGGCCGTCGGCGGACGCCGGTCCGGAGCTCGTGGGTTGCGAACAGCCCCTCGTTTCGCACCCCGGGCATCGGGGAAGCCGAGCTGCTCCAGGGCCGAGGTGAGGAACCGGGTCGCGGCGTGGCGATCGGGAGCTTACAGCGATGCGCGGCAGAGGCGTTCGGCCTGGTCGCGGCCGGCGTCCACGCGTTCGGTCAGCGCGTCGTTCAGCGAAGCGAGCAATACGGCCCGCCGCTCCGGCCGAAGGACGACCGCCATCACCGGCGCCGCGCGCCCGCGCGCCCGCGTTGTTACGACCGTGCGCAGATCGGGCGTGCTTGGGTCAGCCACGGTCTCGCAGACGGCGACCTCGACGCCCATCGGCCCCCGGCCGACGAAAAGCCCGACCGGGGCGAGCCCGGCCGGGCCAACCGCGTCCAGCGGGCGCGGATCAAAATCAGGAAGGAAGGTCATCCGACGGTCGCGATCGCCTCGATCTCGACCCGGGCTCCCCGCGGGAGCGCCTTCACCCCCACCGTCGAGCGCGCGGGCCGATGGTCGCCGAACGCCTGCGCGTACACCGCGTTCATCTCCGCGAAATCGGCCATATCGGTGAGGAAGACGGTCGTCTTCACGACTTGGCCCATTCCCGATCCGGCCGCCTCGAGGATCGCGCGCAGATTGTCCAGCGCGCGCGCGGTCTGCTCCTGCACGCCGCCCCCCACGAGCTCCGTTGTGGCGGGATCGAGCGCGACCTGTCCGGCGGTGAATACCAGCCCTCCGACCACGATCCCCTGGCTGTACGGCCCGATGGCCTTGGGCGCGCCCGCGGTGGCGACGGCCCGCATCAGAACAGCCCTTCGATGGTCCCGTCCGGCAGGACCCGGATGGCTTCGGCCGCGGGCGCCTTCGACAGGCCGGGCATGGTCATGATGTCGCCCGCGAGCGCCACCACGAAGCCGGCGCCGGCCGAGACGTAGGCATCGCGCACCGTGATCCGGAACCCCTTCGGCCGGCCGAGCTTCGTGGGGTCGTCCGAGAACGAATACTGGGTCTTGGCCATGCAGACTGGCGTGTTGCCGTGGCCGATCGCCTCGATCTGCTCGATGTTCTTGCTCGCCGCCGGGGCGAAGTCCACGCCGTCCGCCCCGTAGATCTCGCGGGCGATGGTCTCGACCTTCTCCTTGACGGGCCGGTTCACGTCGTAGAGTGGCTTGAAGCTGGCCTTGCCCTCGTCGAGCGCGGCGAGCAGCTCTCCGGCTACCGCCTCGCCGCCTTCCCCGCCCTTTGCCCACACATCGCTCAGGGCCGCCCGCGCGCCCCAGCCGCGGCACGCCGCCAGCACAGTGTCCATCTCTTCCTGCGAGTCGGAGGTAAAGCGGTTGAGCGCCACCACGGGCGGCACGCCGAACTTCAGGATGTTCTTGACGTGCGCCTCGAGATTCACCATGCCGCGCCTGAGCGCTGCGACGTCGGGGGTCCCGAGAGCGTCCTTCTTGACCCCGCCGTGCATCTTGAGCGCGCGCACCGTGGCGACGATGATCGCGGCCTGGGGGTCGAGCCCGGCGAAGCGGCACTTGATGTCGAAGAACTTCTCCGCGCCGAGATCCGCGCCGAAGCCGGCTTCCGTGAGCACGACATCGCCGAGCGACAGCGCGAGCCTGGTGGCCGCGACGGAGTTGCAGCCGTGGGCGATGTTGCCGAACGGGCCCCCGTGCACCAGCGCGGGCCCGCCCTCCAGGGTCTGCACCAGGTTCGGGAGAATCGCATCCTTGAGCAGGAGCGTCATTGCACCGGCGGCCTTGAGGTCGCCGGCGGTGACCGGCTTCCGATCGCGGGTGTAGCCCACGATGATGCGCGCGATGCGCGCCTCGAGGTCCTGGAGATCGGTGGCCAGACAGAGGATCGCCATGATCTCGCTGCCCGGTACGATGACGAACCGCTCCTCGCGCGCCGGCCCCGCGTTGATGCCGCCGAGACTGATGACCATGGACCGGAGGGCACGGTCGTTCATGTCCATGGTGCGGGGCCAGGTGATGCGCCGCGGGTCGATACCGAGGGCGTTGCCCCAGTGCAGATGGTTGTCGAGCATCGCCGCCAGCAGGTTGTGCGCCGACGTGACCGCGTGGAAGTCGCCGGTGAAGTGCAGGTTGATCTCGTCCATGGGGACGATCTGCGCGTAGCCGCCGCCGGCCGCGCCGCCCTTCACGCCGAACACCGGCCCGAGCGACGGCTCGCGGATGGCCACCATGACCCGTTTCCCCAGCCGGCGGAGGGCCTGCGCCACGCCGATGGTGACCGTGGACTTCCCCTCGCCGGCCGGCGTCGGGTTGATGCCGCTCACCAGCACGAGCTTCCCCTGCCGCGCGGTGCGGCGCCTGGCGACGGCTTCCGGCGCGATCTTGGCCTTGGTCCGACCATAGGGGAGCAGCTCGTCGGGGGCGAGCCCCACCTCGGCCGCGACATCGGTGATCGGACGGAGCTTGGCCGCCTGCGCGATGGCGATATCGGACGGGACGGCGGGCGGGGGGGCGGTCGTCGTGGTCACGGTGAGGCTCCGAAGTTGGGCGCTATCAGCTATCGGCTTTCCGCTATCCGCTATCCGCTATCAGCGATCCGCAGTCCGAACACTCGGCGGGCATTCTCTCCCGTGCGGGCCACGACGTCCTCGGTGTCGAGGCCGAGCACCTGCGCAAGCCGTTCCGCCACGAGACGCACGTACCCCGGCTCGTTCCGCTTGCCTCGATGGGGAACGGGCGCGAGGTACGGACCGTCGGTCTCGATCAGCAGCCGGTCGAGGGGCGTGGCGCGGATCGCATCGTCCTGCCGCCAGCTCCGAAACGTTACCATCCCGCTGAATGACACATAGTGGCCAAGGTCCACCCCGACCCGCAAGAGGGCCGGCCCGCTGCTGAACGAGTGGAGGATGGCGACGACCTCGGGATGGGCGCGCAGGGTGGCTGCGACGTCGGCGTCGGCCTCGCGCGCGTGAATGACGGCGGGCCGGCCCACCTCGCCGGCGATGGCGAGCTGCGCGTCGAACGCGGCGCGCTGCGCGTCGCGCGGAGAGTGGTCGTAGTGGTAGTCGAGCCCCATCTCCCCGGCGGCGACCACGCCGGGCGCCCGGAGCGCCCGGCGGAGCCAGCCGGCCATGGCGTCATCCCAGCGGCGGGCGTCGTGGGGGTGGAGGCCGGCCGTGGCGGCCAGCCGGGCGTGGGCGGCGGCGAGCGCGAGGGCGCGTTCCGCGGTCTCGGGCGTCTCGCCGATCACCACCACCAGTTCGACGCCGGCCGCCGCGGCGCGGGCGAGCACCGCCTCGCGGTCGGCGTCGTAGGCCGGGTCCGCGAGGTGGCAGTGGGTATCAACGAGCATCGGCTATCCGCTGTCGGCTATCCGCTAACCGCTATCCGCTGACCCGGTGCAAAGGTCGTCCGGGGGCGAGCGGAGTTCGCCGATAGCGGATAGCGGATAGCCTCAACCAGCCGGACGAGTGCTCTGGCGAGCAGCGGGTGGCGCAGCGGCGGGCTTTGCCGCGGGCTTGCCCGACGGCTTGGGCGCGCCCCGCACGCCGCGCACGTCCTGCCCCGGCCACTTGCGCTCGATCGCGAGGAGCGCGGGCCCGGCGATGTACAGCGACGAGAAGGTGCCGACCACGACCCCGAACAGCATCAGCAGCGCGAACGGACGCACGACGTCGCCGCCCAGCGCCGCGAGCGCCACGAGGCTTCCGAGCGCCGTCGAACCGGTGAACACGGTCCGCGGCAGGGTCTCGTTCATCGACCGGTTGAGCACCGCGATGAACTGGTCGCGCTTGGACCGGTGCAGGTTCTCCCGGATCCGGTCGAAGACCACGATCGTGTCGTTCAGCGAATAGCCGACGATCGTGAGCAGGCCGGCGACGACGAACAGGCTGACCTCGAGGCGGGTGACCCCGATGAACGCGAGCGCGGCGATCACGTCGTGCGCCGTGGCGATCACGGCCGCCACGCCGAAGCGCCACTCGAACCGGATCGCCAGGTAGACGAGCACCGCGGCGAACGAGAGCAGGATGGCGACCACGGCCTTCTGACGGAGCTCCGACCCGACCTTGGGGCCTACCGCCTCCGTGCGGACGACCGTGTATTGTCCGGCGCCGATGGCCTGGTCGAGCGCCCCCTGCACCGCGCTCGACGTCGCCTGGGTGTCGTCGGCGTCGGCCCCCTCGCGCGCTACGCGGGCGCGGATCACCAGCTCTCGATCGGAGCCGAAGGTCTGGAGCTCGGCGCCCTGGATCCCCGCCCCGGTCAGGGCCGTGCGGACCCGCCCCACGTCGACCGGGGCCCGGGCCTCGACCTGGAGGAGCGAGCCCCCGGTGAACTCGACGCTGTAGTTGACGCCCCGGATCAACAGCATCAGCAGGCCGGGCACGATCATCGCCAGGCTGATGAGATACCCGAGCCGCCGGCGGCCGATGAAGTCGTAGTTCGCGTTCGCGAAGAGTCTCATGGGTCAGATGCTCAGCGTGGCCATGGCCGGCTTGCGCTGGAGCCACAGCATGAACAGGGTGCGGGTGACGAAGATCGCGGTGACCATCGACGCGATGATGCCCAGAATGAGCGTGACGGCGAAGCCGCGGACCGGGCCGGTGCCGAACTGGAAGAGGAAGAGACCGGTCAGCACCGTCGTGACGTTCGAATCGATGATCGCGGTCATCGCGTGCCGGAATCCTTCCTCCACCGCGAGCGGCACGGTCTTCCCCGCCGCGAGCTCCTCCCGGATGCGCTCGAAGATGAGCACGTTCGCGTCCACGGCGATGCCGACCGAGAGCACGAGGCCCGCGAGCCCCGGAAGCGTGAGCGTGGCGTCGAGCATGGCCAGCCCGCCGAGCGTGAACAGCACGTACAGGACGAGCGCGCCGACCGCGAGCAGCCCGGCCACGCGGTAGTAGCCCGTGATAACGATGACCACGAACAGGGTGCCGATGATCCCGGCGAGGATCCCGGCGTCGATCGCGTCCTTGCCCAGGCTCGCGCCGACCTGCCGCTCTTCGATGATCCTGAGCGGGATGGGCAGCGCGCCGGCCTTGAGCGTGAGCGCCAGATCCTGCGCCTCCTGGAGCGCCTTGCCGCCGAGCGTGATCTGCCCGTTCTGGCCGATCCGGCTCTGGATGACCGGCGGGCGGCCCTGCACTCGGCCATCGAGAATGATCGCCATGTAGTCGCCTACGTGGCGCGCGGTCTCGTCGCCGAACTTCCGGCCGCCCTGGCGGTCGAGCCGGAAGGTGACGATCGGCGCGTTGGTGAGCGGGTCGAGCTGCGCCTGGGCGTCCACCAGATTGGCGCCGGTGACGATGCTCCGCTCCTGGAGGATGTAGAGGTGGCGGTACGATTGCACCCCGACGCTGGTGGGCGCCGCCGCCCAGCGGAGCACGATCCCGCGCGGCAGCAGCCGCTGCACCTCGGCCAGACTCATGAGGCTGTCCACCCGGGGGAAGGCCGTCTCGGGCACCAGATACTCGCCGGGAATCCCCTCGCCCGGCTGGATCAGGGAGGCCAGGACGCCGTCGCCCCGACCCATCTCGGCCGCGGCCGCCGTGTCCTTCGCCGCGGTGTCCGTCCTGGCGCTGTCACCGCCGAGAAGTTGCTCCACGGCCGACGGGCGCGTCGCCCCGGCGTCCGGCGCGCTGACGCCGAGTCCGCGCAGCGCCCGATCCATCGCCGGGATCGCCTTCTCGAGCGCGCCGGTCTCGTCGGTGATCTTGAACTCGAGGAACGCGCTCCGCTGCACGATCTGCTTGGCGCGGGCGGGATCGTCGATGCCGGGCAGCTCCACCACGATGCGGCCGTCACCGAGCTGGATGAGCGGCTCGCTCACGCCGAACTCGTCGATGCGCTTGCGGAGCACGGTCTCGGCCAGCTTGAGGTCGCGCGCCGGATCGGCGGAGACCTGCTTCGACTGGTCCAGCTCGAGGGCCAGGTGCATGCCGCCCTGGAGGTCGAGCCCGTACTTGATCGGGACCCGCTTCTCGGTGCGGTCCACCATGACGCCGCTCTCGTTGCGCACCCGCGTGGTGACCTCCCGCGGAACGAGGGCGAAGATCGAGCCCGCGACTAGCAGGCCTATCAGGATGAGTCGGTTACGGATCGATGAGAGCATCGTGATGTCGGCCGTTCACGCGTGCGTCACGCGGCTGAGGTCGGTCGGGCCGCCGGCGAGGATCGCCTCGGCCCCGGCGCGGTCGCGCCGCAACTGTTCCTGCAATTGTTCGACGCCCGCGAACCGGCGGACGTCGCGCAGCCGTTCCACCCATTCCACCCGCACCCACTCGCCGTAGAGATCACCCTCGAATCCGAACAGGTGCGCCTCGAGCAGCCGGCGGCCATCGTCGAACGTGGGCCGGCCGCCCTGATTCATCATCCCGCCGGCCCGACCACCGCGCCACTCGACCCGGACGGCGTACACGCCGTCCGGCGGGAGCAGCTTGTCGGCCGGGATGGCGCCCAGATTGAGCGTCGGCACGCCCAGCAGGCGCCCGCGCCGCTCGCCCGCCGTGACCCGGCCACTCACCGTGTACGGCCGGCCCAACAGGCGTGCGGCGGTGCGCAGGTCGCCGCCGGCCACGGCGCGCCGGATCCGGCCGCTCGACACCGGCTCGCCCTCGACGTCCGCTGGCGGGACTGCATCCACGGCGAACCCGAGCTCGGCGCCCAGGCGACGGAGCGTCTCGACGTCCCCGCTCCGGTTCCGCCCGAACCCGTGGTCGTAGCCGACCACCAGGTCCTGCACGCCGCAGCACGCGATCAGGACGTCACGCACGAACTCGTCGGGTGAGAGTCGCGCGAGCGCCCGGTCGAAGCGGAGGAACAGCGCGTAGTCGATCGGCGTCTGGGCCAGGATCTCACGGCGCTCCGGGCCCGTCGTCAGAAGCGGCGGTGCCGCAGGCGGGTTGATCACCGCCAGCGGATGCGGCTCGAAGGTGACCAGCACGCTGGCCCGCCCCGCGGCGCCTGCCCGGCGCGCCACCTCGGCCAGCACGGCCTGGTGTCCGAGGTGCACGCCATCGAACGAGCCCACCGTGACGACGGTGCCGTTGGGCCCGAGGGGCAGCGGCGCGGGCGCGCAGAAGAGGGGATGCTTGCTCACGCGGAATCCAGCACCACGACTGGCTGCAGCGAGTTCCCCTGCTCGATCGCGATCGCCACTACCGCTCCGTCCGCGAGCAGCGCGATAGCGTCGCTGCCCGCCCGCCCGCCCGCCCGCCTGCCTACCAGCGCCCGCCCGTGCTGCACCTCCCGGCGCTCGTCGCTGCTCAGGGCCGCCATGGGCAGGTGCCCGAGCACCCGGACCAGCGGCACGAGCGGCGTATCCGGACCGAGCCGCTCGAGCGGCAGCGCCTGCTCCACCCGCAGACCCCCGATGGCCTCGCGGCGAAGGTCCGCCAGGTGCGCTCCGACACCGAGCCGCTCGCCGAGGTCCCGGGCGAGCGCCCGGACGTAGGTGCCCGTGCTCACCGTGACGCGAAAGGTGACGCGGTCACCCTGGAGCGCGCGGAACTCGGCCCCGTACACGGTCACCGGCACCTCGGGCAGCTCCACCGTTTCGCCGCGCCGCGCCCGCCGATAGCTCCGGACACCGCCCACCTGCTTGGCCGAGTATGCCGGCGGCCGCTGCGCGCGGCTCCCGACCATCGCCGCGACGCCGGCCCGCACGGCCTCGGGCTCCACCGCCTCCACGCTCCTCGCCTCACCCAATGGCGCCCCGGTCCGGTCGTCCGTGTCGGTGCGAAGCCCGAGCCGCGCGACGGCGAGATAGGTCTTGGGCAAGCCATCGAGAAAGCGCGCGACCCGGGTTGCCCGGCCCACCAGGAGCACCAGGAGACCGCTGGCGAACGGATCGAGCGTGCCGGTGTGTCCGACCGCCCGGACCCCGAGCGCCCGCCGTGCGCGGTGGACGACGTCGTGCGACGTCGGCCCGGCGGGCTTGTCGATCAGCAGCGCGCCGATCAGCCGCCGGACTCCCGCCGGAGCTCCTCGAGCAGGGTCTCGATCCGCTGCGCGTGCTCCTGCCCTCGGTCGAGCTCGAAATGAAGCTCGGGCACCGTCCGGGTGGTGAGCACCTGCGCCACCCGGCCGCGGAGAAACTTCGCGGCGCTCTGCAGTCCCTCGAGCGCGCGCTCCCGATCGCCGGTATCCCCCGGTACCATCACTAAGATCTGCGCGTGGGACAGGTCGTTGGTGACGCGAACGGCCGTGACCGTGACCGGCCCCACCCGGGGGTCGCGCACCTGCTCCCGCGCGAACGCGTCCGCGAGCACCTGCCGGAGGGTCTCCGCGACCTGCTCGGGGCGCCGGGATGAGGACCTCACCGCCACTCCGTGAGCGTGTCGACGATCCGCACGCCGTCCGCCTCCTCCACCACTCGATCCGCCGAGCGCAGCGTCTCCTCGACCACGTGCCGCGCCGAGCCCACCGCGACGCAGGCGATCTCGGCACGCTGCCAGGTGTCCTGATGGTCGGTCTCGGCGACCGACACGTTGAACTGCCGCCGGAGGGCCGCGGTAAGCGGGCGGATGCGGCTCCGCTTGTCCTTCAGCGACAAACAGCCCTCGAGATGCAGCTCCCAGGCGCGGATGCCGAGCACCATGCTATCCGCTATCGGCTATCGGCGGCGCCGGCGGCGGCCGTGGAGGCCAGGGTCCGCTTCACTTCCTCCAGGCGGAACGCCTCGATCCGATCGCCGACCTTCAGGTCGTTGTAGTTCTCGACCCCGATGCCGCACTCGAGTCCCTCGCGGACTTCGCGCACGTCGTCCTTGAAGCGCTTGAGGCTCGAGATGTTGCCGGTGTAGACCGGGGTGCCGTCGCGGATCACGCGGACCTTGGCCGTGCGCTGGATGGCGCCGCTCCGGACCGCGCAGCCGGCGATCGTGCCCACCTTGCTCACCTTGAACAGCTGGAGCACTTCCGCCTCGCCGAGGACGACCTCCTTCTCCTCCGGCTTGAGCAGACCCTCGAGCGCGTTCCGGACGTCGTCCACCGCCTCGTAGATGATGCGGTAAGTCCGGATGTCCACCTGCTCGCGCTCCGCGGCGGCGCGGGCGTTGGTGTCGGGCCGCACGTGGAAGCCGAGGATGATGGCGCCCGACGCCTTCGCGAGAAGCACGTCGCCCTCCGAGATGGCGCCCACCCCCCGGTGGACCACGTCCACGCGGGCTTCGGGCGTGCTGAGCTGGGCCAGCGCGTCGGCCAGCGCCTCGGCCGGGCCGCCCTGGTCGGCCTTGATGATGATGCGGAGCATGGAGACCTCGCCCTCCTTGAGGGCGCGGCTGAAGTCCTCGAGGCTGGAGGCCTTCTGGGTGCGGCGGCTCTGCGCCTCGCGCTCCAGGCGCTGGCGCCGCTGCGCGATCTCGCGCGCCTCGACCGCGTCCGCGACCACGGTGAACGCGTCGCCGGCCGACGGGACCCCCTCGAAGCCGAGGATCTGCACCGGCATCGACGGCCCGGCCTCCCTGACCTGCTTGCCGCGCTCGTCGAACAGCGCGCGCACGCGGCCGGAGAACTTGCCGCAGATGAAATCGTCGCCGACGTGCAGGGTGCCCTTCTGCACCAGCACGGTGGCGAGGGGCCCCTTGCCCGGATCGAGCGTGGCCTCGAGCACCGTGCCGTGCGCCCGGCCCGCGGCGTTCGCCTTGAGGTCGAGCAGCTCGGCCTGGAGCAGGACCTGCTCCAGCAGGTGATCGACGCCGGTGCCCTTCTTCGCCGAGATCGGCGCGGAGAGCACGTTCCCGCCGAATTCCTCGAGCACGACGTTGTGCTGGAGCAGATCGCGCTTGACCTTGTCCACGTCGGCGGCGGGGAGATCGATCTTGTTGATCGCGACGATCATGGGTACGCCGGCATTGCGCGCGTGGCTGATCGCCTCGACGGTCTGCGGCATGACCTGGTCGTCGGCCGCGACGACCAGCACGACGATATCGGTGACCTGGGCGCCGCGGGCGCGCATGGCGGTGAATGCCTGGTGGCCCGGCGTGTCGAGGAAGGTGATCGCCTTCCCGTCGCCGAGGGACACGTTGTACGCGCCGATGTGCTGGGTGATGCCGCCAGCCTCGCCGGCGACTACGTTCGCCTTGCGGATGTAGTCGAGCAGGGACGTCTTGCCGTGGTCCACGTGGCCCATGATGGTGACCACCGGCGGACGCGCCGCGAGATCACCCTCCTCCTCGGGCTCCGCGACCGCCACCTCGGCCGCGTACTCCTCCTCCTTCACCGCGTGGAAGCCGAACTCCGAGGCGATCAGCTCGATCTGGTCGAAGTCGAGCCGCTGGTTCACGGTCACCATCATGCCCAGCTCCTTGAACGCGAACTGGACGATCTGGGTGGCGGGGATCTTCATGAGGCCGGCGAGCTCCGAGACCGAGATGTACTCGTTCACCCGGATGAGCGTCTTTTCCTTCTCGCGCTCCTCCGCGAGGCGGCCGGCGAGCTGGTCGCGATAGGACGGCTCGTCGGAGCGACGGCCCTTGCCGCGGGCGCCGCCCTTCATGCCCTGAAGGGTCTTCAGGATGTTCGCCTGCACCGCTTCCTGGTCGACGGACGTCCGCTTGCCCTTCTTGCCCTTCTTCCGCCCGCCGCCCTTCTCGGCGTCGGGGCCGAAGCTGCGCACGGGCGCCGCCCCGCGATCACCGCCCGGCCCGCCGGGCGCACC
>JBOHSY010000082.1:0-2392 GCA_050733355.1 Gemmatimonadales bacterium | reverse complement strand
CCCCTACCCGCCGCGCTTCCACCAGGAGCCGGGCCCCGTCGGCACCGAAGCTCGGGAAATGGAGTCGCGACGCGTCGCCCGGGGTGTCATCCCCCAGATAGGCCTCCGGTCCGGCCAGCGCTGGTCCCAGCCGGTACGGAGCACTACCGCGGCGCCGGCGGGAATCGTCCCGTGCCGTCGCTCGAACGCCCTCACATCGTCCGGCGTGAGCCGGTAGTCCGGGTCCTTCGCGGCCTTCGCGCTCACGTCGATGACGACGGCCGGCAGCACCAGCCGGTCCAGCGGGACGCGATCGGCGGTGGCCCCGCCCTCGGCGAAGTGGATCGGCGCGTCCAGATGGGTGCCGCCGTGCTCCGGCATGGCGAACGCGTTGGCCGCGTAGAACCAACCGCCGGGCGTCGGCCCGAAGGCAATCCGCTGAAGCTCGAACCCGCCTTCCGACGTGGGCCAGAAGACGGTGCGCGCGTTCAGCGCGTGAGTGAGATCCACCATCTCGTAGCGCGACAGGTCGATGGTCTGCGCGCTGAGCGGCAGCTCGCCGAGCCCGAGCAACAGCGCGCCGAGCGCGACTCGATGTGCCGGCATGTCCTGTCCCTTAGGCCGCGGTGTGCTCGGTGAGGAGCCAGGGCAGCCAGAGGCCGGGCTCCGCACCGACGTCGTCCCGGGAAATGTAGGCGACCGCCCGGCGGGCCTCGCCGGCGTCGGCGAGCAGGCCGACCCCGTTCGGCCGGATGCCGAGCTCGCGGGCCACGGCGACCTCGAGCCCGTTGCAAAGCCACGAGCAGCCCAGCGCGCGATCGAAGCAGAGCGGCTCGAACCCGAGCGGGCGGCCAGTGGCCAGGATGGGGGCGCCGCGCCGGAGCGCGGTGCGCACACCGGGCTCTCCATGGGGCCCGGTCCCCGGCGGGGAGGGTGGCGGCGCGGAGACCTCGAGAAACACGGGCAGGTCGTCGGTGTGCAGGCCGAGCTCGAGCGCCACAAGTCCGCCGCCCTCGGGCGCGGCGAGCCGCGCCATCTCGACCGCCGCATCGAGCGCGTAGCAGACGTTCGGCCAGCCGTAGCGGGAGTCGTCGACGATCAGCGCGGTCACCCGCGCCACGATGCTCTCGACCCGTTCCGGGGCTATCCCGAGCTTCGCGGCGTCCGCGCGGCGGCCGGCGGGTTGGACGCCGCACCACGCGATCGCCCAGACGTCGGGGATGAAGGTCGCGAGGTCGCTGGATGCGCTGAAGATCGTGGCGGGGAGCAGGTCGGCCGAGTTGTATGCCGGCCGGGGAAACCGCCGCGTGACGAGGAAGCCCGCCGAAACGTATCCGCCCAGGTGCATGCAGGCCTACTCGGCCGGAGCGGCCAGCCTGAGCCCGACGATACCGGCGACGATCAGCGCGAGACAGACCAGTCGCGCGGCGGACCGGGACTCACCCAGCAGCACGATGCCGAGAATGGCGGCGCCCACCGTCCCGATGCCGGTCCAGACGGCGTAGCCGGTGCCCACGGGCAGAACCCGAAGCGCCCGCGCGAGCAGCCACAGGCTCCCGACCATCGCCAGCGCGGTCCAGACGCTCGGCCAGAGGCGGGTGAAGCCCTGGGTGTACTTGAGGCCGATGGCCCACCCGGTCTCGAGCAGGCCGGCCATGACGAGCAGCAGCCAGGCGCGTCCGGCGCTCATGGCTCAGAGCACCAGGCGCCCGCGGTCGACCAGCAGCGTCGTCCCTACCGTGACGGTGGCGTCGGGGAAGAAGAGCCAGCGCACGGCCCCGCCCGACACCCGGCCGCCGAGCTCGCGGTTGTCTCCGAGCGAGAGCCGGACCATGCCCGCGCCGTATCCTGCATAGGGGATCGCGGGCTGGGTGACCGGCACGACGAGCGCAGGGTTGAACCCGATGCCCAGCTCCCGGAAGCTCGCGAGCGCCGGGGTCTGCGAGAGCATGGCCCGCACCGCATCCGCGCCCGACTCGGCCCGGATGTCGGTCACCCGTCCCTTGGTGAAATCGAGCTGCACCCCTCTCGCCGTGTCGTTGCCGATGCGCAGCATCGGGATGGCCAGGGTGCCGTTCACGCTCTCCTCGAGGGGCGCCACCCGCAGCACGCCGGCCGGCAGCTCGATTTCCTTGTCGATCCGGAGCGGCTTCTTCCCGACCGCCGACTGTGCCGCGTTGCCGTCCTGGAGGCAGATCGGCCGGGTGCCGATGCGGAACCGGAGATCCGTGCCGGCTGGAGTTGCCACGCGCACCTCGCGCCCGCGCAGCAGCTCCGCGGCGCGCGTGAGCCGGTGCCGGAGCGCACCCTCGTTGGCGTCGAGGGCTGCTACGTGCAGCCGGTCGAAGTTGGCGGGCACCGGAACGGGGAGCCCATCGGTGCCGGTCGTAATCCCGGTCCAATGGAAATGGAT
>JBOHSY010000081.1:0-2325 GCA_050733355.1 Gemmatimonadales bacterium | reverse complement strand
CTACTTCAATCTCCGGCGCTGGACGGCCATGTCTGCCGGCGGCCACTTTGCCGCCCTTGAGGAGCCCGAGGCTTTGGCACGCGACCTCCGCGAGTTCTTTCGTGATCTGCGATAGCTGAGAGGAGGTTCGGATTGCGTGCACTCTGGCACCGGGGCGATTCTCCATTACGCCGCCCAACACGCCGATGAAGCTGACGGCCGCCTTCGGCGCCCGCAGCTTATCGGCACGACGTTAGGCGCATACCGAAAAGCTCCCATCATGCGTAAGCTTCTCGCATGGCCGTCACCTTCGAATGGGACCCCAAGAAGGCGGCGGCCAACGCCAAGAAACACGGGGTCACGTTCGACGAAGCGGCAACGGCCTTTAACGACGCCTTCGGCCTCGTGGTCGATGATCCCCGGCACTCGGTGGGTGAGGCCCGTGCGGTGCTGCTCGCCCACTCCCAGCAACGCCGGTTGCTTGCGGTCATGTTTACCGAGCGCCATGACCGCATTCGGTTGATCAGCGCACGGAAAGCGACTCGTCGCGAGCATCGAGCATATGAAGAAGGCGCCTCATAGCCGGCAGCGTCCTGCACCGGGTCCCGACGACATCCTGCCCGAGTACGACTTCAGCAAGGGCAGACGGAACCCGTACGCCGCCCGTCTCACGGCGGGCAGCCACATCGTGATCCTCGAGCCGGATGTCGCCGAAGTCTTCCCCGATTCCTCAGCGGTCAACGACGCGCTGCGCGCATTGGCTGGCATCATCCGGGAACGGCGCCGCCCACCGCGTGCCCGGTCCCCTCGCACCCGGCGGTCGCGCGTGCGGTAGCGCCTAACCAGCGCATGCAGCTGACGGGCGCTCCTGAAGGAGCGTCCGAGCGGGCCGGAGTGCCGGCCCGCGGTGGATCATCGAATTCGGAACTGCGGGCAGTCCGCCCGCAGCTGATGCGCGGTCCGTTAGGCAGCACCCAACCCTTAGATGGCCGCAGACGTCCGCAGAGCTATGCGTAGGGGATCGCTCAATCTCCTGGATGACCTTCGCGCTGATGCTAGCGGCTTGCGGTCGCGGTCCTGGGCCCGGCCCGGCCGGTGCACCTGAGACAATCAGAGCTGCGGATGCCGCGCTGAACCAGGCAATAGAGGAGCGGGACCTAGAACGAATCATTTCCTTCTACGCCGACGATGCGCTGTTGCTCCCTGCCGCAGAGCCGCTCATTAGCGGCAAGGCGGCAATTCGCGAGGAGTGGAGCCACGTTCTCGCAATTCCAGACTTTCAGAGCAAAGCCGCGCTAATGAAGGTTGAGATCTCCACCAGCGGGGACATCGGGTACAGCATGGGCACGTACGTAGCCACAATGATGGGTGAGAATGGGAGGCCGGTAACCGAGCCTGGAAAATGGCTCTCGGTTTGGCGGAAACAGCCTGACGGGGCCTGGCGCATCGTGGTCGACATCTACAACACCGATATTCCGCCGCCAGACCATAAGTGAGGTCAAGGTGCCGCCTAACCAGCGCATGCAGCTGACGGGCGCCCGCGGTGGCGAGCGCCCGGCCGCGTCGGAGCGCCGGCGCGGGGTCGATCGTAGAATTCGTATCGGCTGGGCCCGCCGCCCGCAGCTGATGCGCGATCCGTTAGGCCTCCACCCGCGGTCGCTTGCGGCTGCCCCCTGTGACCGGCAGATTTCTGCCATGGCCAACCCCAAGTTCGACTTCTCGCATCTCTCGCCCGCCGAGCGGCTGGAACTCATCAGCGAGCTCTGGGACAGCCTCGAGCCGGCTGAAGCAGCGCCCATCTCGCCCGAGTTGGGTGCGGAACTCGACCGGCGCTCTGCCGAGGCAGAGCGGGACCCCGAGAGCGGGCGTAGCTGGGACGCCGTCAAAGCTGATCTCGAGCGGCGCCTCAAGTAGTGCGCCAGCTCGTCGTCCGGTCGGTCGCCGAGGCGGAGCTCGCCGAGGCGGTCGAGTGGTACGCAGGCCGCTCGCCAGGCACAGCTCGGCGCTTCCTGGCTGCCGTTGACGAGGCGCTCGCACGCATTCGGCAGAATCCAGGGAGCTTCCCAGTCGTCCATGGCCAGCTCCGGCGAGTGCTGGTCGCCCAATTTCCGTATGCCGTGTACTACCGGATGTTCCCGACGACAATCAGCATCGTGGGCGTGGTCCACGGGCGCCGCCATCCGCGGCACTGGCGCCGGCGCGGGTGAGGCCTAACCAGCGCATGCAGCTGACAGGCGCGGCCGGCTCCTGAGCTCCGCTCGGGTGCAGCACTCCGTTGGAGGGCTGCGGACCGTAAGTTGACTCGTGCACGACCATGGCGCCTGCAGCTGATGCGCGATCGTTAGG
>JBOHSY010000080.1:0-2928 GCA_050733355.1 Gemmatimonadales bacterium | reverse complement strand
CGATCCGGTCATCACGGACTACTACGATCGAGCACCCGAGGAAGCTCGGCTGCAGCAGGGGCCGTTCCAGCTCGAGGAGGCGCGCACTCGGGAGTTGATCCAGCGCTTTGCGCCGCCACCGCCCGGGTTCGTCGTGGACGTTGGTGGGGCAGCCGGAGCCTATGCCCTGTGGCTGGCCGAGGCTGGCTACTCGGTGCATCTGCTCGATCCAGTGCCGCGACTCGTGGCGGAAGCGCGGCGGCGCAGCGCCGCGGCCGAGCAGCCGCTGGCCTCCTGCCGAGTTGGTGACGCCCGTGCCTTGGAGATGCCCGGTGACACGGCCGACGTGGTCCTCCTGCTCGGTCCGCTGTATCACCTGACCGATCCCGGGGATCGGGCGCGGTCGCTGCACGAGGCGGCCCGCGTGCTCAAGCCAGGCGGCTGGCTGTTTGCCGCTGCCATCTCCCGGTGGGCCTCGGCGCTGGACGGTCTCGCGCGTGATCTTCTGCAGAATCCCCGGTTCGCGCGGATTGTGGAGCAAGATCTGCGGGACGGTCAACACCGCAATCCCACGGAGCGGCTGGATTACTTCACGACGGCCTACTTTCATCGCCCGGAGGAGCTGGCGGACGAGGTGCTGG
Organism: Gemmatimonadales bacterium; assembly: GCA_050733355.1. GTDB lineage: Bacteria > Gemmatimonadota > Gemmatimonadetes > Gemmatimonadales > GWC2-71-9 > DASQPE01. The sequence continues at coordinate 2,308 of JBOHSY010000080.1, read as the reverse complement.
CTGCGGGCCTGGCCTTGCACGGGGTGTACGGCCTGGAGGGTCCGGGCTGGATCCTGCCGGATGTGACGGCGCGAATGGCGGACGCCCAGCGGCGCGCAGCGCTGTTACACGTGGCCCGAATGCTGGAAACGGAGCCGGCAGTGCTGGGCAGCAGCGCCCATCTCCTCGCTGTCGCCCAGCGGCCAACGTGAATCCCGCGGGTAAGCCGACCGGCTTCGCAAGGAGGCGGACGACAAGTCGGCCAGCATCGTCCGAGAGGCCGATGTGCGCCAATGCGCTCGTGGCCGAGGCACGGAAGAGGCGAGCGCACCCGCCCCTGACGGGGCGCAGATGCCCTTCACCTACGACTTGGCGGTGAATCGCACCTCGATGTCCACCTTTCCCATCTTGCTCGTGGCCCCGTCGTGCGAGGTCACCCCTTTGCAGGTGTAGTGGCCGGAGACCGACGTCCCGGTCACGTCGGTTTTGCCCGCACACTGGGGTTTTTCGCCGGGGACGATACCCGCGGTGGCGACGAACTTCCCTTTGCCGACGCTGACCCCGATCTCTCCGGTCTCTCCGTAGGTGATGAGGGCATTGGGTGCCTCGGATCCGGAGGCGCCGAACTGGAGCCACGTCACCTCGCCGTCCCCCACGCTGGCCTGGGTGTTGATCGCCACCCCCTGGTCGATCTGGACCGACCCGCGCACGGTTACCTGCGCGCTGCCGCCGGTGAACTGGCGGGCACTGATGATCGGGAGCTTGCCCGCCTGGCCGGCGGCAGGTGTCGCGACGACCGCCAATATCAGGCCGGCGGCGACGCTCTGGAGAAATCGCGTGCGGCGCATGGGATCCGCCTTTCTTGGGGTTGGAAGTAGGCTTGCTGGCGACGATCAGGGCTAGGCGTAACCAAAAAACGGACCAAAGCCGTCGGGCATCCACCACGGCGGTGGCTTCGGCGGCGGCGTCCCGGGGGCTCGGTACTCCGGCAGCTTCGGCGGCCCGCCGCTGTCCTGGCCGCCCGGACCCGCGTAGGGACTGAGTTCCTTCGGCGGACCGCCGCCGTGCCCCGGTCCCCCGCTCTCCTGGCCCGGGGGTCCTGATACTCCGGCAGCTTGCGCTGGGGCATGCGGCGGTAGAAGGCCGACCCTTGCATGTCCGTCTGGTCGGAGAAGCTGTCGGCCAGCGCCACGGCGGGCAGCGCCACGAAGAGGATCGCGCCGATGCTCAGCGCCGCGCCCACCCGACCTCCGCCGGCCTGTGGCGCGGCGACCACGTCCTCGGCCGCGAGGAACAGTTCGATGATGATGAGGCCGACGGCGATCGCGATGACCATGTTGAAGAAGGGCGAGACCAGCGACACGCCGACGATCGCGAGGAAGTACCACGCGAAGCCGAGGGTGAGCGCGACCCGGCGATGAGCCGGAAGGGCCAGGCGATCGCCGCCAGCATCGGAGCGAGCCTCGTCGCTCGCCGGTCGAGGCCATCGACCCGGCGGGCGGCGAGCAGCCCGACGAGCAGGACAACTGCATCCACCGTTTTCTGCACGACGGTGGCGAGGACCAGCAGAGTGACGGCGAGGGTCCCCAGGTATGCCGGCAGCGATGCCGAGGCCGAGGCCGGCTGGTCCTCGGGCCGTCCCACTGGCGCCACGGCGCCGAGATACTGCGTCCGCCAGGCAATGTTCTCCCGCTCGTTCGACAACGACGACCTCCTGCCGAGGATTCGCCGGCCGGTGTTGATAACGCCTGGCGCCGAGGATGCGGTCGTGAAACCGGCGGTGGCGGATCAGCACCAAGCGGGATCGCGCACGCGCAGATCCAGATCATCCCCAATGCAGGGCCCGCGCCGTTCTGGGATGATGCGGCAACCTTCAACCGGCAACTGCGGGGGTTTGCCGAGAGCCTATAGCGCAGGCAGGAGCGGCGACGGCGGCGGACGCGGCCGTGGCGCACCAGGATCCGGTGGATGGTCGGGATGGCGGGCACCGGCTCGCCGGGATGCGCCTCCTGGAGGAGCTCCTGGAGCTTGCGGGCGCCGCCGCGCCACGCTTGGCGGAGCGGGAGGATCTCGCGGATCACCGCGACTGGCTGTTCACCGGCCACAACGAACGACAGCGCTCTGAATTTCGCACCCCAAAGGAGGAAGGCATGGAACTCGGCGCGTTTTCAATCAGCTTGGCTGTCAAGGACCTTGAAGCTTCGAGGCAGTTTTATGAGAAGCTCGGTTTCAAGGTCTTCGGTGGAGATCCGTCACAGAACTGGCTGATCTTGAAGAACGGCGATCACGCCATCGGCCTCTTTCAAGGCATGTTCGACAAGAACATACT